>CAZNQQ010000007.1:0-29551 GCA_964575575.1 uncultured Candidatus Saccharibacteria bacterium | reverse complement strand
CGGAGGCGGTCAGTTTCGTTCAAAAAATGTTCGAGCAGAGTTATATAATTCCACATGAACGAAGTGAATGAAGTGGGAAACAAGCTTTGCTTGTTTAAGGACGAGAAAACCTTGAGTAAATCGCACGGAGCGTAGCGAGTACGATACGAAAGGTGTACAGCTCCTGTAAGGAGAGAGATTCCTGGCGCACGCACCAAATTACTCGAAGTGAATATCTTTAGTCTTTCTCTCTATTATTTCTTTTATAGCAGGGTAGTCTTTTAGAGTGTTATCTTTCTCTACTATTGCGCGTGCTTCCTCGCGCGCGGCTTCTACCATTTTGAGATTCTTCATCGCCTCCATTGCAATGTCAGAAAGCCCTGACTGGCGTTTGCCATAAAGCTCGCCTGAACCACGAATTCCCAAATCAAACTCTGCAAGCTCAAATCCGTTCTTTGCAGTTTTTAAAGCTTTCAAACGCTCTGCCGTTTTAGCTGTTTTACTTTCTGAAAACACATAGCAGTAAGCCTGGTGATTACTCCTGATTACTCTACCTCTTAACTGATGAAGTTGTGCAAGCCCAAAACGCTCTGCGCCTTCTATTATTATCACCGTTGCATTTGGCACATTTACTCCGACCTCAACCACAGAAGTAGCGACAAGAATTTGTATTTCATTGTCAGAAAATCTCTGCATTACATCCTCCTTTTCTTTTGGCTTCATCTTGCTGTGCAGTATATCCATTTCATACTCTGGGAATATATCCTTCTTTAATCTTTTAGCTTCTTCTTTTACTGATTTTGCATTTATTACCTTCTCTTTTGTTAGATCGGGTTCATCTATCCTGGGAGTTATGACATAAGCCTGCCTACCTGCTTTTAGCTCTTCTCGTATCTTTTCATAAACACTATCTCTTTTGGTTGGCGTAATTATCTCTGTAATAATCGGCTTTCTACCCTTTGGCATCTGATCCAGTATCGTCAAATCCAAATCCCCATATACAGTGAGAGCAAGAGTCCTAGGAATAGGAGTTGCTGTCATTGAGAGTAGGTGAGGCGCTATGTCATCTTTTCTTGTGAGCCTCTGTCTCTGGGCGGTGCCGAAGCGGTGTTGTTCGTCTATGATTATAAAGGCTAAGTTTTCAAACTTCACTGTCTTTTGGATGAGTGAGTGTGTACCAATGAGGATCGGTATTTCGCCATTCTCAACCCATTTTAGAAGCTGTGAGCGGGATATATTGGTAGCACCACTAGGGTCTACTTTGGAAGGGAATTTCTTACATCCGCTTGAAGTTATGAGTCCTATGTTTATAGGCAAATGCTCGAAATATTCTATGAAAGTTTCGAAGTGCTGTTTTGCTAAAATCTCTGTTGGCACCATATATGCAGTTTGCAAATTACCAAAATCCTGACCCTCAGGGCGCGTAGTCGTAACAGCATGCACTAGAGTTGCTGCAACCGCAGTCTTACCAGAGCCTACGTCACCCTCAAGTAAGCGCGACATAGCATGGTTCTTTTCAAAGTCTTTCAGTACACTTTCTATTGCATCACTTTGTGATTTAGTCGCAGAGAAGGGGAACCGCTCCATAAATCCCCCCACTTCCTTTTTGTCCGGCTTTATATGGAACGATTTTTTCTTTTCGTATTCTTTTCTTTCTCTTTGTTTAGAGATTTGTATGAAGAAGACCTCTCCAAATGCAAATCGCTTTCTTGCAGATTCACTGTCTTGTTGTTTCTTGGGTGTGTGTATCCAGATGAGTGCAGACTTGAGTTTTGGCAGATTATATTTTTTTAATATTTCATCTGGAAGAGCATCTTCAAGCTCATCAAGAAGTCCGCTTGCAAATACTTTTTGTATATTATGATAGAACCATTTAGAAGTAATCCCTCGACTTTCTGGGTAGACTGGTAAGAATGTATTTACATCGGCCTGATTTCCAAAAAGTGAATCACCAATGTTTACTGGCAAGTTGTCCAAATTTTCAGTTTCTGGGTTTGCTATGTATATGCTTTTCTCATCGCCGGTTACTTTGCCACTTAGTTTTACAAGCGCCTCGTTTTTGAGCATTTTGGCAATGTATGGCTGGTTGAACCATATTATCTTTATCTTTCCCGTACTGTCTTCTATATAACCCTCTGCTATTGGACGTCTGCTTTTGAATGACTTTCGTGTAGAAAGCCCGCTTATCTTGCCGTAGATAATAGCGTCATCTCCAGTCTCTAGCATATTTACTGGTTTGTTGCCGGTTATGTTCTCATAGCGAGAAGGGAAGTGAAAAAGCAAATCTCGTACATTTAAAATACCAAGCTTCTTAAGTGCCTTTTTCTGGGTATCTGTAAGCCTGAAGTGCTTTTCTAGTGAGTCTGTTTCTTGCATAGGGTTAAGTATAACAAAAAACCCGCGGTCTTAAGACCGCGGGTTTTTTGTTGTATCATCTTGAGTGCTTATTCAGCAGCTGCTTCTTCTTCAGCTTCTTCCACTGCTTCTGCAGCTTCTTCAACTCCTTCAACTACTGCTGCAGCATTTTCTGCTACTTCTTCAGTTTCTGTTGGTGTTGGTGCTTCTGCGGTATCGTCGCCTTTAAGCATCATAAAGCCTACTACTATGATGATGATAATTATTATGATAGTTATTATACCTTTCATATTGTTTGAATATTCAAATTATCACTACTATTAATAATACCTATAATAATAGCATCATATGGCTATTTGTGTAAACAGCTACTTAACAACAACCGTTCCTACAGCGCTCGGTTTTACGTGGTTATGATATGCCCATTCTCCAACCTTTGTAAACGTAAATTCATAGCTTTCTCCGGCTGAAACCGCTTTTTTGTTGTCAAATTCAGGCATTATCTTGTGTGTAGGGTGGTTGTCAGACGCTACCCACATATTTCCAGTACTTTCATTTACAAACCTAACAACCTGCCCTGCTGAAACCTCAATGTTCTCTGGTGTAAACCCACTGTCATTATATTTTACAACCATTACTTCTCCTGTTGTGTCTATCATAACTTCTTCGGAGTCTTCAACGACTTCTTCTGTTACCACTTCTTCCACCACAGTTTCTGTTGAAGTTCCGTCGCTAAGCATTAAGAATCCAACTACTATAAGTATTATTATAACTATTATTGTAATTATCCCTTTCATATTTTTATTAGAATATTAAATTACTAATACAGCTATTTTATCATTTTTTTATAAACATATACATTAAAATATATATGCTCAAACTACTGTATGATGTATAATTATACATATGAAAAGTATAGCTATAGTATTGATTATAATAGCAGTTCTCTCTGTCTCTGGTGCCGTAGCCGTCGTCTACACTATGAACCAAAGAATATCTCAAGAAGACATGAGGTTTTCTTTTGAGCAAGAGCTCTGGGAGATAGAAAAAAGACGCGTAACAGATGCTCTAGGTGGCGTTCTAAACGAAAGAGACATAAGAAGAGGTTTTTGGTTTGAGTTTATGAGCAGTAATGGGGAAGCGGAGTTGGTATTTGTGTCAGTTGAAGATCTGGCAGGGCAAAACTTATCTAGAGATGAATTAGGGCAAGTAGTAACTGATCTTGGTAATGGAAGGATTATTGATGCGGACAATGCAACACGCCTTTCAGAAGAAGAGTTAACACAAGATTTACAATTTCACAACGGAGTTTACGCGTCACTCTCTGGTGGCAAATCAACCAAAGATATACTTGAAACTCTAGAGATGCAAGCAGAACCTTCGTCTGCTGATTTGTCTTCGCTTGCGTATCTCTATGAACTTGAGGGAGACTACGAAGCGCGCGACGCAGTATACGAAGAGATTACCGAAGCCTGTGATACTTGCCGTAAACAACTAACAGTAGTAATAAAAGGCACAGTTGTTGATCTAAACGGAGAGCCTGTACAAGGAGCAACTATCGATGTTCTAGGTATAGACGAAGCGACAATACGCACCGACGTGACAGGTTCTTACAAAACCATAGTCCCTACATTTGTACCAGGGAAGCTTAGGGTAAGCGCACTCAAGAGAAACTTTTCTGACGGAGTAGTTTCTGTCAACACTGTCTCAGAAAACAAAACTGTATACGAAGCAGACCCGATAGTAATAGCAGGAGCTGTGTCAATAGTTACAATAGACACAGAAGCAAAAACAGTCTCTGGAAGTAATAATGAAGTACGTCCAGATGGCACATTTGTAGTACAAACCAACAATAGTGTGTATGAGATCCCAGGCAATGCTATCGCACATAAAAACGGGTCTATGTACAATGGAGAGGTAGATGTATATCTGTATGAATTTTCACAAGGGAATATTCCAGACGGTCTAATACAGGTAGATACATTTGACGATGTCCGTGGGTTTGCAGGAGACCTGATGAAGACTTTCGGTATGCCATTTATTCAGTTCTTTAGCCCTGATGGGGAAGAACTACACGTATTGAGTAGCAACCCTATGGTTTTGACATACAAAATCGTAAATATGCAAGAGCTTCGTGACGACACGCTTGCTATATATGGCCCACTGACAGATAGCGATATGCAAGTTCTTGTAGACACTTCTTCAAATAGCTCTAATGCGTACCCGATAGACAGGCAATTCCTGATTGAAAACGGACTTCTAAAGTTCCCAGCGTTCTGGGTATATGATAGGCGTGGTGGAGTTTGGAACAGTGTTGGTATTTCAGTACTTGATACAGCCGGTACAATAAAAAGTGAGTTTTATACAATCAAAAACTAAAGGAATCAATTGTCCACAGGTGGTAAATTAATATAAGAAATTAGTTGTTATAATATTAGGTATAATAATTTAAACATATAAATATGGAAAATATGGAAAACCCAGAAATAAATCCTTCAGCTCCAGCTCCTTCTCACATCTGGAACTGGATAAGTGCGATCGCTCTTATAGTTGCGGTTGTAGCGCTTGTTACTATCTATACTCAGATCTCAAAAGCAAATGCTGATTATATTTGTACATATATTGTTGAGGAGAACGATCCTTGTGGCAACGGAAGTTGGGATTCTTGGCAGACTATTTCTTCTACTGGAGACCACTCACAATGTACACAATCAACCACTGAAAGACGGGTCTATACAGGAACAAGAGAAACAAGGCATATTCTACAGTACTTAACACTTCGTACCGGCTGTGACGCTGCATATACACAAGGAAGTTATGGAGACAGTGGAGGAGCTAGTGGTTTCCATGGTGGTAGCATTGTTTCAGAAACTGCAGCATGTCAGATCGAGGAGATAAGAACCACAGCAGATTCCGCATCATGTGTTCCAGTGAGTGAGGGTGGAAGCGGTGGAACTGGGTCTGACACAACAACAACTAGTTCTCAAACAGATATTAATCTTAGTACACAGACAACAGAAATATCAGGGATAGGTCAACTTAATCAGTTCCGTGAATCAAAGATTGATGGACAGATCACTGCCGACCCAGAACGTCTACGTAGTGGTACACCTACAACAGTACAATGGCAAGGTGTAGAAGTAACTTCATGTACTGTTACAGGCTCAAACGGCGACAGCTGGACAGGTACAGCAGGCCAACAGCTTTCTTCACCACTTGATACATCAACAACATTCACCCTTAACTGTACAGCGTTTAACAACACTAATGTTCAAGATTCAGTAGAGGTTACTGTAGTGCCGTCATTCCAAGAAATTTAATTCTTAAATTTAATTATTCGCTCAAAGGATTCGTCGATTTTAGATTTATCTATGTCGGCGTTTTCTGTAGCTTTTAGTACAGCAGAGTGCAGTCTCTCAAAGTGGTTATGGCTTTCAGCTTGTAGTATTGTGCCGTCTCCATGTTTTTGTTTAGGGTAGCTCATTAGTATGATGTCGTTTACTTTTGCAGCTGCAACTACTATTTCTGTACGATCTTCGTCATTGCCCAAAGAATACATAAATATTTCATCTGTCACTCCAAGCCCTTTAAAACCTAAATCATCCCTTATATACCTTTCTACCTTTTCTGAGATACTTGCAGGTACATGTTCATCAATAGGTGAGAGTACGTGACCTTTCATAATAACTTTTACAATTCCTTCTGACATAGCAGAGCTAAGTGCGTCTTTTTCATCGTAAGTTTCTATCTTTGAGAGATGGGTGTGTGGGTTTTTGTTCAGTGAGCCGTATTCTGGGAAATGTTTACCTACGGATGTTATCCCATTTTCGTGCATCTTTTGGACAGCAATAGCGCTTAACTTCTTCACTGTTTCGTCTTTGTCAGAATACGCTCTGTCGTAAGCGCTCAAATACCCTTTGTATCCTTTCTTTGCACTGCCAAAGATAGGTGCGAAGTTCATATTGATTCCGACTTCTTTCATGATTCCTACATATTGATCCAAGTCTTTCTCGTACCCATCAGTGCTTCCAGATTTTTCATATTCTAATCCATAATACCTTTGTGGCTTGAGGTCAGAGATGTTTTCAAATAGATTAAATATACTTCCGCCTTCGCCGTCTATTGCTATAAACAGCGTTGGGTCTAGTTCTTTTAATTTTGTTACAAGAGTTTTTAGTTTTTTGATATCTATCACCCCGTCTGCTTCAGCGTATGGTAGTTTGCCTCCGATACCGAGCATAAACCCACCTACGCCTGTTTCTATGTATTTCTCTATCAACTCAAAAAGCTCCTTCTCATCAGTAGTGTAGGGAAGTGCTACTAGAAACATCTGCGCGACTTTTTTAGAAAGATTTTCCATTTTGCGGTCGTTTTTGGACGAAGTTCGAACATTCTTTGACGAAAATCCGAACGCTGAATTTTGAACGCTCCGCCCCGCCGCCGCTCGCTCCGCTCGCTGTCCAGCAAAAAAGTTTTCTTCACATTTTTTGATTTGGCGCGCGATTTCTTTTTCTTTTAAAAGGAAAAGAAAACTTTTTTGCTGACCTCTGCTCTGAACGAGCAGGGTGGCGGGGCTTCGATTCGGAAGCGGGCGGGCAAAAATTCCTTCCCCCAGACCCCCTTCCTTTTTGCCCGCCCGCAAGAGTATTTTCCAAACGAGCGAGGCGACGGGAGCTAAAAAATACAAAATAGGAAATGCGCTTGCCCCTCCACACCCGTGCGCGCGCATTGTTTTAACTCCCTTTCTTTTGACTTTTGAATAAAATTGAGCTAACATTGTAGTAGAAGAAATAAAATACAGCTTATAATTCAATTCTACTACTTAAAGATAAGTTATGTCAAATATATCCAAAACATTACGCAAACTACGAGAACAAAAAGGACTAACACAGGAAAAGTTAGCACGCCTTGCTGATGTTTCTAACAATACAGTTATCAAAATTGAAGCTGGAAAAAATCAAAACCCTACTCTAGAAACGCTCAAGAGGCTGGCGAAAGCTTTGGATATAACTGTTGATGATCTAATTTTATGACAACGATTTTAATTATAATCGGATTTGCAGTTTTGCTTAGTTTCGCCTATGCGGGATTGCAAGGTGCGCCGTTTGTGCCAACAAGGAAAAATGATGTGACTCGTTTTTTGAAGATGTCAGACATTAAAAAAGGTCAGAAAATGTACGATTTAGGATGTGGTGATGGCCGGCTTATTTGTGCCGCGGCAGATGAGGGCGCGAACGCACAAGGATTTGAAATTTCTCTTTTTCCATTTATCCTTTCCCATATCAGAAGACTTTTTTCAAAAAACAAAGCAAATATTAAAATCTCTTACAAAAATGTCTGGAATACAAAATTGCATGACGCCGATCTTATATATGTTTGGCTAATGCCTGAAGTAATGCCAAGATTGAAAACAAAGTTTGAGCAAGAGTTGAAAAAAGGAACAAAAGTTATCACGTATGTTTGGCCTATTGATGGCTGGACAGAAATTTTGAAAGACGAAGTAAAAGGATACCCAAATTTATTTCTATACAAAATATGACTTCACCAGAAAAATTTACATTTCCACAAGAGCAATCTCAAGAAAGACCGAAGCCAGAAGCGGAACAAGCGAGTCTGGAATCGGTTCGCGAACAGTTTCGTCATCAAGAAAGACCGGCATTTTTTGACGAGACGGTTTTGGACCAAGATAAAGGCGATGAGCGTCGCGCACCTACAGACGCGGAAAGAGAACAAATGAATAGAGACATGAAGAAATTAGGAAATATTTTTGAGGGTTCTGATGTACGCTGGCAATTAGACGGGGCACTTAATATTTCTTTAATGAAAGGAGAGTACATCGGAGTTCATAAGGACGTTGATCTCACTATTGACCCTGACGATTTAGAAAATCTGGAACAGCAACTTTTTTCAAAAGGATATGGTTTATTTTTGTCATCCGAACATGAAGATCCCAAAAAGCGAAAAATGGAATGGGTTGCTTCTGATGAATTTAAGGAAGCTCCAGAGGAACATTTAATGATCGCAGCCGTAGACGAGCAAGGGAAAATTCGTGAGGGTGAATCACTAAATTTTCTTGATGTTCATTTAATAAAGCGGGACGAACAAGGCAAGCCCCTTGGATTTGGTGGTGTGCCTTTGCCTGAAAAGTGGTACGAACCACAACCGACAACTTTCCAAGAGGAGGAAATTAATCTCTCTCACCCTGCGAAAGTGGCGTATTTTAAACTGCATGGAAAGCGAGGTTTTGACCAAACCGACCTTCGTGTATTGGCTGAAACTAGCAAATTGACTATGGACGATGTAAGCGAAATTGAAAATGTGCTTGAACAGGAATTTGAAAAAAGGAAAGCGGCAGCTTCGGCCATTATTGAGCGCGTAGCACCAAACATTGCAGAAGAGTCAAAACTAGAAGAAATTTTTAAAGAACTTATACAAGATCAAGATGTGGCTGGAAGAGTCAAAAAAGAAGAAGATAAGGGACGCGTAAAAAAATTGGCCGAACTCATTGCGAAGCAAAATGATAAATCGCCTGAAAACATCAAGAGTGTTGTAATGGACGCAGCCGGAATTAAAGCAGGAATTTCCGAGCAACGCGAGAAATTAGAAACATTACGGCGAAAAGTAGGAGATGTTGAAAAAATTAAAGAAATCAAGGATAATATAGAAAAATAGCTCCCGTCGCCTCGCTCGTTTGGAAAATACTCTTGCGGGCGGGCAAAAAGGAAGGGGGTCTGGGGGAAGGAATTTTTGCCCGCCCGCTTCCGAATCGAAGCCCCGCCACCCTGCTCGTTCAGAGCAGAGGTCAGCAAAAAAGTTTTCTTTTCCTTTTAAAAGAAAAAGAAATCGCGCGCCAAATCAAAAAATGTGAAGAAAACTTTTTTGCTGGACAGCGAGCGGAGCGAGCGGCGGCGGGGCGGAGCGTTCAAAATTCAGCGTTCGGATTTTCGTCAAAGAATGTTCGAACTTCGTCCAAAAACGACCGCCAATTATCACATTTTGAAAAAACAAGGTTGGTTGCCTCGCGGCTTCGCCGCTCGGCATTGAATTTTGCGGGAATTTTCCAAGCATTTTTCAAATCCAAAGAGAGCGTCCGCTCGGCAATGCGGAAGTTCGCAGAGCGAAGCTCTGGCAAAACGAAGTTTTGCAAACCAATCTTTTTGTTTCCGCCTTCGGCGGAAAAGCAAAGCGATATTTTCTTTGATTGCCCAAAAGTTAATTTCAAAACAATATGGACAACATAAATTTACAAACCAAAAAGTTTTTCCTCTATGCCCGCAAATCCACGGACGAACCCGAACGGCAAATCTTGAGTATTGAGGCGCAACTTTTTGAATTGCGAGAATTTGCCAAAAAGGAAAATTTGAATATCGTCCGTGAATTTGTGGAAAGCAAAACCGCCAAAGAACCCGGGCGAGAAATTTTTAACGAAATGGTGGCGGGCATAGAGGAAGGAAAAGTGGAAGGAATTTTAGCGTGGCACCCTGACCGCTTGGCAAGAAACAGCATAGACGGCGGACGGATTATTTATCTTGTAGATACTGGCAAAATCACCACGCTAAAATTCCCTACTTTTTGGTTTGATCCGACACCGCAGGGAAAATTTATGTTGTCCATCGCTTTTGGGCAATCAAAATACTATGTCGATAATCTTTCGGAAAATATAAAGAGGGGTATTCGCCAGAAACTCCGAAATGGAATATGGCCCGCTTGGGCTCCGCTCGGCTATATCAACGACAAGAATGCTCGCAAAATAATTGTGGACAAAGAAAAAGCAAAATATATCAAGCGGGCTTTTGAAATGTACTCAACTGGCGAATACCCACTCGCTCAAGTCCGAAAGGTTATCAATTCCTTAGGCTTGGTTGGCAAGAAAAGCAAGTTGCTTTCCGTCTCAAATTATCAGTATATGCTTAAAAACCCGATTTACTGCGGAATTATCAGATACAAGGGCGAACTCTATGACGGAAAGCACGAACCGATTATCACAAAGAAACTTTTTGATAAATGCCAAGAGGTAATGGCTAATAAATCAAAACCGAAAACTCCGAAACTCAAGCCGTATATTTATCGCGGACTTTTCCGCTGTGGCGAGTGTGGTTGCTTCATTACTACCGAAACGCAAAAAGGACATAACTATTTGCGTTGCACTAAAAGAAAAGTCCGCTGTTCGCAAAAATACGCGCGAGAGGACGCCATTACCTCGCAGATCAAAAAGGAAATTCAAAAAGTTTCTTTGTGTTCGGCTTGGGCCAAAAACTGCATAACAGAATTGGAAAAAGAAAAAGCGGAAAAAGCCCAAGCCAAAAGCTCTTTCGCTCAAAAAGTGCGGGACGAGCTGGTAGAGAACGAGCAGAAATTTGACCGACTTTTAGATTTACATTTGGAAGGCAGTTTGTCGCAAACGGAATATACTGCCAAAAAGCAAAAGCTCGTCCTCGCCAAAAAGGATTTGCAGGAAAAAATCTCTGCTTTTGAACAAAAAAGCAATAATCGGTTCGAACTCGCCGACAAGTTTATAAAAGACAGTAAACAAGCCAAAATTATCGCTTCCAAAGAAAATCCCGAAGGGATTCGGGATTTTCTAAAAAAGATTGGTTCGAACTTCCAAATCCAAAACCAAGCCGTTTCCTTTTCGCCACGCGGAGCGTGGCAAATCGTTGCAAATTGGGGGTCTGGCGCGCTTCGCGCGCCTGCCGAGGCGCAACGCGCCGAGGCAATCTCTTTCCAAAATGCTGAAATTGTAAATTGGCGGAGAGTAAGGGATTCGAACCCTTGAAGGGGATTAACCCTTACCTCGTTAGCAGTGAGGCGCTTTCGACCACTCAGCCAACTCTCCATATTCATACAAAATAACACATTTTATACCTTTTTTCTATATAAAATATCCCTGCTACGTAACATGCTACGTAGCAGTAAAAAAATAATAGGGAGCTGGTATAAACCAACTCCCTATATAACACAAGCTATTTTCTGTTTTTAACTATACAAAGACCAAATGAAAAGTGTCTCCTTCTTTTAGAGCGTAGTTTCCAGAGACTGTTTCTGTTTTTTCTATAGTACCGATCTCTTGACGATTTATATAAGGCTCCACTTTTGGTTCTAACCCTATTGCTCTTTTTGCTTCTTCCCAAGTACTCGCAACAGTTGCTCCGTCAGGAACAGTAAGTTTTAGTTCTTTTTCTACACTTCCCACACCACCGTCTTTTCTTTTATTCATACCTTTTGCTTCAGTAATTGTAATCTCCATTAACTTTATCCTCCTTTCAGGGTTTATTTGGTTTATTTATCTGAACGTAATATATAGGAATATGTAATAAAAATCAACGACGGGGGATTTAATAAAAAAAGAGGCAGTAAAAGTTGTTATAACTTCTACCACCCCTAAAAGATGTTCAGTTAAGTGATTGTTTAATTTAATTTACTAAAAAGATAATTTTCATAATCTGTTTGCCACCCTTCAGTTAATAAGAAACTTTCAGGAAGACCTTTAAGTATGTACTCTTGAACTTTTTCGGAACCATCTATGTCTTCGGCTAATCCTGTAATGTATACAGCATCGTTTTCTATCTGCTTATCATTTAGCATAAAGTTTACGATTTTGTATGCCACCTCTGGCTCCTTGTTACCCACATGCTCAACAGAATATGTAACTCCATTTACATGAACTTCAGATACCATATATAAAAAAGCAGGTTGTGGGGAATCAGTCTTTAAGCGTTTGTATTCAAGATCAAGTTTCATTGAACTTGCTGACAATATAAATACAGCAAATTCATCAACAGAATCAAAAAATAATTTTATCTTCATTTTCTTCTCCTTTGTAAAAATTCTAAAATTAATTACCTTAAATAGAATAGCACCAAAATATACTTTTGTCAACCCCGTTAAAAGTAGAGACGCTGCGTGCCCTCGCGACTTCTAACGGGATCAAGTAATCCTCAACGGCTCAACTTCAGAGAAGTTGAGCCGTTCGTTTATGCTTGTCCCGCCAAGGCGGGGGCTGTAGTAGAGGAGCGTACAATACTTGAAGTTGACCTGTCTTGCGATACAGGTATCAGATAATACTAACGGCTTTTTAATAAAAAAATATGATAAAATGGTTGAAAATTAATCTCTTATGAAAAAACGCTGTAACTGGTCAAGTGAAGAAAATAGTTTGATGACAAAATACCACGACGAGGAGTGGGGTGTGCCGGTGCATGACGACAGGCATTTGTTTGAAGTGCTTGTGCTCGACGGCGCGCAAGCCGGACTTTCTTGGAGTACTATTATAAACAAGCGGGAGAATTATCGCAGGGCGTTTGATAACTTTGATGTAAAAAAGGTAGCAAAGTACGACGCGAAGAAGGTAAAAGAGCTTTTAGGCAACGAGGGGATAGTCCGTAACAAACTAAAGATCGCCTCTGCAATACGCAATGCAAAAGTTTTTATAGAAATCCAAAAGGAGTTTGGCTCGTTCGATCTTTACATTTGGGGATTCACGAAAGGGAAGCCGATTGTGAACAAACGCAAGAGTATGAAAGAAGTCCCAGCGACCACAGAGCTTTCAGACACTATAAGTAAAGACCTGAAAGAGCGGGGCATGAACTTCGTAGGCTCAACCATAGTCTACGCCATAATGCAGGCCATAGGCATAGTTAACGACCACGAAATAGGGTGCTTTCGCTACAAGCAGGTTTAATCTAAGCCATTTTGAACGGCTCAACGCGTTGAGCCGTTCAGACCTTGACAAAATGCAGTTCCGTGATATCTTTTATCTAGACTAAATTTTACATTTTAATTTAAAAAAAGGAGCAGAGAATGGAATTATTGTGGGATAAACTGAAAAAGAAAAAAAGAAAAGACACACTAATATCTTTAGCTTTAATATTTCTTAGTCTAGTGATATATACTTCCGGTATGTTTTTTGGAAAGAAAGAGATTGAACTATCTATCGTTATAATTTTGTTTTCCGGAGCTCTTCTTATTGTTGCGTGGTATTTTATTACTATATTTAGAATAAACAGAGGTTATTACGGCAATAATGAAACAGAATGCAGGGAAGCTATAAAAGAAATTAACTAAAGTTTTAATACAGTCTATCTCAAGCCGCCCCACCAGTACGGGGCGGTTTTTTTAATGCCCGATGGCGACGCAGACCACCTTTTTTGCTCCGGCTTGCCGGAGTATTTTTTTGGCTTCGTTTAGGGTGGCGCCTGTGGTGGTGACGTCATCTAACACTACTATATTGCGATTTTTTATTTTTTCGGGATTTTTTACACTAAAAGCATCTACAACATTTTTTAATCTTTTATGTCTGTGTAGCTTTGTTTGATTTGGAGTGTTTTTAATTTTTTGTAATACATTAGTATCAAGGACGCAAAAGTTATTTATCTTTACTAACTCTTTTGCAAGGATTTCACTCTGATTGTATCCCCGCTTTCTATATTTTTTCTTATGAAGGGGGATTGGCACAAGTATTGGCTTATCAAAATCAGAGTAAACACTAAGGTCAGAGAACTCTTCTATGAGGAAGTCATAAAGTAGTACCGCAAAGACTTTGGCGACTTCCCTATTTCTCCTATATTTGAGCGCCCATATCATATGTCTTATAACCTCATCCCTGTAGTCAAATAGGGCATATATCGACCTGTTTTCGGTTTCCCTGCCTTGAAGCAGTTTGCCAGCCAGAGTCTCTGGAGTCTCTTTTTCTACAGCAAGATCAAGCTCGCTTTTAGGAAAAAGGAAATCAAAGATTATTCCAAGAAAAGTTTTCGCTTTATGCATACTTTTATATTATACTTAATCATAATAATAAAAAACCAATGGGAATTTTTAATCTTAATTTTGGAGGCAAAAAGAATGCAAGTGTAGTAGGTATTGATATAGGTACGTCATCTATAAAAGTTGTTCAACTAAGAAAGCGCCGAGGAGTTGCGGTCTTAGAAACATACGGCGAACTCTCTCTTGCTCAATATGCTGGCTCTGAAATAGGACAAGCGACAAACCTACCAGCTCCCAAACTAGCTGAAGCAGTTACAGACCTTATAAGAGAAGCAAACGTCACAACCCAAAAAGCAGGGGTCTCAATACCGTTTTCATCAAGTCTTATCTCTTTGGTTTCTATGCCAGCACTTGATAAAGACAGGCTAGCGTCAATGATACCGCTTGAAGCAAGAAAATACATTCCGGTACCAATATCAGAGGTGATGCTAGACTGGTTTATAGTTCCAAGCGAAGAAAAGTCTTCAGTAGCAACATCTTTAACTGAAAACGAACAGAAGCCGTCAGATAATGAATCACTCAAAACCATAGAAGTGCTACTTGTAGCAATCCACAACAGAACTTTAAATAAATATAATCAAATAGTTAAAGCAACAGGTCTTGATGTAGGGTTTTTTGAGATAGAAATATTCAGCGCCATAAGAGCAGTAGTAGAGCAAAGCATTACACCTGTTATGGTCCTTGATATGGGGGCAAGTTCAACAAAGCTTTATGTCGTTGAGTACGGAGTTGTAAAAGCGTCGCACGTTATAAGTGGTGGCTCACAAGACATAACACAAACCATATCAAGGTCTTTGAGTATAAGCTTGTCCAAAGCAGAAGAGGTCAAACAAGACTTTGGAGTAAGTCAGGAATCTCTAAATTCAGACGAAAATGCGACAAGTTCAAAAGAAATAATCACCAGAAACCTAGACCGAATATTTAGAGAATCAAACAAAGTACTTTTGCAGTACCAGCAAAAGAACAACAAAAACATAGACAAAGTGGTGCTCACAGGAGGGGGTGCGACCATGAAAGGTCTTTTACCGCTTGCAGGTAATCACTTTGACGCAGATGTGTCTCTAAGCAACCCATTTTCAAAGGTTGAATCCCCCGCGTTTTTTGAAAATGTCCTCAAAGAAGTCGGGCCAGAGTTCGCTGTGGCAGTAGGTCTTGCTCTACGCAAACTTCAGGAAGAGGGGTAAAAGCGTTATTTTAAAAAATTTCAGCTATTAACATATTTACTGCTTTTATTCTTTAATGTGTGTCGTGTGTAATGTATAATATAATTGTATTATGGACCAAAAAACACATACATCATTCATACCTAAGAAGTCTTTGGCAACCGCATCACAAAGTCAACGCACAGAGATAGCAGGGGCTAAAAGTAGCATAGGTATAGTATTTTTGATTACACTTATCATATTTATAGGTGTACTTGCTCTTGCTATAGGTGTGTTTTTGTATCAACAATTCTTACTTCAAAACATAGAAAAGAAAAGCGCTTCTCTTTATCGTGCAAGAGCTGCGTTTGAACCAGCTCTTATAGAAGAGATAGGGCGTCTCGATATCCGCATGAACTCCGCACAAGAAATACTAGACAATCATAAAGCACTTTCTATATTTTTTGATCTACTTGAGACCAGTACACTCGTAAGTCTGCAGTTTCAGGACCTTGTCTATAAGGTAGACGAAGTTGGCAAGATAAATGTTTCTATGAGTGGCTCTGCTTCTAGCTTTAGCTCTGTGGCTTTGCAGTCAGATATATTTGGTGAAAACAAGTTTATACAAGAACCTATCTTTTCTAACTTAAACCTAGACAACAAAGGCAATGTGGTTTTTGACTTCTCTGCATTTATAGACCCGAGACTTTTGTCCTATTCAGACAGCGTATTACAAGGTAATTCTATAGGTGAATAATTAATTTTGATATATGACTAAACTAACCACCCCAGTACTTCTCATAATCTTGTCTATAGGCCTTTTCTTTATGTATGTTGATCCGACATACAACAATGTACAAGAGATAATCCAAGAACAAGAAAGGTTTGACGAAGCTCTCGATAAATCTAAAGAACTACAGATGATCAGAGACGAGCTGTTAGCCAAATACAATACATTTTCAACAAGCGACCTAAACAGACTAAGTAAGCTACTACCAGACAACGTAGACAATGTACGCTTAGTTCTTGATATAGACCATATTGCGACAGCTTATGGGATGCGAATAAAAGACGTTTCTATAGACACCACAGAAGACAGGCCAGCAGGTACAATAGGTCCAAGTAAAGACAAGCACGAATCAGTAAAGCTGTCGTTTTCTATGGTGTCTACATATGACAACTTAACTAAGTTTATAAGAGATTTAGAGAAGAGTCTTAGAATAGTTGATATCACAGAGATCGCGCTTGTAGATCTTCCAAGATCGTTCGACGAAGACGGTGTAGAGATACCAGAGGATTTTTATAAATATAGTATAAGCTTACAGACGTACTGGCTGAAGTAATATAAAGAATATTTAAATAAACAAAAATGAATCTTTTTAAAAAATACAAAAACATAATAATACTAGGAATCCTTATCATTGCTACGGTTATATATACTGTAGCGATCAGTAACAAGGACAACAGCCTGCTAGTCTCAGAAAGTTCTGTTGATGGAGGTTCAGCATCACAAAGCGATCTGCTGGCTTTGCTCTTGGAGATCAGAAGCATAAAGCTTGACGAAAGTATTTTGACAGACAGTGTGTTTAGGAGTCTGAAAGATTTTGGTCAAGAGATAACACAAGAGCCAGTAGGAAGAGAGAACCCGTTTGCTCCAGTAGATTTTGACAAGCTATCTGAAGAATCCGAAGAAGTTGTAGAAGAGTAACTATAACAGGATGAATTTATTACCAGCGTTAGCAGAAAAAAAGATTATTGAAGAAAGTGATATTCCTTCAATAAAAGAAGAAGCCAGTACGTCTGGTGGAACCATAGAAAGCGTTCTTGCAAAACGCGGGGTTGATTCTGATGTAATACTACAAATAAAAAGTGAAAAACTTAATGTTCCAACATGGAAACTCGGAGACAAAAAGGTTCCATTTGCTGTATTTAAATACATTCCAGAAGAGTCAGCCCTTCATTATAAGTTCGTACCACTTGGTGTGAAGGACAATGTACTAGAGGTTGGGATAACAGACCCAGACAACATAGAAGCCTTAGATGCTCTTAATTTCATATCTACAAAGATAGATATGCCATACAAGATTTATATTATTTCTGAAGTTGATTTTGTTGGTGTGCTCAAAATGTACAAAGGTTTCTCTGGTGAGGTTAACAAAGCTATATCAGAGCTTGAACATGAGTTTACAAAAGAACAAAAAGAAAAAAAGGTCTCTCAAAAAAAGAAGGAGGACGTAAGTGATACTGTAAAAGAAGAAGCTCCAGTAACAAAGATAGTTGCAAATATTATAAGGTATGCCGTAGAAGGAAAGGCTTCTGATGTCCATATAGAACACATGGAAGATTCAGTGAGGGTGAGGTTTAGGGTTGACGGTATATTGCGCACTAACTTGGTATTACCACCTAAGATACACGACGCAGTGGTAGCTAGGATAAAGGTACTCTCCTCAATGAAGCTCGACGAAAAAAGAAAGCCACAAGACGGACGTTTTTCTACTACGATCAATGACCGCAAGGTGGATTTTCGTGTATCAACATTCCCAGCGTATTATGGTGAAAAGGTTGTGATAAGAATACTAGACACATCAAAGGGTATATGGACTCTTGATGATATGGGTTTTGACGAACGAAGTATAAAGATTATACGTAGCGCAATCAAAAAACCGTTTGGACTCATACTTATATCAGGCCCAACTGGTTCTGGTAAATCAACCACGCTTTACTCGATGCTTGGAGAAATGGATAGGGACACAAAGAACGTGCTCTCACTTGAAGATCCTGTAGAGTACAATATTGAAGGAGTAAGTCAGTCTCAAGTAAGACCAGAGATTGGTTATACATTTGCAAACGGTCTGCGTACAACTTTGCGTCAGGACCCAGATATCATAATGGTGGGGGAGATCAGAGACAAAGAAACAGCAAAGCTTGCTGTACAAGCTGCTCTGACTGGGCACTTGGTGCTTTCAACCATACACACCAACAATGCGCTCGGTGTTATACCACGACTCATAGAGATGGGTGTTGATCCGTTCTTGATAGCACCTACTCTTGAAGTAGTGATAGCCCAGAGGCTTGTTAAAAAACTTTGCCCAGGCACAGGAACTCCAGTGCCGGTAGATGCAAGCCTTAAACTAATGCTTGAAAAGCAGTTTAGCGATATGCCAGAAAAGTACAGAAAGTTAGTACCTACTTCTAAAGAATTTTTCAATATAGAAATGACTAACGAATGCCCTTCAGGGACAAGAGGTAGAACAGCTGTGTACGAAATACTTGATATGAATAAAGAAATAGAAAAGGCTATACTTACAAACCCTTCAGAGCTAGAGCTCAAAAAAATCGCGCGTGCAAACGGTATGTTTAGTATGAAAGAAGACGCTATCATAAAAGCTTTCAAAAAAATTATTCCTTTCAGTGAGGTAAACACATTAGGAGGTGAAGATTTAGTGTCAGACGATTACGAGACACCCAAAAAAGAAGATATAAAAGAACTCAAAATAGAAGACAAAAAGAAGCCAGCTCAAAAACCACAACAAACAACAACTTAACTTTGAGGAGTTTTTAAAAGATAGTATAATTAATCTAGTAATTATGGAAGATACAGAAAAAAAACAAAGCATATTGATCCTGGACGATGATAACTTTATGCTCGATATGTATTCGGTTAAGTTTAAAGAACGTGGCTTTGATGTAAACGCCAACACTGACTCAAATCAAGCACTTAAAAAGTTACGAGAAGGCTTTGTACCATCAGTAATTTTGTTTGATATGGTAATGCCAGATATTGATGGGCTTGAGTTTTTAGAAATCCTTAGCAAAGAAAAGTTAGCCACAGGTGCTGTTTTGGTAGCGATCTCTAACCAGTGGGAGGAATCTTATATGAAAAAGGCAAAAGAATTAGGAGTTGATGATTATATTATAAAAGCCGACACCATACCCTCTGAAGTGCTAGACAAAGTTGAAGGAATTATAAAAAACCATAATATAAATTAATATGACTGAAGGAATAATGGATTACAAAAAAGAATTAGACGAATTAATTAATCTTGTTGTTAAAGAAGCGGCGTCTGATTTGCATTTGTCTGCTGGTAACCACCCTACTATAAGAGTAAACGGCATCTTGATACCACTTCTAAAAAGACAAAAACTCACACCAGAGAACACACTAGGACTAATAAAGGAACTCTTAAACCAAGAACAAGAAGAGACTTTCCTTGCGACAAAAGAGATCGATTTTTCATATTCTCAAGACGGTGAATACAGGTTTAGAGGCAATGGTTTTTTCCAGCAGGGCGCTGCAGGGATTGCTCTAAGGCTTATCCAAAAAGACATAAGATCTCTAGAAGAGCTTAATTTACCGCCTATACTTGAGACATTTGCCCAAAAGAAACAAGGATTCTTCTTGGTGGTAGGGCCCGTAGGGCAAGGGAAAACGACGACTCTGGCTTCTATGATTGAGCTAATAAATAAAAACAGAGCAGAGCATATCGTAACTATTGAGGATCCTATAGAACATGTTTTTGAACAGAAAAAATCCATGATAGACCAACGCGAAGTAAAGATAGATACTAGTGATTTTGCTACTGCATTAAGGTCAGTCTTTAGGCAAGACGTAGACGTACTTATGATAGGAGAGATGCGTGGACCAGAGACTATCTCAACTGCTGTAACAGCCGCAGAAACTGGACACTTGGTGCTCTCTACACTTCATACTAACAATGCAGCACAAACAATAGACAGAATCATAGATTCATTCCCAGAGGAAGGTCAAGATCAGATTCGTATGCAACTTGCAGCTTCACTTGTGGGGATCTTTTCACAAAGGCTTGTACCTAGGATCTCTGGAGGTTTGATACCAGTTTATGAGCTTCTTATAAACAACAAGGCAGTTGCAAACCTCATACGCGAAAGACGAACACATGAGATCAACACTGTCATTGAGACAAGTATGAACGAGGGGATGGTTGACCTGAACAGATCACTTGCGGACTTTGTAAGACGAGGGGAAATAACAATAGAAGACGCTAAAGCGCATTCACTTAATCCAAAAGCACTGGAACAACTAGTTTAAAATTATGTTATTTAATTACACAGCAATAGACAAAACAGGACACGAGACAGCAGGAAGCGTCGATGCTCTTAATGAAGACGTCGCTATCTCATCACTCCAGAGACGCGGTCTTGTTATCGCTTCTATTGTGTCTGCAGAGAAAAAGTCGCTGTTTGGTCGCAACCTAACATTTTTTGATAGAGTTGCAAATAAAGAAATAGTTATTCTTTCTCGGCAGATTGCTACATTGTTTGAGTCGCAAGTGTCAGCACTTCGTGTGTTTAAGCTTTTGGGTTCAGAATCAAAAAACAAACTTTTGAAAGAGGCGCTCGCTGACGTAGTGGACGACATACAAGCTGGTAATACAATATCAACAGCTTTAGGAAAACACGAGAAGATATTCACTCCGTTTTATGTAAACATGGTTAAAGCTGGTGAAGAATCAGGACAGCTTGATCAGACTTTTTCATATTTGGCAGACCATCTAGATAGGTCTTATGCTGTTACATCAAAAGCTAAAAACGCCTTAATCTACCCCGCATTTGTTGTATTCACATTTGTTACAGTTATGATACTTATGCTTACTCTTGTTATTCCTCGTATAAGCGCGATATTTGAGGGTTCTGGTCAGGAACTTCCTATATATACAAAAATGGTGGTTGGACTTAGTAACTTTTTTGTAAACTACGGTATATTTGTCTTAATAATAATAGTAATCGGTGGGTTTTTTGCTTGGAAATTTAGTAAAACTAAACAAGGTAAATTTTCAGTATCACATTTACGATTATCAATACCGTTTTTAGGGAATCTTTATAGAAAGTTATATCTGTCTAGGATTTCAGACAACCTAGGTACGATGCTTTCAAGTGGTATCACTATGGTTAGAGCTATAGAAATATCCGCAACTGTTGTAGGAGACCCTATATATGAGAGACTACTAATAGAATCATCTCAAGCAGTAAAAGCTGGTTCCCCAGTATCTGAATCTCTTGGCAAGTATCCTGAAATCCCAAACATAATGATACAAATGATAAAAGTTGGAGAAGAAACAGGAGAGCTTGGTAAAATACTAGACACTCTGTCAAAATTCTATTCAAGAGAGGTGAAAAATGCAGTGGATACACTCGTTACTCTTATAGAACCTATGATGATAGTGGCACTTGCACTAGGTGTTGGTGTGCTTCTGGCAGCTGTACTTATGCCAATATACAATATCTCTGCAGGTATATAGTAATAGACTTATCCACACGTCTGTTTTTGAAAACATAATTATAGTATATAATATACATTATAATACTAGGTAATATAATAAATATATGAAAAGAGAAGGAAACAAAGGATTTACGCTTATAGAACTTTTGGTCGTTATAGCCATCATTGGTGTTTTGTCATCTGTGGTATTGGCAAGTCTAAACACAGCACGACAAAAATCACGAGACGCAAAAAGAATCTCAGACGTTAAGCAGCTACAGCTTGCTTTGGAGTTTTATTTTGACTCAAATGGTTACTATCCTGATGTAACTGATCTTGATTCATCAACACTTGTAGCAGACGGATATATAGCATCTATCCCTCATGATCCGGTTGGAGGAGGTGATTATTTGTATGCTCACTATCCAACCAGTGGTAACCCAACAAAATACCACATAGGTGCAACACTTGAAGACACTGGTCACGTTGTACTTTCATCTGACGATGCATGTAACTCAACAACTGGTGCAAACTGTCTTGGTGCAGGAGCGTATACATCAGGATTTACAGGTATAGACCCAATATATGGTCTTGAGCCGTAAAATCTAAATTTGGTTTAATATACACAACAAAATGTCCGCCCCATAAAGCGGATATTTTGTTATAATTAACATATATGATGGAAATAGAAATATTACTAGCAATCTTTTATTTTATATTTGGGACAATTATCGGTAGCTTTTTAAACGTTACTTCTCTTAGGTATAACACTGGGGTATTGCTGTTAGGTAGGTCTAAATGCTTCTCGTGCAGTAAGGAATTAAAATGGTTTGAGCTTATACCTGTCTTTTCTTTTATATTTCAGCTTGGGAAATGCAAGAGCTGTAAAAGCAGGATCTCCTTTCAGTACCCACTAATTGAACTTCTTACAGGAGCGGTATTTCTTGGGATATTTCTTAAATTTTCAAATCTATTGTTTGTTTCTCCGTCACACCTTATGTTGCTGTCTTTGTATTTTATGATTCTGTTCTCTATTCTTATAGTGATTCTGATATATGATTTAAAACACAAAATCATACCTGACGATCTGGTTTATACTTTTGCTGTATTGTCGCTAGCTGGTATGTTTTTTGATTTTTCTATATTTGAATTATCAATACCAACTTTACTACCATTTTTTTCAGGACCAATACTGTTCCTGCCGTTTTTCATGCTTTGGTTTTTCTCTGGTGGGAAGTGGATAGGCTTAGGAGACGGAAAGTTGGCACTGGGTATCGGTTGGTTCTTAGGGCTTTCGCTTGGAGCAAGTGCCATCCTGATCTCTTTTTGGGTTGGTGCAATCATAAGTATTATACTTATGCTATTTTTCTCGTTGAATTCAAAAGATAAACGCATTACAATGAAGAGTGAGATACCCTTTGGCCCTTTTCTCATATTAGGGATTATTATTGTGTTTTTCTTTAATTTAAATATTTTTAATTTCATTTTTTGATGTAATATGAATATGTTTGGTAAAAAAAATAGTGGATTTAGTTTGGTTGAACTTGTAGTTTCTGTGGCTATTTTTACGATTATTACATCTGTAATACTTGCAAGACATTCGCAGTTTTCAGGCACACTTCTTTTAGAGAATCTTGCTTATGATATTGCTCTATCTATACGCAAAGCTCAAGTTTTTGGCTTGAGTGTTAGGGAGTTTACAACAGGTAGTAGTGAGTTTAATGTAGGATACGGTGTGCATTTTGATTCAGCTGACAATACCTCGTATATATTTTTTGCAGACAGAGACAGAGACGAAGCATATGGCGGATCAAGTGAGATTGTTGAAACTTTCACTTTAAGAAGGGGTAACACTATATCAGAATTTTGCGGAATACTAGCAAATGGCACCGAAAGATGTACAGGTTCTGGCGTGACATTTCTTGATATAGTTTTTGAACGACCAAACCCAGAAGCTATAATAAAAAGTAATCTTCCAGGTAATACCTATGAATCTGCGCGTATCACTGTGTCTTCACCACAAGGAGTGACATGGAATGTAGAAACATTTATTACTGGTCAGATATCTATACAAAAATAAAATGAGATTTAAAAAACAAAAAAGTAATAAAAAAGGGTTCTCGCTTGTAGAGATGCTTGTTGCCGCAGCGCTTTTTAGTGGAGTTATGATTATAGCTGTAGGTGCACTTCTGGCACTGGTGGACGCAAACAGAAAAGCACAAGCGATAAACTCTGTTATGAATAACTTAAACTTTGCACTGGAGAATATGTCTAGGAATATTAGAGTAGGTTCAACATATCACTGTGAGGTTACAAACAGTGTTCCAGCAGATGTAGATGTACCAAAAGACTGCTCAAACGGCGGACTACTGTTTGCTTTTGAGTCTTCGAGTGGAGACACTGGTACTAAAACCGACCAGATCGTGTATAGGATAAACGGTACAAGGCTTGAAAAATCAGAAGAAGGCGGAGCAACAGGTACGTTTATAAATATTACAGCGCCAGAGGTTTCAATCGACAACTTCTCTTTCTATGTGGACGGCACATCTTTGGCTGATAATATGCAACCAAGAGTGGTTATTACTTTGCAAGGTTCTGCAGGTGAGACAGCAAAAGTAAGAACAGAATTTAATCTTCAGACTACTGTGTCACAAAGAGTATTAGATATATAGATATGCAAATTCGAAATTCAAAAAGAGGTTTTACACTTATTGAAGCACTTATAGCTATAGCTGTTTTGACTATCTCGATCGCTGGACCGATCACGATTGCATCAAGAGGTATAGCTTCAGCGGTATTTGCTAGAGATCAGATCACTGCATTTTATTTGGCGCAAGAAGCTGTGGAATACATAAGAAACAAGAGGGACGAAAACAACCTCAATGGCAACAACTGGCTTGAAGGTCTTTCTGAATGTTTAGATGCAAACGTATGCACAGTTGATATAAATGAAAGCGATCCAGAAGATATAATAAACCAATGTCCTGGCGGAGTATGTCCTGTATTAAAATATGACGACAATACTAACTTCTATAATTACAGTACTGGCGTAGACTCTAACTTCACAAGAACAACAAATATCACAACGGTTAATGTAAAAGAGGTCGCGATAACCACCACTTTGTCGTGGTCTACAGGAGTGCTTAGTAAGTCGTTTACAGTGAAAGAGCATATATTAGATTGGTAATATGATGAAAAACAAACACAAAAAATTAAAATCAGGTTTTGCAATGCTATACGCTGTGCTTGTAGCGAGTATTTTGCTGTCTATTGGTCTTGCGATATTTAACCTGACTATCAAAGAGCTTTTGCTTTCATCTTTAGGTAGGGATTCACAGTTTGCATTCTATGCTGCAGATACTGGTGCAGAATGTGCCTTATATTGGGATTTTAGAGCGGATGCATTTTCTACATCAACGTTATCGAACATAGAATGTGCAGGTGTAACTGTAAACGATATGGGTGGTCAAGGGTATGGTGTACCAAGTGTGTTTACCATAGACTTTTCGCCAGAGCCGTATTGTACAACTGTGTCTGTAACAAAATACGATGCACCAAGAAGAACAGTTGTAGAAGCAAGGGGGTATAATACATGTGATCTAGCCAACCCTAGAAGAGTAGAACGTGCTATTAGAGCGACGTATTAATAGAACTGAAAATGCAACGTATAAAAGAAAGATATGAAAAGTTAAAGAAAACGATAGACCATTATCGTTATCTTTATCATGTAGAAGATCGCGAAGATATATCACAAGAAGCACTCGATTCTCTTAAAAACGAACTTGTAAAAATTGAAGAAGAATATCCAGAACTTGTAACTGCCGACTCACCTTCGCAAAGAGTTGCCGGCGAGCCTCTGAAAGAGTTTAAGAAAGTTAAGCATAAAGTTGCGCAGTGGTCTTTCAATGATGCATTTGATGAGGATGATATTAAGAATTTTGACGAAAGAGTAAAGAGGTTTATCAAATCAGAGACAGGAAAAGATGTAAATCCTACATATACATGTGAGCTCAAAATAGATGGTCTGAAAGTTGTACTTGAATATGTAAAAGGCGAGTTAAAAACAGCTGCAACACGAGGGGACGGTAAAGTAGGCGAGGACGTTACGCTAAATATCAGAACCATAGAATCAATACCACTTAAATTAAAAGAAAAGGTAAATGCAATAGTAGAAGGTGAGGTGTGGCTTGGTAAGAAAAGTCTTAAAGATATAAACAAAAAGAGAGAGAAATCAGGTGAGCCTGTTTTTGCAAACCCACGCAACGCCGCAGCTGGTTCAATACGTCAGCTTGACCCAAAGGTTGTAGCAGAGAGGAATCTAGATAGTTTTATATACGATATTGCACAGCTAGACGGTAAGGTGCCCGACACACAGTTTGAAGAACTAGAATTGTTGCAAAAGTTTGGTTTAAAAGTAAATCGTAATTTTGAGCTCTGTAAAAATATAGAAGAAGCTATAAACTTTTGGGGAAAATGGAAAGACAAAGCAGGTAAACAAGATTACCTAGTAGATGGTGTAGTGATAAAGGTAAATGAGAGACAGTATCAAGAGGCTATTGGTTATACAGGAAAGGCTCCGCGCTTTGCTATAGCGTTCAAATTCCCAGCAGAGCAGGTCACGACTGTTGTTGAGGATATTGTGCTACAAGTGGGTAGAACAGGCGTTTTGACGCCTGTAGCGCACCTTAAACCAGTGTCTGTCGCTGGTTCTACTGTGTCTAGAGCAACACTTCATAATGAAGACGAAATCAAGCGCCTTGATGTACGAGTGGGCGATACAGTAATACTCCAGAAAGCTGGAGACGTGATCCCAGATATAGTATCAGTCTTAAAGGAGATGCGTACAGGAAAAGAAAAAGAGTATGTGTTTCCTAAAAAAGTATCTGCTTGTGGAGGTGATGGTTCTGTAGAAAGGATAGAAGGGCAGGCAGCGTACAGATGTGTAAACAAAAATTCATTTACACAGCAGAAAAGAAAGCTTGAATACTTCGTATCCAAAAAAGCATTCAATATAGATGGACTTGGTCCACAGATTATTGATAAGCTCTTGGAGCAAAATCTGATTTCAGAGTTTGATGATATCTTTACTCTCAAGAAAGGTGATCTACTAGAACTCGAAGGATTTAGAGATAAGTCAGCAGATAGCTTGCTTGAAGAAATTGAAAATAGAAGAGAAGTAGATCTTGCACAGTTTCTTATCTCACTTTCTATTGATCAGGTGGGGGAAGAGACAGCGTATGACTTGACAGAGCACTTTGGAACTCTAAAAAACATACAAGAAGCAACAAAAGAACAATTAGAAGCAATCGACGGCGTCGGTGGTGTCGTAGCGCACTCCATCTGCGATTGGTTTAAAGATAAAAACAACGTTCAGCTTATAAAACGCCTCCTAAAGCACATAATTATTCAGCAAGGTCCGACCTTGCTGAAATCCTTGCTTGGGGTAACTTTCGTGCTTACTGGGACGCTTGAAAATATATCGCGCGATGATGCAAAAGCAAAAATCCGCAAGTTAGGTGGTAATGTTTCAAGCTCGGTATCCAAAAATACTGATTATGTAGTCGCAGGAGAAAACCCAGGTTCAAAATATGACGAAGCTGGGAAGCTTGGTGTGAAAATAATAGACGAAAAAGAGTTTATGAAGCTTGTAGGTTAATATGCTAGAATATTAATATTATGGAAATCACTGATAAAGACATAGAAAAGCTGGGAGATTTGGCGAGGATTAAGCTCTCCGAGACAAAGAAAAAAGGACTTAAAACAGACATTGAGTCTATTTTGGGCTATGTGTCAGAGATTCAGAAGGTTTCTGCAGATAAAAAACGAGACATGTCGGCAAATAATGAAGAGCATATAAACATAATGCGAGAAGATGCAGAGCCTCATGAAAGTGGTTTATATACAGAAAAGATACTAGAGAACGCACCACAAAGAGATAAAGATTACGTAAAAGTAAAAAAGATACTTTAATTTTATGGAAATAGATTTAAGTAAATTAGATATAAAGAAAGCACATGAACATTTGGTAAATGGTGATTTTACTGCTGTGGAGCTTGCAGAAGTTTGTTTAAAAAATATTAAAGAAAAAAACGAAGAGATCAATGCATATTTAGAAATTTATGACGATGTACTAGAACAAGCCCAAGAAGCTGACAAAAGAATAAAAAACAAAGACAATGTAACAGAGCTCACAGGTATACCAATAGCACTTAAAGATAATATTTTAAACGAAGGAAGAACGGTCTCTGCCGGGTCAAAAATCCTTGAGAATTATAAAGGGACTTACGATGCAACTGTTGTCAAAAAGCTAAAAGACGCAGGAGTGGTATTCATAGGACGTACAAATATGGACGAGTTTGGTTTCGGATCTTCAACAGAAAACTCTGCATATGGTGTTGTAAAAAACCCATTTGACACAAGTCGAGTTGCAGGCGGATCATCGGGTGGTTCTACTGCAGCTGTAGCTATACACACAGCTCTTGGTTCATTTGGTTCTGATACTGGGAGTTCTGTGCGACTGCCAGCTAGTTTTTGTGGTTTGTATGGACTTAAGACAACATACGGCAGTGTGTCGCGTTACGGACTTATAGCTTTTGGTTCTTCACTTGAACAGATTGGTCCTATGGGAAAGACATTGAGCGATATAGAGATTTTGTTTAATGCTACAAAAGGTAAAGACAAGATGGACAGTATGTCTAGAGATTTTGATAATCAGGATAAAGTAAAGAGTAAATTAACAATAGGTATACCAAGACACTTTATGGAAGAAGGTGTGGATGAAGATGTGCTTGAGAATTTTAACCAGTCTGTAGAAAAGCTCAAAGCACTCGGACATGAAATAAAAGACATAGAACTTCCAAATATAAAATACTCTCTTGCTGTGTATTATGTGATAATGCCTGCGGAAGCATCGTCAAACCTTTCGCGGTTTGATGGTATTAAATACGGACTTAATAAAGACGGAGAGGATTTACTTGGGGATTACCTTGAGACGCGCGAAGCGGGCTTCGGAGCTGAAGTGAAAAGAAGGGTGATACTAGGTACACACGTGCTCTCTTCTGGGTATTATGATGCGTATTACAATAAAGCAAATATTGTCCGCGAGCTCATAAAGTCTGATTTTGACAAAGCGTTTGAAGGCGTAGACGCTATACTTACTCCAACGTCTCCAACCCCAGCATTTAAAATAGGCGAGAAGAAAGACCCTCTTTCAATGTATCTTGCTGATATATTTACTACGCCTGCAAACGTCACTGGCATCCCTGCACTTTCTGTGCCGTCAGGAACTGTACAAAGAGACGGAAAGGACTTACCTGTCGGACTTCAAATAATGGCAAATCACGGCAGAGAGGATATAATATTTAGTATAGGACGAAGTATAAGTATGTAGTATATGGATTCAATCCTTACATTTCTAAACTTAGAATACATTTATCTTAAGATTTACGATTGTGTTGTAGAGACATGCCGGTTTGAAGGTGACTTTAGTTTCCTTGAACAGATAAAACCATATTCAATAATTATCTCACTCTTGCTTTTTGCTGGGATAATTTATGTAGTTATTCGCATACGTCAAATCAGAAAAGAAGAAAAAGAAGAATTGGGTGAGGTAATAGTGGCAAAAGGAACAGAAGAAAAGAAAAAAGAAAAATGGAATAGACTTGTTGATCTTGCGTCTTCTGAAAACGAGAGCGATTGGAGGCTAGCTATCATTGAAGCAGACACAATGTTAGACGATATGGTGGATGTAATGGGCTATGTTGGTGAAGGTCTTGGGGAGAAGCTCAAACAAATAGAGCGTAGTGACTTTAATACACTAGATAAGGCATGGGAGGCGCACAAAATACGAAACACAATAGCGCACGCTGGTTCTGATTATGTGCTTACAAAAAGGGAAGTAAGAAGAGTAATAGACTTATACAAGCAAGTTTTTGAAGAATTTGAGTTTATTTAATATAATTAAGTTAATGCAAAAAACTATAACAAAAGTTTTGATATTAGTTGCAATGCTAACAATAGCACTCGGCGTAAACTACCTCTTCGCAGCATGGACTGGACCTACACAAAACCCAAC
>CAZNQQ010000006.1:8226-35573 GCA_964575575.1 uncultured Candidatus Saccharibacteria bacterium | reverse complement strand
GGCATTGTTGGTTTGCCAAATGTAGGCAAATCAACACTTTTTAATGCACTTACAAAAAAATCAGTTCCGTGTGAGAACTTTCCATTTTGCACCATAGACCCATCCGTGGGCGTGGTTGGTGTGCCAGATGAACGCCTCAACCGGTTGAGTTGTTTATCTGACTCTGCAAAAACCATCCCTGCAGCAGTAGAATTCGTGGATATTGCAGGTCTTGTAAAGGGAGCGTCAGCAGGGGAAGGGTTAGGTAATAAATTCCTCTCTAATATCCGCGAAGTAGACGCTATTGCAGAAGTGATACGAGTATTTGACGACCCAGACGTAGTGCATGTGAACGGCGCAGTAGACCCACTCGATGACATAGAGGTTATAAACCTTGAACTCATAATGGCAGACATGCAGACTGTAACAAAACGACTTTCAAATATGGAAAAGGAAGTAAGAGGTGGAGACAAGATGGCTATTAAAGAACAAGAAGTATTAAAAAAAGTTGAGCAGACACTAATAGCAGGAAAGCTTGCAAACACACTTGGATTAGATGAGCAAGAAACTTTGGCAATAAAGCAATTAAATCTTTTAACAATGAAACCTTTTTTGTACGTATTGAATAAAAAGTCGGATGGTAAAAATATTGAAGACGACCGCTGGGATAGGTTAATGAACTTTTTTGAAAGTACGAATTCTAAATGGGTGGAAGTAGATGCAAATGTAGAAAATGAACTCAAAGAGGTAAGTGACGACGACAAAGACGAATTCAGAAGAGAGTTTGGAGTACTAGAGAGTGGTATAGATAGCCTAATACGCAAAGGCTATGAACTTTTGAATCTAATAACATATTTTACAACTGGTCCTGAAGAAACTCGCGCCTGGACAATTTTGCGAGACTCCACAGCCCCAGTTGCAGGGATGGCAATCCACACAGACTTTAAAGACAAGTTCATCCGTGCTGAAGTAATAGCTTATGACAAACTCGTAGAAGCAGGGTCATACGCAGTAGCACGCGAAAAAGGCTGGGCAAGAACAGAAGGAAAGGAATACATAGTCCAAGATGGCGACGTTATAGAGTTTAGGATATAATTAAGACATTATGGAAAATATAAAAACAAAAGTAACACCTAAAGACTTCTTCCTTTATGTGGGTGCTATGGTAGCACTTTATGTGAGCGCGTTTTCACTGCTTGCACTATTATTCAATTATATAAATATTTTATTTCCAGATCAGCTGGACTTCTATAGAGGGAACTTCTCAGCAGCTGTGCGCTTTTCTATAGCATCTCTTATTATAATATTCCCAACATATCTAGTACTTACAAAAGTGCTCAATAGGGATGTACGAAGAAATCCAGAAAAGAAAGGACTCTGGATAAGAAAATGGTTAATTTACTTCACATTGTTTGTGGCAGGTGTGACTATAATCATCCAACTTATAAGACTCATCAATGAATTCTTGGGAGGGGACATAACTACGCAGTTTGTATTAAAGATAGTCGCTGTGCTTGTAGTTACCGGCGCTGTGTTTGGTTACTATATGTATGATCTGAAAGGTAAGTGGGAGATGGAAGCAAAGAAAGCAAAAATGATAGGGTGGATAACTGCTCTGGTTGTCTTAGTAGCTGTTGTGTCAGGTTTCTTTATAATAGGCTCGCCTACAAGTCAGCGACTAATACGGTTTGACGAAAAGAAAGTGGACGATTTGCAAAGTATTCAGTGGAGGGTGGTAGATTTTTGGCAAAGCAAAGAAAGATTACCAGAAAGTTTGTTAGAACTTAAAGATCCTATTTCAAGTTTTATGGTACCTGTTGATCCACAGACTGAAGAAGAATATGGATACAACGTAATATCTGCTCTTACTTTTGAGCTTTGCGCTGACTTCAATAAAGAAAGTACCGAACAATCTTTTATAAATGAAAGAATAGTAAGCCCTGTTCCGATCGGAGGAGGTCTAGGCATTAAAGATTCAAACTGGCAACATGGTGAGGGAGAGGTTTGTTTTGAAAGAACAATAGACCCTGATTTGTATCCAGTACGTAAAGATAGGTAATGGAGAAATATAATCATAAAAAAATAGAAAAAAAGTGGCAGGAAAAGTGGGAGAAAGACGAGCCGTACAAAGCTGAAGATTTTTCTAATTCGCCAGCTGGCGGAGAAAAGTCATACCTCTTGATTGAGTTCCCGTATCCATCTGGCGATGGTTTGCATGTGGGGCATCCACGACCATATATTGGAATGGATGTAATAGCGCGCAAAAGGAGAGCAGAAGGAAAGAATGTGCTGTATCCGATAGGGTGGGATGCTTTTGGACTACCCACTGAAAACTACGCACTTAAGACTGGTAAACACCCTAAAGAGGTTACAAAAGATAATACAGATAATTTCCGAAGGCAGATTAAAATGCTTGGCATTTCTTTTGATTGGTCACGAGAGATAAATACGACTGACCCTAAGTATTACAAATGGACACAGTGGATATTCTTGCAGATGTTTAAAAAAGGTTTGGCATATAAAGACAAGATGCCTATAAATTGGTGCTTGTCTTGTAAGATTGGCCTTGCAAATGAAGAAGTTGTAGACGGACACTGTGAACGCTGTGGTGGAGAGACGGAGAAGCAAGACAAAGAACAATGGATGCTTGCGATAACAAAATATGCAGACAGACTTGATAAAGACTTAGACGACGTAGATTATCTTGAGCAAATAAAGACACAACAAAGAAATTGGATAGGAAAATCAGAAGGTGCTGAAATAGATTTCAATATAAAAGAAAGTGATAAAACTATAAAAGTATTTACTACACGACCAGATACTATATTTGGCGCGACTTATATGGTGTTGGCGCCAGAGCATAATCTTGTAGCGGAGCTAAAATCACAAATTGAGAATTTTGATGAAGTAGAGAAATATATAAGAGAAACTAGTAAAAAGACAGAAATAGAGCGAACCGCAGAAGGAAAAGAGAAAACAGGTGTAGAGCTAAAAGGAATAACTGTGATTAATCTTGCAAACGATGAAGAGATCCCAGTATTTATAGCTGACTATGTAATGGTTGAGTATGGAACAGGAGCGATAATGGCAGTTCCTGCTTATGATGAGCGAGACCGTGAGTTTGCAGAGAAATTTGAATTACCGATCGTTGAGGCAGGTTTAGTCGATAAAGATGAAGTAATTAAAAAAGTTAATGGTGAGAAAGTTATTAAATACAAACTTCGTGATTGGGTATTCTCACGCCAACGCTATTGGGGAGAACCTATTCCAATTATTCACTGTGAAAAGTGTGGGCCTGTGGCAGTACCAGAGAGTGACTTACCAGTAGAACTTCCAGAAGTTGATGATTACAAACCAACTGACTCTGGTGAGTCGCCACTCACGAAGGCTGAAGATTGGGTAAATGTAAAATGTCCAAGTTGTAGTGGGGAAGCCAAAAGAGAAACAGACGTGATGCCAAACTGGGCAGGTTCTTCTTGGTATTATTTGCGTTATGCTGATTCTGACAACGACAAGGTGTTTGCAGATGAGAAGAATCTTAAATATTGGACTCCAGTAGATTGGTATAACGGAGGAATGGAACATACTACGCTTCACTTACTATATTCTAGATTCTGGCATAAGTTTTTATATGACATAAAAGTAGTACCGACACACGAACCATACCAGAAGAGAACTTCACACGGTCTTATACTCGCAGAAGGAGGCGAGAAGATGTCCAAATCAAAAGGCAATGTAGTGAATCCAGATGAAGTAGTAGAGAATTTCGGTGCGGACAGCTTAAGGTTATATGAAATGTTCATGGGACCATTTGATCAGGCGATCGCTTGGAGTACAGACAATATGGTTGGAGTCAGAAGATTTATAGAAAAAGTCTGGAGACTAAATGAAAAAGTAAAAGATACAGAGTCTAGTCTAGTGCTTGATAGTGCTATTAAAAAAGTAGGTGAAGATATAGAAGCGATGAAGTTTAATACTGCTATAAGTCAGATGATGATACTTGTAAACGAAATGGAGAAGAAAGAAGAGGTGTCAAAAGCAGATTATGAAACTCTACTTGTATTAATTGCGCCATTTGCACCGCATGTTGCTGAAGAGTTGTGGACAAAGCTTGGAAATGAAACGTCTGTTTTGACAGAAAAGTGGCCAGAATATGATGAGTCTAAGATGGTAGAAGATACTATAAGCATAGCTGTTCAGGTAGATGGTAAAGTAAGAGCTGATATTGAGATATCTATAGATGAAGATGAGGAAAAAGTGAAGGAAAAAGCACTTGAAGAAGATAATGTAAAAAAATGGACAGAAGGCAAAAATATAGAAAAGGTGATGTATATAAAGGGCAAAATCGTCAGTATTGTCACAAGTTAATAAACCTTGCGTAATAGTTGCATTTGTGGTAGAAATATAGTATAGTTAATTTATAACAATTTATTCAATATGTCTGCAATAATCACATTTAAACCAAAGCAGGTCACAAAGCGCATCTTAGTCGTGCTTCCAGAACGTGCCAGAGAAGTGGTAACAAACAGGTACGGTCTTGGTAAGAGTCCTAACAAAATGACTCTTGAAGCAATAGGGAACAAGTACGGTATTACACGTGAGCGTGTACGACAGATCGAAAATGCTGCACTCGCAAGCATAAGAAAATCAGACACTTTCTCAAGCGAAGAACCAACACTTAACGAGCTTTCTTCAGCTATTGACTCTTTAGGTGGTATTGTTGCAGAAGACGAACTCCTAGAGCTAATTTCTAAAGACAAAGGTACTCAAAACCACACATTGCTATTGTTAGATCTTGGTGATGCCTTCAATAAGAAAAAAGAAAACGACGAATTCAGAAGTCATTGGTATGTAGATTCAGCAGTGGAAGGTTCTGTAAACAAAGCTCTTAAAAATATATACGAAAGTCTTTCTTATGATGATCTAGTATCAGAACAAGATCTTTTAAATAAATTCCTAAATCAAATTGGAGATTTAAATAAAAAATACAAAAACGAAGACAATGCAAAACGTTGGCTTCAGATCTCAAAGATGCTTGGTAAGAACCCTCTAGGTGAATGGGGAGTTGCAGATTCTTCAAACGTAAAAGTAAAAGGAATGCGAGACTACGCATACTTAGCTATCAAGAAGCACGGTTCACCCATGCACTTTACGGAAGTCGCAAAATCTATAGGTGACTTCTTCGCTAGAAAGGCTCATACTGCTACATGTCACAACGAACTTATCAAAGACCCACGTTTTGTACTTGTGGGAAGAGGACTTTATGCACTTAGAGAATGGGGGTATTCAAGTGGTGTAGTAAAAGACGTAATATCAGAAATCCTTAAAAAGAACGGAGCCCTTACAAAAGAGCAAATAATAGAAAAAGTTCGCAAAGAAAGATACATAAAAGACAATACAATAATAGTGAACTTGCAAAACAGAAAGCATTTTAAAATAAACAAGAAAGGCGAGTATTCTTTAGTTAAATAAAAGAGAAAACACCCGCAAGCCTTTGGCTTGCGGGTGTTTTCTTGTATTATATACATATGGCAGGCAAACAAGAAAAATTTATTGAAGATGAAGTTGGGATCCCGATTTTCGGGTTTTTGATAGGTCTTTTGATAGTTACTTTATATGTTCTCTTACGGATGGCTCCGGAATTGTTTAGAGAGATATTTATGACTCTCGGTATATTGTATCCCGTATGGTTACCACTCTTCTTACTATATATTTTCTCAAAATTATGGAAAATCTATGTACGAGCAGACTTCTTTCATAAACAAGACCATGTACTTCTTGAAATAAAACTTCCAAGAGAAATACTAAAATCACCACTTGCTATGGAGTCAGTGCTAAGTGGTATTCATCATACAGGTGGAGAGACAACTTGGTTTGATAGAAATTTTATCGGTAAAGCACGAACTACGTTTTCTCTTGAGCTAATATCTATTGAAGGTGAAGTGAAGTTTTTCATCAGAACAAGAACTTTTTGGAAAGAAGTTGTAGAAGCTCAGATATATGCACAGTATCCAGAAGTGGAAGTAGTAGAAGCAGACGACTACACAAGAACAATGCAACTAGACTTAAACGAGAAAGCTCTCTGGGGATCTGACTTTAAACTTAAGAAGTCAGATGCATACCCTATAAAGACATATGTTGATTATGGTCTTGAGAAAGACCCTAAAGAAGAGTTTCAAGTTGATCCTCTGGCACCAATGCTAGAGTTCTTAGGTAGTATAGGAAAAGGCGAACAGCTGTGGTATCAGATTATGATACGTGCAAATAAAAGTGAAAAACACAAAAAGTGGACATTGTTTCAGACAACTGGTTGGAAAGATGAAGTAGAGGAAGAGGTTAATAAATTAATGAAAAGAGACCCTAAGACAAAAAGCGCAAGAGAGTTCTCGCCAGCTGGGTTTCCTGAAACACCAACTTTAAGTAAAGGGGAACAAGAGACAATAGCTTCATTAGAGAGAAGTCTTACTAAGCTTGGTTTTGATGTAGGTATAAGAGGGATTTATATAGCAGACAAAGATAAGTTTCGCATAGTTAATATTGTAGGTATGATCGGTTTTACAAAGCAGTTTAGTTCAAATACTCTAAATCAGTTTGTTCCTACTAGATATGTGACACGCTTTGATTATCCATGGCAAGACTATAAAGGCAAACTTCAAAACAAAGCAAAACAAAGAGTGTTTGATGCGTATAGAAGGCGGTCATATTTCTTCCATCCGTATAAGACCCAACCCTTTGTGATGAATACAGAAGAGCTTGCCACAATGTATCACTTCCCAGGAAGCTCTGTGAAAACCCCTACAATAGCAAGAGTACCTTCAAAGAAATCAGAGGCGCCGTCAGATTTACCTATTTAATATATGTATAATTTATCACGACTACTAAAAGAGTCTTTCTCAAGATATTACAGAAAGACAATCATATATTTGAGTTATCATAAAAGAAAAACAGTACTTATAGCTGTAGCGCTTTTTGTGGTGGTGTCTGCTTTTTATGTTGCTATATGGAGAGCTCCATCTAACTTTCCGACTGAAAATACTATAACTATAGAAAAGGGTAGCACTCTCTCTGATGTTGCAAACCAACTTAAAAAGCAAAGTGTCGTACGCTCGTCGCTATGGCTTCGTAATCTTGCAATACTTTTTAATGGTGAGAAAGGTGTGCTATCTGGAGATTACTTTTTTGATGAGAAAGAAAGTGTGTGGAGTGTAGCAAAGAGGATCACAACAGGAGATTTTGATTTGAATCTAATAGAGGTTGTGATACCAGAAGGCGCTACGAATTATGAGATAGGCAGAATCTTAGAAGGTAAGTCAGACTCTTTTGACAGAGAAGAGTTTATGGTATTGGTTGCCGGCAAAGAAGGATATCTTTTCCCAGATACTTATTTGTTTTTACCAAATGTAGAAGCTAAAGAAGTTGCTAGGGAACTCAACAATAATTTTATAGAAAAAATAGCAGAGATAGATAATGAGATAAGAGAATCTGGGATACCTATAGACGATGTAATAAAGATGGCGTCTATCTTAGAAGAGGAGGCTAGGACTACAGAAACCAGAAGAACTATATCAGGAATCCTGTGGGAGCGAATCCGGATAGGTATGCCGCTTCAGGTTGATGCGGTGTTTAGTTATGCCAACGGCAAGAACTCGTTTACTCTTACAACCGCAGACCTTAGAGAAGATCATCCGTATAATACTTATACTAACAAAGGGCTTCCGCCTACACCTATATCAAACCCAGGGCTTGATTCTATACGTGCAACTATAGATCCGATAGAGTCTGATTACTTGTTTTTCCTATCTGATATGGACGGGGAAATGCATTACAGCGTGACATTTAAAGAGCATGTTAGAAAGAAGAATATCTATTTGAATTAATGAAAAATAAAGGAAAAAAAGTATTTGTAGGGCTTTCTGGCGGGGTGGATAGCTCTGTGGCTGCAGCACTCCTCAAAGAGCAAGGCTACGATGTGACAGGTGTGTTCATAAAAGTATGGCACCCTGACTTTTTGCCGTGTGATTGGAGGCGCGACAGGCTAGATGCTATGCGGGTTTGTGCGAAGCTTGAGATTCCATTTAAAACAATTGATTTAGAAAAAGAATATAAAGAAGGGATTATAGATTATATGATTTCCGAATACAAAGAAGGCAAAACTCCAAACCCTGACGTAATGTGCAATAAACAAGTTAAGTTCGGTGCATTTTTAGATAGAGCCCTAAAACAAGGTGCTGACTATATAGCCACAGGGCACTATGCGAGGATTAGAGAGCATGACGGAGAGTATAAGATGTTAGTAGGCAACGACGACAACAAAGATCAGACTTATTTCCTCTGGACTCTCACACAAGAGCAACTTAAGCATTCGCTCTTTCCGACTGGAGAGTTCCCAAAGAGTAAGGTAAGAGAGCTTGCAGAGAAGTTTGGACTTCCAACTGCAAAAAAGAAAGACAGTCAGGGATTGTGTTTTATAGGCAAGCTTGATATTGCTGATTTTCTTAAGAACTATATTGAAGAGAAAAAGGGAGGTGTATTAAATGAAAGTGGTAAAATAATAGGCGAGCATGACGGCGTGACGTTTCTGACAATAGGTCAGCGACATGGGTTTACGATAATAGACAAAGGAACTCACGATAAACCATACTATATAATCTCAAAAGATATTAAAAATAATACTATTACAGTAGCTCATAATATAGAAAGTTCTAAAAAAGATACTAAAAATATAGAAATAAAAGATATAAATTGGATAAGTGGAGCACCTGATGAAAGTAAGAAATACAAAGCACGGATTCGCTATAGGCAAGAACTTCAGGATTGTAAAATAAAAGGTGATACTGTCATATTTGATAAAAGTCAAGACACAGTAGCCTCTGGTCAGTCTATTGTGGTATATGACGAGGAAGAATGTTTTGGAGGTGGTATAATAATATAATGAAACAAGTAATAATTACAAAACAAGATGGGACAAAAGAGCCCTTTAATGTGACGAAATTGCGCAGATCTCTTAAGCGCTCTGGCGCATCTAGTAATGCCATAGAAGAGGTGATAGGGAAAGTAGAACCTGAACTCAAAGACGGAATGACGACGTCTGAAATATATAAACACGCTTTTGAGCACTTAGAATATATAGAAAGACCAGTCGCTGCGAAGTATTCTCTTAAGCGTGCGATTTTAGCACTTGGACCCTCTGGATATCCGTTTGAGAATTTTGTTGGAGAATTACTTAAAGCTAAAGGATACGAAAATATTAAAATAGGAACCATGGTAAAAGGAGAGTGCGTAGAACATGAAGTTGATATATTGGCAGAAAAGCAAGGGAAACAAATAGGCGCAGAGATTAAATTTCATAATAAACTCGGCATGGCTTCTGACTTGAAGGTAGCGCTTTATGTGCACGCACGGTTTGAAGACATAAGAAAGAGGGAACAAAAAGACGGCAAAGAGCTCATAAGTGAAGATTGGCTAATAACAAATACAAGATTTAGCAAAAATGCTATCAAATATGCACAATGTGTGGGAATGAAAATGATGTCTTGGAACTATCCAAAAGGTGCTGGACTTCAGGATATTATAGATGAGACTGGAATACACCCAATAACAGCTTTAACTACTCTTACATCAGCCGAGAAGGACAGACTACTGGAACAAGGGGTTGTATTGTGTAAAAATGTAGAAAATAATCCAAAAGCCCTAGAATCAATAGGTATAAAGCCAGAAAAAATAGAAGATATTATGAAAGAAAGTCAGGCTTTGTGCAAGGTTTAATTTTTGTCTATAAGGGTGTAAAATATAGGCATTCTAATTTATGGAATTATTACAAGTAACAGAAAATAATAATATGGAAAGAGAAAGTTTTTTCAGTATGAAGGTTATAGTTGCCTTTATAGTAGGTATTTTAATAGGGTTTTTTGGAGCATGGATCCCAATGAGGGACGCTGTACCAGCTAATGACACAGATGCAGAAGTTGTTGCAGAAGACAATGCGGAAGATGTAGCACTTTCAGGTGAAAATGCAATTCTCGTTCGTGACCAAAAAGCAGGTGTTGTGGTAAATGTTGAATTAGTAACACTTGAAAACACAGGTTGGGTAGTTATACATGAGGACAATAACGGAGTACTCGGTAATGCACTTGGTGCACAACTATTCCTTGCAGGTGTAAACTCTGGAACAGTTGATCTACTTCGAGGTATGGAAACAGGTAAAACATATCATGCAGCAATACGTCAGGATGACGGTGACGGAGCTTTTGATCTATCAAAAGATTTCCTACTTTCAGACGGTAAAGGAGATCCAGTACAAGTTAGCTTTACAGCTACAAACGGAGAAGAAGTAGTTGAATAATTAATATAAAAAAACCAACGGCTCAACTTCATTGAAGTTGAGCCGTTGGTTTTTTGTTGTTTAAAATAAGCTCTCTACGACACTTTTTACAACAGCACCGTCCGCCTTTCCTTTAGTCTCTTTCATTATCGCTCCCATAAGGATTCCCATTTTAGATTTGTCTTCTACACCTAGTTCCTCTTTCTTTGCTTTAGCTATCTTTTCTACTTCACCTCTCCCCATTTCTTCTGGTAAATATTCAGACAAAATAGCGAGCTCCTCTTGTTCTTTCTGAGCAAGTTCATCTCTGCCACCTGATCTAAACTGCTCTATAGAGTCTTTGCGTTGCTTGGCTTGTTTTTTGATAACAGCAAGCACTTCGTCGTCTGAAAGCACATCGCTGGGCATCTTTTTATTTGCTACTAGCTCATTCGTAAAAGCACTTGAAAGCCCACGAAGTACTGAAAGCTCAAGTTCGTTTTTAGCCTTCAGCGCTTCTTTTATTTTCTCTTTAATTTGTGTGTGTAACATAATACTTAAATACTAACATACAAATGCTATAATTAAAGCAATGATAAAACAACGACATATATCGTGGGAGACGTTTGCCCAAGCTGACATAAAGCGTACACTGGCCACTGATTTTAAGAATGGGCTTACACAAAAGAAAGTAGAGAGCTTGCAAAACAGACATGGTAAAAACATATTTGAAACAAAAGAAGAACTTACAATATTTGATAAGTTCATAAAGCAGTTTAAAAGCCCGCTTGTCATAGTACTACTTGGTGCAGGAGTGGTTACGTTGTTTCTTCGGGAATTTTTAGATTCTATAGTTATTTTTGCCGCACTTTTCATAAATGTCATCATAGGAATCTTTCAAGAAGAGCGAGCGTCAAAAGCATTTGAAAAATTAAACAAATCACAAATAAGACATGCAACCGTAATAAGGGATGGCAAAAAGATAATCATACTTTCAGAAGATCTTGTGCCAGGGGACATTGTGGTGCTTGAAGGTGGCTCACAAGTACCTGCTGATGTGCGAATAATCGAAGCAAACAACCTTTCAATGAACGAAGCGTCACTAACTGGAGAGTGGGCGCCAATGCATAAAAATGCAGACACACTTATACACAAAAAGTCTCTTTCGGAGCGAAAAAACATGGCATATATGGGCACACTTGTTTCTTCTGGAAACGGCATTGGTGTGGTTGTGGCAATAGGAAAGAATACTGAAGTAGGAGCTATAGCAAAACAGCTTGGAACAATAGGGGACCAAGCTACTCCACTTCAAAAGAGTATACGTAAAGTCGCACGTTTTTTGGTCTATGTAATAATCGCTGCGGTTGTGCTCATATTTGGCCTAGGAATACTTCGTGGAGAGCAATTTGGTGAGATGTTCCTGATAGCTATCGCTATCGCTGTAGCGACCATCCCAGAGGGGCTTCCTGCTGCTGTAACGGTAGTACTCGCACTCGGTATGGAGTCTATACTCAAATATGGAGGCTTGGTGAGGAATCTGCTTGCCGCAGAGACATTGGGCGCTACTACTGTAATACTTACAGACAAAACAGGTACACTTACAGAAGCTAAGATGAAGCTCGCATCTTTATATACATTAGAATCTTTAAGAGACAATTCAAGAGATCTAACACAAGACGACAAAACACTTCTTACGATGGCAACTCTAGCATCAGATGCTTTTGTGGAGGAAGGAGAAGACGCTCCAAAAAAGCTCACGGTGCATGGTAGGCCAATAGAGAAGGCGATAGTGTTAGCAGCACTTGAGATGGGTATCTCACAAGAAGAATTGGAAGGTGAAAGTAAAAGAATAGATTTTCTAAAATTTGAATCTAAAAATAGATTTGCAGTATCTTTAAACAAAAACAAAGAGTACAAAAGAAACAGAGCGTACTTTTCAGGTGAGCCAGAGTCGTTGTTAGATCACTCTACACACATACTAAAGAACGGAAAAGTGTCAGAAATGTCTGCACAAGATTATTCAGATTTCAAAGACATACAAAAGAAGAAAAGTGCACAAGGAATGAGATTCATCGGTATTTCTTATAAAGATGTGGTTTGGAACAAGGTGTCAGATGGAGTGGTTGTAGATAAAAAGGGTCAGAAAAGTGGAAGCCTTGCAGAGAAAACTATCTTTGCAGGTTTTATGGCTTTTGAAGATCCAGTACGTGAGGATGCAAAGGAGTCTATAACAAAAGTAAAAGGCGCAGGCGCGCGAGTGATTATGCTTACTGGCGACAATCCAGAAACTGCCAAAAACATAGCTATAAAGGTTGGGATTGCAACAAAAGACGACCAAGCACTTTTGGGTAGTGACACCGAGCTTCAGGATGACAAAGAACTCTTAAAAACACTCAAAAAAGTAAAAGTATTTTCGCGCATGCTTCCTGATCAGAAGCTTCGCATAGCAAGGCTCTTGCGTGGAGACGGCGAAGTAGTAGCGATGACGGGGGATGGTATAAACGACGCGCCGGCACTCCGCTCTGCAAACATTGGTATTGCAGTAGGAAGTGGTACAGAGGTAGCGCAAGAAGCAGCGGATATAATCCTTCTGAACAACAGCTTCTCTATAATAGTGTCTGCCATAGAAGAAGGAAGAAAGATAATAGACAACTTAAAGAAAATCCTTTCATACCTACTTTCAACAAGTTTTGTAGAAGTATTTATAATAGTTGGTGCGCTTGCATTTGGTGCACCAATACCGCTTTTACCAGCCCAGATTCTTTGGGCGAACATAATAGAAGAGGGGCTTATGAGCTTTGCTTTTGCATTTGAAAAGAAGGATAAAAACCTGATGAAGCGCGACCCACGTTCGCATCAGTCTAAAAACATCCTAACACCTACTATAAAGAAATTTATTCTTACTATTGGAGTGGTAACAGGCATAGTGCTCGCAGCACTTTACTTTTTACTTCTTAAGATGGGAATACCGGTAGACACAGCAAGGACGATGATGTTTGTGGCGATCTCTATAGACTCTATGTTCTTTACGTTCTCACTTAAGAGTTTTGATACACCGCTTCACAAGATAAGTGTATTCTCAAATAAATTCTTGATAATCGCTTTCTTCTTTAGCCTTCTACTTCTTATCGCTGCTGTGTCACTCTCACCGCTTAGGACACTTCTGTCGCTTACAACACTTACTACGAAGCAGTTCGTAACCCTCGGAGTGCTTGGAATATTTAACCTCGCGACTATAGAAGCAGCAAAATACTACTTATTCTTCAGGAAGAATAAAAAGTAATGGGATTACTTTTTATATGGTAGAATAGGCGTATTATGGATATTTATTCACTGATTATAATTGCTTTACTCGTTGGAATAATAATCTGGCTTGTTTTTAGAGGCCGAAATGGTGGCAATAACGAGTCTAATGTTTTAATACAAAACCAACTCCAAGAGCTTACACGAGTGATGGACAGTAAGTTTGGCGAGAGCACAAAGCAGATGAGTGAGTCTATGCGCAGTCAATTTAATCAGTCACAGAGGCTTGTACAAGATGTAAACGAGCAAATGATAAAGCACCTTACAGATGTGTCAAAAGGTATGGCAGAGGCGAATGAATCTTCTAAACAAGTGTTTAGTATGGCAGAGCAACTTCAGAACTTAGAAAAGGTTTTGAAGCACCAGAAGCAAAGAGGCAACTTAGGCGAGGCATCTTTGGAACTTATCTTAAGCAACATACTTCCTGCGACTGCGTACAAACTTCAGTATCAGTTTGAGGGTGGAGAGACAGTAGATGCAGTAGTGATGACAAAAGAGGGAATAATACCAGTGGATGCGAAGTTCTCACTTGATAACTATAACCGCGTAGTAAATGAAGATGACGAAGTACGCAAAGCAGAGTTAGAGAAAGACTTCAAGAATGACCTAAAGAAAAGAATAGACGAGACAGCGAAATATATAAAACCAAAAGACGGCACGTTACCGTTTGCATTCATGTTCATCCCAGCAGAAGGGATTTATTATGACTTACTAGTGAATGAAGTGGGGTCTGTGAAGGTGAATACTAGGAGCTTGATAGATTATGCATATAAGGACAAGAATGTGATTATTGTATCTCCGACTACATTTGCGGCATATTTGCAGTCGGTTCTGTATGGCTTTAGGGCGTTCAAGATAGAAGAATCTGCTAAGCAGATAGGCAAGCAAGTAGAGGGGCTCACAAGGCATTTGAAGAGCTATGACGAATACTTTAAGAAAGTTGGTAACTCGCTTTCTACTACCGTAAATCACTATAATTCAGCTTCAAAAGAACTAGGTAAAATAGATAAGGATGTGCTCAAAATAACAGGCGAATCAGCAGAAATAGATACGCTTCTTATAGATAAGCCAGAAAAGGAGGAATAGCTTGATTATTTCTCAAAATAGGTTAATATATAGCTAATATGAAAGAATTTGCAGTAATAGAGACTGGAGGTAAGCAATATCGCGTATCTGAGGGAGATACAGTGAAGATAGAGCGCCTTCCAGGCGAGCATAAAGCAGGCGACAAAATCACTTTTGATAAAGTGCTTCTTATTGATAATGGCAAAGACACAGAGCTTGGAGCGCCATACATTGAGAAAGCAAAGGTGACAGGAAGCTTCGTAGAAGAAGGAAAAGCAAAGAAGATCAACGTAGTCAAATTCAAAGCTAAATCTCGATACAATAAAACAAGAGGACACAGACAGATTTTCAATACTGTAAAAATAGAATCTCTTAAATAAAAAATCCCTATCATTATCCCTATCGTTAACCCTAGGGATTTTTTATTTTCTATTTTTGAAAGCGTTTTTGAGTGTATCTGAATCTGGATACTCAAGTTCTATACCTGTGGAGAGTCCACGTCCAAGGATTGTTACCTTTATAGAATCTGGAAGTAATCCTCTCACATACTTTTCTGTATTTTCTCCATCTGGGTTTACTGAAAGCGCTAGTATAATCTCCTTTATGTTTTCATCTGCCACTCTTTTCTTTAATTCTGCAACCCTTATTCTGTTTTCAGGATTTTTCTCTAAGATCGGTACCTTACCTCCAAGTATGAAGTACTTGCCGTCATATATTTTACTTCTTTCAATATTTTCAAAATCAGCATCACGTTCTACTATCATAAGCATCTCTGAATTTCTGTTTGTGTCAGAGCAGGTAGGACATACTTTACTGTGTGAATTTGCAAAAAACCGTTTACACAGTTCACAAGTAGAAACTTCTTTTTTAAGCTCTAAGAGTAGGCGAGAGAGTTCTTCTAAAAATGCACTGTTTCTAGTAAGCAAAAAATAAACGAAACGCTTCGCTTGCCTTGGTCCAATCCCTGGGAATTTGGAGAATAGTTCTGTAAGTTTATTAATACTGTTCATACTTTTTAAAAATCTGTGTCAACACTTGTTTCTTCAGATTCTGCGAAGTCACCAAAATTACTTTTATCAACACTATTAAAGGTAACTCGTTTTTCGTCAAAATATAGATCTATTTTACCGACGGGTCCGTTTCTGTGCTTTTCTACGAGGATTTCTGCGATGTTTGTTTTTTCAGATTCGTCGTTCATTTTGTCTTCTCTGTGTATAAACATCACTACGTCGGCGTCTTGCTCAATAGATCCAGAATCACGAAGGTCAGAGAGTCTAGGTCGACCTCGACGTTGTTCTATAGCACGAGAGAGCTGTGAGAGGGCGATCACTGGCACTTCAAGCTCACGCGCCATAGTCTTAAGTGAGCGAGATATCTCTGTAACTTGTTGAGTCATAGAGTCAGAAGCTTTAGTGTTGGTTGGTGCCATAAGCTGTAAATAATCCACGATAATAAGCCCAATACCGCGTTCACTCTTAAGTCTACGTGCGACAGATCGCATTTTGAGGATGTTGTTTGCAGGTTGGTCGTCTATATAGATAGGTGCTTTTGCGAGAGAGTCTAGAGCACCACGGATCTTATCAAACTCTGAATCCACAGTGAGCTTTCCTGTGCGGAGTTTCCATGCGTCTACATTGGACTCTGATGCGAGCATCCTGTCTACGAGCTGTTGAGAGCTCATCTCAAGAGAGAATATCCCTACTGGTACATCGTGCTTTGTAGCAGCTTGCCTTGCAATGTCGAGTGCAAAAGCAGTCTTACCCATAGAGGGGCGCGCAGCGAGGATGATAAGGTCAGACTTTTGGAAACCAGATAGCATGTTGTCTAAGTCTTTGAAGCCACTTTGTACTCCGCGGAGTTCACCTTTTGATTTGTGTAAGTGGTCAATCCTGTCCCACGCTTCGCCGAGTGAGTCTTTGATCTCTGTGAACTTGTGTAAAGTAGGGGATTCAGTAACTTCGTAAATCTTCTTTTCTGCTTTGTCTAGCATTTCGTCAAGGTCATGCTCTTCGTCATACCCAAGAGAAGAGATATAGTCGGCAGCATTTATAAGACTTCTCATCATCCCAGTTTTCTGCACAAGCCCTGCATAGTGTTTTGCATTTCCAGCTGATGGCACCAAGTTTACAAGCTCTGCCAAATAACTCCTACCGCCGATCTGCTCTAACTGCTTTTTCTCTTTCATTCGTGATGAGACAGAAAGTAGATCAATAGGTTCGTTCTTACCAAAAAGCTCAAAAATAGTTTTGTATATCATCCTGTGCTTTTGCGCATAGAAAGAATCAGGAGAGATTATAGTAGTGATCTCATTTAAGATATCAGGCTTGAGCATTATAGAACCCAACAGTGCTTTTTCAGAATCAATATTCTGAGGCGGAACTCTTAAATTAGACTTCTGTAAGGTTTGGTTTGTTGCCATATTAAATTTATTCTAGCACAAACAAAAAATCTAACATCTTGCCAAAATGATGTAAAAAGTGTCTAACTTGTGGTTAAAATGTGGATAAGATTTACTATATTTTATGCACCTCTGGGCCTTCTTCTTTGTCTTCTATTTCATAGCCTTTTTCTTTGAGTTTATCGCGAAGTTCATCTGCTTTTTCAAAATCTTTGTCTTCGCGTGCTTTTTCCCGCTCATCTACAAGCGTTTTGATAGCCTTAGGAAGCTTACCGATTGCTAGCTTTTCGCCTTTGCCCGATAGCAGTGTTACCAGCTTTTTGTCAGAGTGATCAAGGCCAAGCCCGAGTACTTTATCAAACTCTAGTAGGGTAGAGCGTTTGTCTTCTTTTGGTACAATGTCGTCTTTCGTTAGGTCCCACATAAGTGCTATGGCTTTGGGAGTATCAAGATCGTCGTTAACAAATTCATGAAATTTGTTTTCATACTCTTGATTTACTTCGCCGTTTTTTGCGCCATATTCTTCCACAAAATGTTTATGAAGTTTAAACAGCGCAGTTTGCGCGCCCTCTAGTGCTTCCCATGTGAAGTTTGTCTGTGTCCTATAATGCGAAGTCAGAAGCCAGTAGCGAAACGAAAGGGGAGAAAAACCGCGGTCTATTATATTTTTTAGAAATACAGTATTGCCAATAGACTTAGAGATCTTTTGTCCCTCTATCGTTAGGTGCTCGTTGTGCATCCAATAGTTCACGAACTGCTTTCCTGTCACAGATTCAGTTTGTGCTATTTCGTTGTTGTGGTGCACAGGTATATGATCTACTCCTCCTGTGTGTACGTCTACTTGATTACCTAAAAGCTTACGTGACATTGCAGAACATTCTATATGCCAACCAGGGAATCCTACACCCCAAGGTGAATCCCATTCTTGCTCCCTTTGTTCTTTAGGTCCGCCAGCTGGCGGAGAAAACTTCCAAAGTGCAAAGTCAGTAGAGTTTTTCTTTTCTTTGTTTTTCTCTATACGCGCGCCCTCTTCCAAACCTTTAGTATCTATATTGCCAAGCTTGCCATAGTCTTCACGTAAAGATGTGTCAAAATAAATACCATCTGAAGTTTTATATGTGTAACCCTTTTCGTCAAGAGTTTGTATGAAGGCTATCTGTTCTGGTATGTGCTCTGTAGCTTTAGGGAATTCTATCTCATCTATATTTATGTTTAACTTCTGCATGTCATCCATAAATGCATCGGTGTATCTCTTTATTATATTTTTAACTTTTAAGCCTTCGCGTTTTGCTCCACTTTCTATCTTATCTTCACCATCGTCAGCGTCTGATGTAAGATGTCCAACATCTGTAATATTGATAACCTGTTTTATATCGTAGCCATTGTAAGCGAACATTCTTCTTAAAACATCAGCAAAGACATATGCGCGTAAGTTGCCTATATGTGCATAGTTATAAACAGTTGGCCCGCAATTATACATAGAAACCACACCGTCTCTGCGTGGTGTGAACTCTTCTTTTTCGTTATTTAAAGTATTTTGAAGTAGTATTGGCTTCATTTTGCTTTTTAGAGCATTCGCCTTAGTTTGAAATATATAAACATTACTAATGTCAATATAAGCATTATACCCATAATTATCCAAAAGTCATTTTCTTTACCTACAATAGGTAGAGCTTTCGTATTCATTCCAAATATTGTCGCTATAAGAGAAAGTGGGAATGTTACAAGCGCCATTATGGTCAAGGTCTTCATAACCTCGTTTTGTTTGGTTGTAAGTAGAGAGTCGTTAGTCTGGCGAAGTTCATAAAGCGAATCATTGTGTGTACTTATAGTCCCGTTTATTTTGTAGTATTCACTAATTATAGATTTGATATGATGTGAGAAATCCTTTCCAAAAAATTCTAAGCCAGCTTCTTCAAATGAATCTAAAACTTCTTTGTGAGAACGCATCGCTTGTTTGAAGTTGAGTAGGTCGCGACTTACTACAGAAAGAGATACGACCATCTCTTTTTCGCGACCTTTAAATATATCATCCTCGATCGTCTCAAGTGCGTCGTCAATAAACTCAAGTTCGTGCTCAAGTGATTTGTATAGCTTTTTGATCATAAAGAAGAATACGAAACCAGCGTGCGTACCTATGTCGCTTTTGTCTAGGATTGAGTTTGTCTCAAAGATTTTGGAAAACTTATGAAGAGGATCAACAGTGTCGTAACGTGTGGTTATAATAAAGTCTTTACCGACGATAAAATCGATCTCTTGGTTTTGTTGGTGGGTGTGAGTGTGGCGGAATGCAGGGAAGTGAAGTATAAGATAGATAAAATCATCGTGTAGGTCTACTCTTGGCTTTAATGTAGGCATAAGGAGTTCTTCTGCTACAGTGGGGTGCACAGAGTATTCATGCATCACCTTTTGGACCTCTTCTTTAGTAGGAGACTCAAGGTCAATCCATGTGACATCTTTATGAGTGTATTTGGTTAACATACTTCTATTATAACTATTTGAAAGTTTACCAACAAGTAAGTTTTGTATATAAGTTTATTGTTTGACCGTATTTGTAATTTTTGCGATAATTAGTTGATTATGGAATCTTTTTCAAAAGATAATCTAGAAAAAAAGAAGTACTCCGTTGTTGCAACAATAGTTGCGGTGCTCATAATAGCTGTAGCATTCTTCGCTGGGTTTTTTATGGGAGGTAATAGGAACGGACAAATAAGCGCAGCTGTACCGGTGTCAATTGATGGAAGTTTAGCACCGTCTGTTATAGACTTTTCTCCACTTTGGAAGGCTTGGAATGCTATAAATGAAAAATTTGTACCAGCGACAACTACTGACCAGACAACGGACGCGGACAAGCTTTACGGGACGATACAAGGGCTTGCAAATTCTTTAAATGACCCATACACAGTGTTTTTACCACCTGAAGATGCAGAGATATTTGAAGACGATATAAGCGGTAACTTTGAAGGTGTAGGGATGGAGATAGGAATACGAGACAAAGTGCTTACTGTTGTGGCGCCTCTTAAAGGAAGCCCTGCAGAAAAAGCCGGAATAATGGCGGGTGATAAAGTTCTGAAGATTGACGGCACACCTACAGACGGTATGACGATAGATAAATCAGTAAAGCTAATACGAGGTGAGGGAGGTACTGCTGTAAATCTGACTGTCTTTAGAGAAGGAGAAGACGAGCTTCTTGAGATAGAAATCATAAGAGGTACGATACAAATCCCAACTATTGATACGCAACTACGTGAAGACGGCGTGTTTGTAATATCACTTCATAATTTCTCTGCAATATCGGCAAATCTTTTCAGAGATGCACTTAGAGAGTTTATTGAATCAGGAACTGACAAAATGATTCTTGATCTTCGTGGTAACCCTGGAGGTTTCTTAGAAGCTGCGATAGATATGGCAAGCTGGTATCTGCCAGCAGGGAAGATGGTGGTGACAGAAGACTTCGGAGACAACGGAAAGCCACGAGTGCATAGAAGTAAGGGTTACAATATTTTCACTGACAAACTCAAAATGGCAATACTTATAAACCAAGGATCAGCTTCAGCGTCAGAGATTTTAGCGGGTGCGCTTCAACAGCACGGCAAAGCAACTCTTGTAGGTACAAGAAGTTTTGGTAAAGGTTCTGTACAAGAGCTTGTGAAGATCACTCCAGATACTTCGCTTAAAGTTACTGTTGCAAGGTGGCTTACACCAAACGGGAGCTCCATCTCAGACGGAGGACTCTCTGCAGATGTAGAAGTGGAATTTACAACAGAAGATTTTGAAGCAGGAGAGGATCCACAACTTGATAAAGCGGTTGAGTTACTTCTTCAGTAAATTATAAATAAAATCGAGTCACTAAAGATTTCTCTCTAGCGACTCGTTTGGTGACAGGATAATCAATAAGAATTAATTATTGAAAAGCTTTTTTAATTACTCCAATCTCCTTTTTAGTTTGTTCAGCTTTATCAGCTACCCAGTTTTCGAATTTATTTTGAGCAAATACAAATATAAAAACTAAAAAACCAAAAAATAAAAACATCGATCCTATGGCACCATACATTTCACTTTTCACACTTTCTGTATTTGGCGGTATCGTATTAATATTGGTCGACATTAACAGAAAAGCAAAACCTAATGTAAATAAAATAATTAGTGGAAACCACCAAAATAATTTTACTTTCTTTTTCTTCAATTTATATCTCCTAATAAATTTATTATGTACTAAATATTTATGAATACTTTATCACAGATATTTGAAATCAGTCAAGAGTTTATAAGTAATGTTATTTTATGTATAATCTAAATTATTATGAAAGTAATTTTACTAAAAGACGTTCCGAAGATTGGGCAGAAGAATACTGTCAAAAATGTATCAGATGGATACGCTATGAACTTTTTATTTAAGAATAGACTAGCAGAACCCGCAACTCCAAAGAAAATAAAAAACCTAGAAAAAGCAATACAAAACCAAGAAACTGAAGATCAAATAAACGAAGACTTACTTATGAAAAACATGCGCTCTCTTAATGACGCACGAGTAGAGATGGAAGGGAAGGCAAACGAACAAGGACATTTGTTTAAAGGCATTCATGTAGAAGAGATAGTCGCAGAACTCAAAAAACAAGATCACATAGATCTTAAACCGGAACATATTAAACTAAAACACCCTGTCAAAGAAACAGGGGAGTTTGATATCACAGCGGAAGTAGGAAAAGTAAAAGCAGTATTTAAGTTGGTTATAAACGCTGTTTAAATAACATCTACTATTTTTTTGACGACTGTCTTGCCGTCGAAGTGGAGTTTACGAGTGTTGCGGAAGTTTACTTTTCCTTCTGTTAGAGCAAACAAAGTATGGTCTTTACCTACACCTACATTCTTACCAGCCATTATCTTAGTACCTCTCTGACGCACGATAACAGAGCCGGTTTTAGCGGTTTCTCCTGAGTATAGTTTGGTGCCCAAATATTTTGGATTTGAATCACGTAGGTTTTTTGCTGAACCTCCAGCTTTTTTATGTGCCATAATTGTTTATAATGTAAGTATGAATATATCAGAATTCTTCAAGAAAAGCAAGCAAAAGCTTGATGATTTGTCTCGTAGCGAGCTCTATACTATAGCTATTATAATACTCGTTGGATTTGCAGGTTTTGGCTTAGGAAGGCTGTCTCTAATAGAGGATAGTGGGGAAGCTGTAAGGATAGAATACCCAGAATATCTCTCTGCAAGTGCCCTAAACGCTGGAAAAGCAGTAAGTGGCACAGATATACCTACTACAGCCCAAGGCCTCCTTGTAGCCTCTAAAAACGGCTCTAAATACCACTTTCCGTGGTGTTCAGGAGGGAAGAGAATATCAGAGAAAAACAAGGTCTGGTTTGACTCCACAGACGAAGCTCGCAAAGCCGGCTATACCCCAGCTGCCAACTGCAAAGGACTTGAATAAATAGTTATCCACAGAAAGGTCCGACCTTGCTACAATATAAATTAGCAATGCTAGTAAGTTATTGACTTAATATATACCAGTGATAGAGTATAAATAGACAGTGGTAAACGTTTCGTTTTTTAATCTTTTTAGGAGGATGTAAAAATGAAGAAAAAGTTTTATTTACTGATTTTGTCGTTTGTCATAATAGTAGTTCCACGATTTGTCTATAGTGATAGTAAGAATAAACCAAGTAATCAATGGTATGAGAAATGGTGCACAGAAACATTTAAGTATGGAAAGTATGTTTATAGAGCATACAAAGATGTTACTTTTAATATTAGGTATATTCCTGAAGATCCAAAAGTTGATTCTTGGCAAACACCCAAAGACACAAAAGCGTTAGGTGGAGGTGATTGTGAAGATGGAGCGTTTTTATTTCTTTCACACTTACCACCTGAACTTGAAGAAGTAGAGATTGTTTGGGGGTGGGTAATTAACAAAGAATCTGGAATTGCAAAAGCACATGTTTGGTGTAAATTAGTAGACAAAGAAGATAAGGAATATGTTTTAGAATGTTTTACTAAAGGCTGGAACGGTATAATACCAGTAGATGTTGTTGAAAAAACAGAAGTAAGAAAATCAATACTTACAATATCAAATTTGGAATTAAATTGTTTGTATAAGATTGAATCTGGTTTTGAGAGCCTGGAAGCTTTTAAAGAATCTGCTGGACTACATTGTGTAGAACTACAAGAAAATGACAATAAGTATGTCGGAGCAACATATTCACATATTAATTTGGCACATAGGTTAAAATCTATAAATAATGAATTTATAGCTATGGAGCCAACGTTTAAGTTGCGACACAGTAGTAACACAGTACAATTTACAGTAATTGTAGAAAAGGAGATTCATAAATTATTCAGGAAACTTCACGGGTTGCTTGGTAGAATCAAGAGAGAAGGGAGAATAGAGATTGGACTTTGAATTAGAAGAAGTGCGTAGAGCCAGTGATTTGATTGGATTAATTAAATTTAATCTAAAAAAATCACTGGTTTTTATTATGTCTCAAGGAATCCATATGGTGTGATATAATATAAATAATGAATATGAAAGAAGCTATTAAAAATTTTAATAAACAGTTTGAGTATGAACCTAGTGTTGTAAACGCTGACAAGCTTGAACGCAAAGACAAGTTTATAGTTGCAGGTATGGGCGGTTCGCATTTGGCGGCAGGGCTTTTAAAGATATGGAAGCCCGAGCTTGACCTTACGATTCATAGAGACTACGGACTACCAGCAGTATCTGCCAAAGAACTTTCAGAGAACCTGATAATACTTAGCTCGTATTCTGGTAACACTGAAGAAGTTACAGATGCAGAAGAGACTATAGACGTCCGTGAAAATATAATAAAAAAAGACTTAACATCAGCTGTTGTGTCAACAGGTGGTGAACTTATAGAACTTGCAAAAGAAGACGCAACTCCATATATACAAATACCAGACACAGACATACAACCAAGAAATGCACTTGGGTATTCTCTAAAAGCACTTTTAAAAGTAATAGGGGACGAAGATACTTTAGAAGAGTTGAGCAATTTGTCTCAGACTTTAGATCCAACAGAATATGAAGAAAAGGGAAAAGAGTTAGCAGAGAAATTAAAAAGCAAAGTGCCTGTAATCTATTCTTCTACACGCAATCAACCAATAGCCTACAACTGGAAGATAAAGCTCAACGAAACGGGGAAGGTGCCTGCGTTTTATAATGTACTACCAGAGATGAATCACAATGAGTTGGAGGGATATTCTGTAGAAGAATTATCAAAGAATTTTCATTTCATAATTTTAAAAGACGAAGATGATGATGAGAGAGTGGGGAAGAGAATGGAAGTGTTAGAGAAGATGTATAAAGATAAAGGACTGTCAGTGGACGCAATAGAGATAGAGGGAAAAGACAAATACCACAAAGTATTTGCATCGCTAATCCTTGCAGATTGGACAGCGTATTATATAGCAGAAATATACGGACAGAATCCAGAAAACGTGTCGACAATAGAAGAGTTTAAAAAGTTGATTAAATAATATGTATTTACTATTTGATATCGGAGGGACAAAGATGAGGTTGGCGCTGTCCAAAGACGGCGAGAGTTTTGCCGAGCCAAAAGTTGTAGAGACTCCTAAAGATTTTGATGAAGCTATGAAGGTGTTTAAAGAAATAGCAGATGATCTTTCAAGTGGTGAGAAAATTGACATGGTGGTGGGAGGTATGCGTGGGCCTTTTAACAAAGAGAAAACAATGATAGTGAATTCTTCAGTCTTGCCTCTGTGGGACAACAAACCTCTTAAAGAAGAACTTGAGAAAATAGTTGGAGCACCAGTGGTTCTAGAGAACGACACTGCACTGGTTGGTCTTGGAGAGATGCACAATGGCGCAGGACAGGGAGTAGAGATAGGTGTATATATAACAGTAAGTACTGGTGTCGGTGGAGCGCGTTTCGTGAATGGAGAGATAGATGAAAACAGATTTGGATTTGAACCAGGGCATCAGATTATAGATATTAAAGAAGGAGGCGATCCAGTAAGCTTGGAAAATCTTGTGTCAGGTACTGCGCTTGAAAAGAGAATGGGTAAGAAAGCTCGTGAGGTGACAGATCCAAAAATCTGGGACGAACTTGCGCATTATCTCGCATATGGGTTATACAATATAATATTGCAGTGGTCTCCAGATGTTGTAGTGCTCGGTGGTGCTATGATAATAGGGGATCCAGCTATAGACGTAGAAGTAGTCAAAAAATATCTAACAGAGATTAATACCAAATTTCCAGAGCTTCCAGAGATCAAAAAGGCAAAGCTCGAAGACTTTGGCGGTCTTCACGGAGCGCTTGCTTTCATAAAACAGCAGAAAAAGTTAGAATAGTATAAATGAAAATTATAATCACCACATTGATATTGAGTATCATTGGTATCTTTGATACTGCATACTTAACCATAAAACGATTTACTCACGACAACATTAACTGCTCTATATTCGAAGGGTGTGATTTTGTAACCACAAGTGAATATTCTACGATATTTGGTATGCCAGTTGCTGTACTCGGGATTATTTTCTATGTAGCAGTACTTGTCCTGTCTGTTTTATATTTGAGATCAAAGAATAAAAAGTTTCTAATGTCTCTACTCGGGCTATCTGGCGTGGGATTCCTAATGTCTATGTGGTTTGTATACACGCAGTTGTTTATATTAGAATCTATTTGTTCATATTGTATGCTTTCTGCAATATTATCCACAACTATTTTTATACTGACGCTTATTTCAATGTTAAAATCTAAAGATAATAGTCTAAAAATTGAAAATAATTATGAAACGAATAATTAAAACAGATACAGCAATACTTTTACTGCGATTAGCATTAGGTTGGTTGTTTCTATACGCAGGTCTTACAAAAGTCACTAATCCAGAGTGGTCAGCTGGTGGCTTTCTAAACAATGCAAAAACATTTCCAGAATTTTATGCATGGTTGGCGTCACCCAACATACTTCCTATAGTAGACTTCTTAAACGAGTGGGGGCTTACGCTCATTGGCGCAGCTTTAATCCTTGGGCTTATAGTACGGTTCAGTGCGTACTTAGGAGCGTTAATGATGCTTTTGTACTACTTTCCAGGGCTTACATTTCCAAAAGTAGGTGAGCATGCGTATCTTGTAGATGAGCATATTATCTATGCTTTAGCGTTTCTAGTGCTTGCCAGCATGAGTTCAAACCATATTTGGAGCCTCTCTGGGCTGTTTAAAAGCCATATAAAGAGCTAGTTTTATAGGACTTGACAAATCTTGACAGTATGCTATGATAGGTACAGGAGTCGACTTCGGTCGGCTTTTTGCTTTTATAGGGCTTTGCTCTAAAAAGGTATTAACAATACTAAAAAACGGCTTATCATAGAAATAGCAATATTAATCGTAACGCTTCTTGGTTCTACTACTTCAGCTCCTCTTGTAGAAGCTTCTGTAATAGAACAAAAGGGAAGTAGACCTCAAGAAAATACGAGATTCATAGAATCTCCAACTGTTGAGGAATACGTACGAAAGCACTTTAAAAATTATCCGGTGATGGCAGAGGTTGCCAAATGTGAATCAGAATTCCGGCAATTTGGAAAAAACGGCGATATAATAAGAGGCATGGTTAATAAGTCTGATGTCGGGGTAATGCAAATCAATGAGTATTACCATGGCGACACTGCAGATAGGCTAGGTATCAATTTATATACGCTTGAAGGTAACATAGATTATGCGACGTACCTCTTCGAAAAAGAGGGGACTAGTCCATGGCTTGCATCTTCCAAATGTTGGGGAGTTGAGAATCATATAGCTAAGAGATAATTTAATAAAGAAAAAACAACGTACACAGAAATGTGTGCGTTGTTTTTGTTGTATGTGTTGCAACTTTAGATTTTAAATAATTCACCCTGTTTTTAAAAGGGGAGGTATCGTTTTGCCGAGATGATTAATTTATATAAGTGTCGTACAATATATCTTTTCCGACGTATATAATTAAACAAAAGGTATAAAGTCCCCTTAACATCCTTCCCTTTAAACAGGAAAAGTTCTTATAGACGCATTTTGCGCGTCGTATGTATCATATAAAGCAGTTCAACGAGTATATTAAAAAACTCTTTTGACAATTCCCTTGTTCAGGTATGCATGAAATTTATTTTATAGATTTTATCCAAAAAAAGTTTTTTTGAAATTTCCACTAAAAATAACGCTTCCACGACCAACACTTACTGGTACCCTAGTACCTATAAAAACGTCCTGCAGGTCGATTTATTTACCACTTTCTACCCTTCTCTATACCCTACCAACAAAATTAATATTTAAGCGTCGCACAATAT
>CAZNQQ010000006.1:6852-8126 GCA_964575575.1 uncultured Candidatus Saccharibacteria bacterium | reverse complement strand
TAGCGGACTATTTGTACACCTTGGCTCGCATAAACTGTAAAGTGCAAGTGAGGTCCAGTAGAGTAACCTGTGTTACCAGAGTAGCCTATTGTGTCCCCAGTGATTACCGTGTCGCCTTTTTTGACACTTATAAAACTCATATGAGCATAAAGAGTTGTTAACCCATTGTTATGTTTTATTAATAAAAACTTACCATATGAATAACAGCCAGGTACTGCATCGGTGTTACCCACGGCCGTTACTACTCCAGTAAGAGCAGCTTTTACTTTCGTACCAACTGATGCACGAAAGTCCATACCGTTATGACCACTACCGTTATAACCCCCTGATTGCGCAAACTTAGTATTACCAAAGTGCTGGGTGATTTTTATATTATCTAGTGGCCAAGCAAGAACTCCCTTCCCCGCTTTTGCGATTTTTGAAGTGTCTATCTCTATCTTAAGTTGTGACTCCAAATCTAAAAGTTCTCGTTCAAATGCTTTACGAGCTTCCACTTTTTCATCTAAAAGATTCTGATAATTAGATTCTTTGTTTTTTGTAATCTTAAGAAGGGTGTTTTTGTCTCTTCTGTTTATATCTAAAACATACTTCTGGTCAGACAGATCGCCTTTAAAGTTTGCTAAGTCTTCTTTCTTTCTTTGTGTTTGTGTTTTGGTATCTACAAGTTCTTCTTTTAGTCCGGTGAGACGCTTTACGTCGTCACGCATTTTAGACTGGAACTGCTGGAGTGTTTCTATTTGATTAAGGAAACCTGAGATGTCGTTGTTAGATAGAACTATTTCTATAAGAGAGTCAGACTCTATCTCATTCATTGTACGAATACTTTCTGCTATAACCTCTGTATTTTTGTTTATCTTTTTTTCTTTGTCATCAATACCTAAAGACAATTCTTGTATCTGATAACTAGTAGAGTCTATTTTGTTTTGAGTTAGTTTAATATCTGTAGAAATCTTCTGACGAGATATATCAAGAGTCTTTACTTCGCTTGTAAGTGTTTGTTTTTCTTCGCCAACTACTTCAAGATCTTCTTGGTATTGTGCGATCTCCTTCTCTAATTCTTGAATTTTTGTATTTCTGTCAGATATTCTACTCTTTAGCTCGTCTACTAGTGACGCATCAACACTGTTTGTAGCAGAAAAACCTACAATCACTATAGTAATAACTATTATTAAAAACAGCTGTTTTTTAAACATAAGAATATTATATCAAAAAACTCGCTTATTATTTAGAACTAATTTTTAGTACAGCCGATTTCTATTTTTGTAGCTGTACAT
>CAZNQQ010000006.1:4951-6752 GCA_964575575.1 uncultured Candidatus Saccharibacteria bacterium | reverse complement strand
ACAATCTGTGTAATTCGGGTCTACTGTTACCACCGCTTCCCCACTCACTAGAGAAACCCATTGCGTTCCATCGTGTCCTTCAAAGTCAGTTCCAGTCCAACGGATTGTACCGGCATTTGCATTTGTACTATTCCCCACCCTTACTCCACCATCTACATCTAGTGCCTCAGTTGGTGTAATTACACCAATACCAACATCCCCCTGAAAATATCCACCGCCAAATACAGAAAGTGCGTCAAGCGATAACCCACCGTCTTTAATCTGATCTGTAGAACCAATATGCACAGGTGTAGATGTATTACCTCCAGTTGGCGCTTGTGTTGGCCCAGTCCACGCAGCGAAAAGGTAATTCACACCAAGCGCTACCGTCAAAACCGCTACTAAGATTAGGGATTTAGTTATAGTTTTTTGCATTTATGTATATTATATCTAATTTTAGAGTATTAAATACATAAGAATGTGGATAAAATTACTCAATTTTGTTTAGTGCGTTTTCTATACGAGAAATAGTTTGTTCCTTTCCAAGAACCTCTGCAAGTTGAAACGGATCTGGAGATTTGTCGCGACCTGAAAGAGCGTAACGCATCGGCCAGAGCACAGAACCTTTACCTTTTTCGCTCGCATAATCCCAAATCGCCTTTTTTGTATTTTCTGTTGTGAAGTTGTGAACTCCTTCAAGAAGAGAAAGAACTTTTTCTAAATGCTCTCTAACAATATTTAAATCATTGTCAGTTTTCCAAAGCAAATCTTCAACCTCATATTCTGGTTGTTTAAAATAATAATCTAGTTCGCCATTATCTAACATTTCCTTAACATCTTCAAAAACATTTAGTCTTTCAGTAATAATCGGAATAATTTTTTGGAGCATCTCGTCATTTTTCATATTGTCAGGCAGATATTTTACGATTTCTATCAAAAGCTTTTCTTCTGGTATTTTTTTTATATATTCCCTGTTGAACCAATTGAGTTTTTCTATATCAAATATAGCCCCGCCCTTTTGGATGTTTTCAGGCTTAAATTCCCCTATCAGCTCTTCTAAAGTGAATAATTCCCTATCTGTACCCGGATTCCAGCCCAGTAGAGCCATATAATTGACTAAAGCGCTAGAAATATAGCCTTTTTGACGATATTCGCTTATTGAAGTGCTATTGCGCCTTTTGGACATTTTGGACCTATCTGGGGCCAAAATGAGCGGAATATGGGCATATTTAGGGCGCTCTATACCCAAAGCTTCTTGTATGAGGATCTGGCGAGGAGTATTAGATATATGGTCTTCTCCTCGGATTATGTGGCTTATGGCCATCTCGTGGTCATCTACCACTACAGCTAGGTGATAAAGCGGATCTTCTACGCTTCTAGCTATTACAAAATCGCCAAGTTCTGTGGTGTCAAACTCTATCTCTCCACGAATTATGTCTTCAAACTTAACTTTCTTGCCTTTATTCTTAAGTCGTACTACTTCTACTTCCTTCCCCGCTTCAGCTTTACTTTCTTCTTTTGAAACGTAAGCTGTGCCAGCATCTATCATCTGCTTTATATACTTTTTATAAATATCAGTTCTCTCTGACTGTCTATATAGTTCGTCTTCTTTTAAGCCTAGCCACTTGAAGCCTTCCAGTATGTCACCCTCAAATTCTTTCTTACTACGTTCTTTGTCAGTGTCTTCAATCCGTACTATAAACTTCCCGCCACTCTGCTTTGCAAAAAGATAACTAAAAAGCGCAGTCCTTGCCGTACCAATATGCAAATCCCCCGTCGGCGATGGCGCTATACGTGTTCGTATTTCTTTATCTTGACTTTT
>CAZNQQ010000006.1:0-4851 GCA_964575575.1 uncultured Candidatus Saccharibacteria bacterium | reverse complement strand
AATCCCCCGTCGGCGATGGCGCTATACGTGTTCGTATTTCTTTATCTTGACTTTTGTTCATAGATGTGTTAGACTATTCCCAGTTTGTTATTTACAATCAACGTCTATATAAATTATATTTTAACATATTTTTTTGAATTGGAAGGAGTCTTGGTATGTCTAAGAAATTTATGTTGAACTTATTTGGTTCTCCAGCATGTGGTAAGGGTGACTTAACGAAAGGTTTAATAAAATATTTTTCTGACAAAGATCCTGGTAAAGAAGTTTTAACTCATGACAATGGTGAAAAGCTACGAGCGGCTGCAGAAGATAAGAAATATACAAAGTATGTAAGACAGTGTATAAAAGACCACACAGCTGCGGGTACAAGTGTACCAACATCAATATCTGTTCTTGTATGGCAAGGACATATTGCAGAAAAACACACTGGTGAAAACCATGAAATACTCAGTGGTATGTTACGACAACCTGATGAACCACCTTTGTTTGATAGTGCTGTAAAAAGCTTTTACAGAGGCTATGATGTATATGCAATATACCTTGAGGTTGAGGAAGAGATTGCTCGTCGTAGAATGTTGGGCAACAATCGAAAAAACAGAGATGATGATAAATATGTTGAGACTGTTGAGAGAAGGCTTAAGGTTTTTAGAGAGGATTCAAGACCTATAATAGAAACACTTAGTAAGGCTCTTAACTTTCCGTTTTTGAGAATTGACGGCAATCCTAGTCAGCCAGAAGTACTTGTAAACGTACTCGAAAAAATAGGTTGCTAACATGTTGTTAGTTGCAACCTGCCAATAGATAAGCCCATCACACGAGATTTACGTGATGGGCTTATTTTATTTTTATTCTTCGTGCTTTAGTGCTGTTGCTATAATCCCCTCTGCTATCTTGCGAGCAGCGTTTGGTTTTGCAAACTCTTTCGCGCCGTCTTGCATCTTTTTTGTTAGGATTTTGTCAGTCAAAAGACGATCTATTTCAGATATTAGTAAGTTGGGTGTAAAGTTCTTTTCTTCGATAACTACCGCTGCCCCACTTCGTGCATAAGTAAATGCGTTTTTGCTTTGGTCATGCGACACCTCTTTTGAGATCGGAACTATTATACTTGGCAAACCCCAAAGTGCGATTTCAGATATTGCACCTGAACCAGCACGTGAGATCACCAAATCAGACGCACCACCTGACATCCTCATAGCTAGAGTGTTTAAGAAACCAAAAGCTTTGTATCTGTGCGCATACTCTGTCCCCTCAAGTATTATACGTGTTGTTGATTTTATTTCTTCAAAATTCTTTTTACCTGTCTGGTGTATTATCTGATATTTATCTACAAGCTTTGGAAGAGCTTCCATGAGAGTTTCGTTTATCTTCTTTGCTCCTTGTGATCCACCAAGTATCAAAATAGTCGGGATGTTTTTCTCAAGTTTAAGATATTCATGTGCGCCTTCACTTGCAAGTGTGAACAAATCACTCCTCACTGGGTTGCCAGTGAACGCGACTTTGTCCTTATCAAAATACGCAACCGCCTCTGGGTATGACACAGCGATCTTCTCTGCAAACTTTCCTGACCACTTGTTAACCCTACCTGGTACAGCGTCAGACTCATGGATTATTACAGGTATTCGTAAGACTTTTGCAGCAAACACAGTAGGAAAACTTGCATACCCACCTTTACTAAACACAACGTCAGGATATATTGCAAAAAGCTGAAACGTTGCTTTTATTACACCAATGATTGTTTTAAATTTGTCTATTAAGTTCCAAATAGAAAAATATCGTCTTATTTTCCCTGCCGGACTTTTCTTAAAGGTTATACCGTTTTCATAAAGTGCTCTGGCGTCGTACTTTTCAGGAGCAATATAATACAACTGTGGGGTAAGCAGTTTTTGTTCTTTTGCTATGTTGTTTATCTCTTCGGCAACAGCGATAATCGGATAAAAGTGTCCACCTGTTCCCCCACCTGTAAATACAATTTTCATTTTATGTTTTTCTAAATTTTGAAATATTTAACACTATCCCAATCTCTGCGAGTGCAAAAAGTAATGCGGACCCACCATGACTTATAAACAAAAGCGGGAGTCCGGTGAGTGGCATAACGCCAAGCATTGACCCAATATTTATAAAAGATTGCGACACTATAAGTATAACAATTCCGACAACCACTAGTCCACTGAAGTTGTCAGGTGCTTTTGTGGCGATCTTAAGACCTCGGAAAGCTAGGAATAAAAATAATGTAAGTATAATCACACTACCTATAAAACCAAACTCTTCTGCTGCCACTGCAAATATAGAGTCCCCTACTGGCTCTGGTAAATATTGAAACTTCTGCACACTCTGACCAAAACCTCTCCCAAATATCTCTCCAGAACCTATGGCAATGAGCGACTGCTTGATCTGCCAGCCAGAACCGAGTGCGTCACTGGCTGGGTTTATAAAAGTAAGTATTCGGTCTTTTACATATGGTTGAATATACGCAAGTGCTGTTAGAGATACTGCCGCAATACCACCGAGTGCAAATATGTCACGCCAACGCGCACCTGCAGCAATGAACATTGCAATACCTGCTGCGAGTATCACAAGGAATGTTCCTGTGTCAGGTTGTGCCAAAAGTATTGCAGCGGTTATTGCGAGCAATATCATAAACGGAATAATGCCGTGTCCTATCGTGTGAAGTTTATCTTTTGCATTAGTAAGCCATGCTGCAAAGTAAATAACAAAACCGATCTTGAGCATCTCTGCTGGTTGGAATGTTACAAAACCAAAATCAAGCCAACGCTGTGCCCCACCTAATGACACCCCAAGCCCTGGGACAAACACCAGAAGTGTAGCTATAGCCGATGCGATAAATATATAAAATGCATACTTCCTCCAAAATGTATATTTTATTTTTGTTGTTATAAGAAGTGCTACTGCACCTAAGAAAATCCCTAAGAAAAACTGACTAAAAGCCACAGAAGAGAACCTTGCGCCATCGCGCGCAAGAAGGCCAAGAGATGCAGAAGTAAAAATAAAAAACCCCGCAACTACTAGGATAATTACTGTTATTAAAAACGGCCGGTCAATTTTCTTGAGCATTGAGTTATTATATCATTGATATTCTTATTCATCTTTAATAACCTGAATAGTCATCCAAGTAGGATCTATAGACTGAAGACTAGGCCAACCACTACTACCTGCTATATAAGCAAGTCCCTTTAGTTTCAAAATGAAGGTTACTGTTTGACCGTTACTATAAGTATTAGGAGATATTTCAGAAACATGATTCCAGCCTGGCCCTTGTTCAGCATAAGCAAATCCATGTGCTATTTTTGAACCAAGCCCATCATCTACCCATGTATTAACATATGAATTAGACCCTAGTGAGTCACCCAGATAAGCATATGAGGCTAGTATACGGAATGGCCCACCGGTAGCAGGCATGGTTACATTTGTAGACAAAAGAGAATAAGTAGTTCCAACTGAATAACTCGTTATAGAACTAGCAAGTCTAACTCTTGTAGGAGAACCATAGAAGCCATTCCCAGAAGACCCACTAGCTGACCAATACCCTCTTGGTATCCAACACCTGAAAGTTGTAACATTCCAATCATCTCTAGGAGAAGAAAAAGCTATATCTGTAAGATCTCCAGATGTCGCATGTTGATCATACTCGGTGTAACTATTAGCTCCATCATTCCATTCTGCATCATCATTTTCATCATTAAGGTTGTAGTTAGCCATAGCGATATACCATTCTCCTGAACTTGGAAGCCTTCCACCGAAATTATCAAAACAAAAATCTGACGCTGCATTCCAAGTAGCTGTCGCTCCTCCGTTAGCCTCGTCATTTTGCATACATCCTAATTGATTACCAGCAGCTTTAACATTAGTAAAACCAGAAGGACAAGTAACACTATTACTGCCACCCAACGGTGCACTTGCACAATTATTCCCATCTGCATCACAATAATACTTTGCACCTATTGCTCCATCGACATCAAGTTTAAGATCTTGTTCACCTCCTGTTGAAGGTGTTACTTCATTTATACCAACACTACCTTGAAAATATCCACCGCCAAATACAGATAGTCCATCTAGAGATAACCCTCCATCTTTTACTTGATCTGTTGAACCAATGTGCACTGGTGTAGATGTATTACCACCTGTTGGTGCTTGGGTTGGTCCAGTCCACGCAGCGAAAAGGTAGTTCACACCAAGTGCTACGACCAAGACTACTACGAGTATTAATGTTTTAGTAATAGTTTTTTGCATATTAATTTTTAGTACAACCAACTTCAGTTTGTGTAGCACTACAAGACCCAGTATATCCCTGACCAGTCCACTGTTGCCAACACACACTGTCAGTAAGTCCTATAGAAAAAGTATAGGTGCACGATTGTGGTGTTGAGTTTACTCTAATATAACCAGGTACACTACATGAATCAGCTCTACACGCAGGATGTGCTGATCCCGTACAACTGTTTCCTTGAGCACTACTATAATTTGCATTTTTACTCCATCCAGATGGACAGCTAGTGCCTGGGAAATAACAAGTACTTTGAGAGTCAACCCAGCTTCCTCCAGCATTTATACAATCTGTATAATTAGGGTCTACTGTTACTGCAGCTTCCCCACTTACCAAAGAAACCCATTGAGTTCCATCATGTCCTTCAAAGTCGGTTCCTGTCCAACGTATAGTCCCAGCATTCACATTTGTGCTGTTTCCTATCTGTAATCCTTCTGATATTTTAGCCCCACCATCAACTTCAAGCGCCTCTGTTGGCGTCACTACACCAACTCCCACACTACCCTGAAAGTACCCACCGCCAAATACAGATAGTCCATCTAGAGATAACCCTCCATCTTTTACTTGAT
>CAZNQQ010000005.1:0-39523 GCA_964575575.1 uncultured Candidatus Saccharibacteria bacterium | reverse complement strand
GCACAACGAGCAAACAAGTTGATAATTTATATTTTTTCTATATACTTGCTTTTATAAGGGGCGATTAGCTCAGTTGGTAGAGCAGTTCGTTTACACCGAAAAGGTCGGGGGTTCAAATCCCTCATCGCCCACCAAAAATGGAAATTCCAATACTATTTGAAAACGACGAAGTATTAGCGGTTGATAAACCAGCTGGTCTTGTCGTGCATTCTGACGGCAAGACCAAAGAACCGAGTTTGGCTGACTGGGTGGTTGAAAATTATCCAGAGATGGAAAGTGTAGGTGAACCGGCAATGTACGATGGCAAAGAAATAGCACGTCCAGGGATAGTACATAGGTTAGACAGAGAGACTTCAGGGGTAATAGTGCTTGCGAAGACGCAGGAGTCGTTTGAGAATTTGAAAAAACAATTTCAAGGAAGAGAAATAGAAAAAACTTACAACGCATTTGTCTATGGTGCACTCAATCCGCCAGCTGGCGGAGAGAAAGGAACGATAGATAGACCAATAGGAAAGAGCAAAAGTGATTTCAGAAGATGGTCAGCACAACGAGGAGCGCGTGGAGAGATGCGTGAAGCTGTAACAGACTACAAAGTATTAAATAAGAATAAAGATTTCTCATATCTAGAAGTGTCACCAAAAACAGGTAGGACTCACCAGATCAGGGTGCACCTAAAGGCAATAAATTACCCAGTAGTATGTGACAAGCTATATGCCCCAAAGCGTGACTGTGCGCTTGGTTTTGAGCGATTAGCGCTCCATGCAAGGCTTATTACGCTTTCTATGCTAGATGGTGAAAAGACGATAATAGAGGCTGATTTACCAGAAGACTTTAAAAAAGCAGTCGAAACGCTTTAAAAAGGGCTAATTATTGCTAATTTGAGTTCATTGTGTTAAAGTGTCTATCATTATGGCTACAACAGAAGCTACATCAATAAGAAAGGTTTCTCCAGTAAATATGGAGAGCAGGCAGAAACTCGGCATAAGAGCTGGAGATACTGTGCGTGTGTGGCAGAAGATCCAAGAAAAAGGCAAGACAAGACTTCAGGCATTTGAAGGACTTGTGCTTGCACATAAACATGGCAACGAAGCTGGAGCAACTTTCACAGTAAGAAAGGTTGCAAGTGGTGTAGGTGTAGAGAAGATCTTCCCACTATATTCTCCAATTATAGATAAAATAGAAATTGTAAAACGTTCAAAGGTGCGAAGAGCGAAACTTTATCATATTCGTGAAAAAGCAGCGAAAGAAATAAGACGACAAATGAGAAATACTATGATAGTAGATATGCAGACAGTGAGTGATACAGAAGAAGCTAATAAAAAAGTAGCGGACGAAGAGGCTGCCAAAAAAGCTGAGGAAGAAAAAGCTAAAGAAGCAGAGGTAAAAGAAACTAAAGAGGAAAAGAAAGAAGAGGTAGTAGAAGAAAAAGTTGAAGAGAAGGTAGAAGAAAAGCCAGAGGAACCTAAAGAAGAAGCTAAATAAGCCCAGGTGGCGAAACTGGTAGACGCGCTACCTTGAGGGGGTAGTGGGAGCAATCCTGTGCTGGTTCGACTCCAGTCCTGGGCACATATTTACAGACACTTTAATATGTGTTAGTATTTATTTAGATAGTTGTATTCTCAAAAATAAAGAGAATTTTAAATAATACTAATTTATTGAAGGAGGTTATGTATGGTTTGGGCAGGAGATAAAACAGATACTGCTTCTGAAAAAAATGCTAAAAAGACGGCAGAAGACGGCGTTTCGAATCCAGACACTACTGAATCTTTAAAGCTTTCAAATGATATAGGTAAAACTATTCGCGGAGACTCTTTTAAGGATTCAGTATCAATGGGTACAATTAAAGAAATTATGTCAGAAGAGCTTGAACGACCAACTGAGAAATAATAAATAGGTATTTTACAAATTAAAGGCTTGTGTGTATTTCGTAGTCACATACAAGCCTTTTATCTTTTCTGCTATAATGAACTGATGTTATATACTCGCAAAGGTGATGACGGCACTACCAAAACTTTTGGTTGTGACCAAAGAATATCAAAAAGCTCTGCTGTATCAGAAGCGCTTGGTAGCATGGACGAAGTAAATTCGTATTTGGGGTTATGCAAAGTTAAATCAAAAGAACAGGGGTTTAACTTTGAAGAAATAATCCACGATATTCAGAAAAATCTTTTCATAGTGCAAGCAGAGCTTGCAGGTAGTACAGGATCTGTTACAGAAGACAAGGTTAAAGAAGTGGAGGGTATAATTGATGACATAGAAAACGAATTACCAGAGATTAATAGCTTTTTCATCTCTGGTAGTACAGAACTTGGAGCATTGTTTGACTTTTCGCGCACACTTTCAAGAAGAGCAGAGAGAAGGGTTGTTGCAGTATATGAAGCTGGCGATGTAGGAATAGGTACATATACGCTTCAGTATCTAAACCGTCTTTCAAGTGTCTTGTATGCACTCGCTAGACTAACTAGCCATTTATCTGGTATAACTGAAGAGTCTCCGGACTATAAATAATATGGTGGTCGTAGCTCAGCTGGTAGAGCCCCGGTTTGTGGAACCGGTTGTCGTGGGTTCGAATCCCATCGATCACCCCAAATGAAGTCCCTGTTTCAAAAATATAAAGAGTTTTACAAACGCAATGAGCGGTATATTATCGGTGGAGCTCTTTTGTTTGGTTTTATAATAGATAACTTTACATTAACAAGGATCGATCTCTTGTTTGAAAACATAGTACTTGGTGTGTATCTAGTTATAGCGCTCCTTTCTATCATCTTCATTAATTTCTATGAAGAAGGGATATTAAAAACTAGATTTTTTGAAAAAGTTAGATTTATAGCACCTATTGCAATGCAATTTGCATTTGGAGCTTTGTTCTCTGGTTTTGTGATTTTCTATTCACGAAGTGCAACTCTTGCGTCAAGTTGGCCATTTATACTTTTACTAGTGGCGCTTCTTATAGGCAATGAATTTTTTAAGAAAAAGTACGCAAGATTTACTTTTAGGATGAGTATTTTCTTTACAGCGTTATTTTCATTTCTGATTTTCTATATACCTGTTATAACTAAATCTATCGGTGTTCCTATTTTTATACTAAGTGGGATCATAAGTATTGCGTTAATGGTTCTGTTGGTTAAATTTCTTAAATTTTTTATACCAACTCGTATAAAGAAAAGTAAAAACGCACTAACGTGGAGTGTTGGTAGTATTTTTATTTTGATAAACGTTTTTTATTTTACAAATATTATTCCTCCTATACCGTTGTCACTTAAAGAGGCGAGTGCGCACTACTATATAGAACGAACAGTGGACAATAATTATCTTGCAATAAGTGAAGTAGAAAAATGGTATGACTTTTTGATACCAAACAATACAGTTTATGTTTCTTCAGGTGAGCCAGTGTATGTTTTTAGTTCTGTCTTTGCACCGACAAGACTCAATACGGAGATTTACCACAAATGGCAGTATTATGATGAAGAACAAAAAGAATGGATAGAGAGTAATAAGATAGGGTTTGGTATTTCAGGTGGGCGTGACGGCGGTTACCGTGGGTATACTGTGAAGTCTAATGTCCCTGTGGGGCAGTGGCGTGTGGATGTAGTAACTAAACGCAACCAGCTTCTAGGTAGGGTTAAGTTTGAGGCAGTAGAGGTGGATAGAGAAGTGGATTTAGAAATACAAACATTATAAAATATAAGTATTAATAGCTAACTTTTAATAATATGGAATCAATATTTCTTGTGCAGATTGTCGGTATCTACTTTCTAGTAGTCGGTATATCTGCACTGATTAAGACAAAAGAGTGGCAACATGTGGTAAAGCACCTTATGGAGCATGAACATGTAGCTATAGCGTATCTTGCTGGTATCCTAACTCTTATTATGGGTCTTATAGTTGTGTTAAATCACAACGTATGGACAGGTGGTACGCCTACTATTATTGCAACGATAGTAGGGTGGTTGATCTTAGTAAAGGGTGCGACTTACTTCTTGCTACCGCACAATACATGGGTCTCATGGGTTAGGAAGATGAACAATATGAAGCTCTATAAAACATTTGGGATTATCTATATAATCTTAGGTGCATATATGGCTTACAACGGTTTTGGTTTCGGAGCTTAAATAAAACAAAAAATCCCTAGGGTTAACCCTAGGGATTTTTTGTTTTATATCTCAAACCCTAAAAGTGCGAACATTATGCCGATGCCGATTATGATAGCGATGAACTGTAGGAGGGAGTGCTTTGTCTTAGATGTCTTATGAAGCTCTGGTACGAGGTCAGAACCTGCGATGTATAGGAAGCCACCTGCAGCAAAAGCGATAAGTAGTGGTATGTGAGCTTCAATCGTTTGTCCAAATATGAAAACTAAAGCAGTACCAAGTATTGCAGAAAGAGATGAAAGGAAATTAAACAAAATCGCTTTTGCTTTACTATACCCAGAATGAATAAGAACTGCGAAGTGCCCGATCTCTTGTGGTATCTCGTGTAAGACTATAGCAATAGTTGTCGCAATACCAACTTCAATACTTATAAAATAACTAACACCTATAATTATACCGTCTATCATATTGTGCAGTGCATCTGACGTAAGTATAAGTGGTCCCATGGGGTGGATTTTGTCGCCTTGTCTTTTTTTGCATTCATCTGTCTCGCAGTTGTGTTCGTGTGAATGATTCCAACGTATAAACTTTTCAAGTACGAAGAAAAGCATTATACCGACAAGTATTGCAAGTGATGCTGTAGATGTATTCCCTATTTTGTCTAAAGCTTCAGGTATAAGGTGGATTATAGCGTCGCCAAAAAGCGCACCCACTGACAAACTAACAAGTAGGAATGTTATTCTCTTTAAGAATGCTTGCTTTAAGCCAAGTGAAAATAAGCCCACCAGAGAGATAAGGCTTACTATTATTACACTTGAAAATGCGTATATAGCTATAGTGCTCATATATAGATAATAGCATAATTGCCTTTTATAATAGAGGGGTATATATTATATGTATATTATCAAGCTAAATTTATAAACTATGCATAACGAAACAAACAATAATTGCTGTTCTTTTGGGGGAAGAAGAGCAAAAAAGATGCTCGTACTTGTACTTCTAGTACTTGCAGTATTTCTTGTATTTAAGACACTTAATACTATAAAAGAGTATAGATTTATCGGCGGAGGGATCTCTGCGACAAACACTATCAATGTGTCAGGTGAGGGGGAGGTGTTTGCGGTAGCTGACATTGCAGAGTTTTCATTCTCTGTAGTTGAGGAGAAAGAGACTGTAACAGAGGCGCAAGAGATCGCAGCACAAAGAGTAAATAGTATTTTAGATTTTCTTAAAAAGAGTGATGTCAAAGAGACAGATATAAAAACTACAAATTATAATGTGTACCCACGTTATGAATTTGTGAGAGAAAATTGTTCGGGTGGTATTTGTCCGCCAGGTGGGGAGCGAGTACTCAAAGGATTTGAAGTTAGTCAGAGTATTTCTGTAAAGGTTCGTGACACAGAAGATGCAGGTACTGTGCTCTCTGGTATTGGTGAGCGTGGTGCGACCAATGTAAGTGGTCTTAGCTTCACTATTGACGATGAAGACGATCTACAAGAAGAAGCACGAAAGATCGCTATAGAAGATGCGCAAGTAAAAGCAAAACAACTTGCAAAAGATTTAGATGTTAAGCTTGTGCGAGTGGTAAGCTTCTCAGAGTTTGGCAACAGTCCAAGGTTCAAAACATTTGCAGTGCCAGAGATGGCGGTGATGGACTCAGTAGGTGGTGGGATTCCTGAAATCCCAGTTGGAGAGAATAAGATCACTTCTAATGTAAGTATTACTTACGAGATAAGATAGTGATATAATAAATAGAGATAATAAATTGTTCACAATTTCTTAGTACTAATCTTTTAAGGAAGGAGTGTGTTATGCTTTTGACTGGAACTGTTGATGCAGAGATAAAGAGTGTTGAGATAAAAAATGAATTGTTTAATTGTATTAATAAGTGCGCTACAAAGTTAAACATAAAACGCCAAAGACTTTCCAGTAGAATATTTTCATATTTTGCAAATAAAGATTGTTTAATTTGTGAGGCAAAGATTGAGGATTATGTTAGAAGATTGCTGTATAAAGTAGAGAAAGAAGAAGAATAATCATCTACATAATATCAACCCTGCTAGAAATCATCGATTTCTAGCAGGGTTGACTATTTCCTCAAAATAAGTAGTATATATATAACGCCCGAGGGGTGTTTTTTAATACAAAATTATGAAATTAATCAATTATATCAAGGATACAAGGGGAGAATTAAAGCACGTAAGCTGGCCAACAAGACGGCAAGCTATAGTGTTTACAGCGCTTGTTATCATAATCTCGCTTTTCACAGCAGCGCTTTTAGGGTTCTTTGACTTTATCTTTTCGTATTTACTAGAAACGTTTGTTATCTAAAAAATAACTATGGCAAAACAAGACACAGCACAAAATAGAAATTGGTATGCGATCCATACATATTCAGGTTATGAAAATGCGGTGAAGCGCAACTTGCGTCAGCGTATTGAGTCTTTAGGTATGGAAGACAAAATATTTGATGTTATCGTACCAACTGAAAAGCAGATCAAGATAAAGGGAGGGAAAAGGGTAGAAGAAGAGGAAAAGATATACCCAGGGTACATATTGGTAGATATGATAGTAGACGACGACTCTTGGTATGTAGTACGTAACACTCCTCGTGTTACAGGGTTTGTAGGTTCAGGAGTTCACCCAGTACCACTTTCAAAAGGAGAGCTAGACTCACTTCTAAAGAGAATGGAATCTGACGATGTAAAACATAAGATAGAGCTTGCAGTATCTGACGCAGTGACTATAATAGACGGACCGTTTAAAGAGATGGACGGAAAGGTTGCAGAGGTTGATAATGACAAGGGCAAGATTAAGGTTCTTGTATCAATGTTTGGACGAGAGACACCTGTAGAGCTAGACTTCCTTCAGGTTAAAAAGATTTAAAAATTACAAAATTAAAAATTACAAAATTTTAAAACATTATGGCAAAGAAAGCAGAAAAAAAATTAAAACTTCAGATAGAAGCAGGTAAAGCAAACCCTGCTCCACCTGTAGGACCAGCACTTGGACAAGCTGGGATCAACATTGGTGAGTTCGTAACTCGCTTCAACGACGCTACGAAAGATATGATGGGAGACGTGATCCCGGTTGTGATTTCAGTGTATGAAGACAGAAGCTTTGATTTTGTACTTAAGACTCCGCCTGCATCAAGACTGCTTCTTAAAGCACTTGGTATCAAGAAAGGTTCAGGTAAGAATGTAACAAGTAAAGTTGGGAAAGCTACAAAACAGCAGCTTGTAGACATAGCTAATAAAAAACTTCCAGATCTAAACACAAACGACCCAGAACAAGGCGCAAAGATCATAGCAGGAACTGCAAGAAGCATGGGGATCGAAACTGACCTTTAATATAAAACTCAATTATTGATTGACTTTAAGCTCCTCATACAGTAATGTATGGGGAGTTTTTTGGTGTTTAAAAATTAAAATTTATTGAAAGAAAGGTGGATGCAGAGTGTTTGATGTTAATAATTTAGCGAAATTACTTGATTCATTTAATATCCCAATTGAGAAATTTGGTAAAGGTGAAGCAAAAACTATGCAAAACCTATTAGATGAAACAAGTAATGGAGATTGTAGACTTGTAATTTCAAAAAAGGGTATTCATAGAGAGGTATCTATAATGAGGGTGCATGTAATTTATTACAAAAACAATAAATCACTCATTCTTAAAGAGTCAAAGCAGGTGTTTGATGATGGGCGTGGAAGGAAAAGAAATCTTTTACATATAAGCGAAAAGTTTTCTATAGAGGAAGAGTTTGAAAAAGTTGCGGAAAGAGCTGTTGCTGAGGAACTCGGAATCGAAAGTAAAATCAAGCAAGAAACTCGCGATAGCCTTAGTCTAGATACTTTAGATACCATTAGTTACCCTGGTCTTGAAAGAAAACCTATTTTCAGTGACAGAATAGTTTTTCTCACATACGATCAGTTTAAAGAAGATGGATATACTGAGTATAATAAAAAGACAGGTATTACTACTTATTTTGTATGGATATCACTAGATGATGAAACAAAAAATAAATTATTTTTATAGTAAATAATCCTTCAAATCTTTTAGGGAAGAGAGTTGCGGGCACTGTATATCAGTGTCCGCTTTTTCCTTTGGTACATTTACTAGGATTGCATTTATATTTAATTCTTTTGGAGCGAAATAGTCAGAAGAAGGTCTGTCGCCGATATATAAAAATTCTTCTGGAGATATGTCATTATAATATGACATCCAAAGCTCAAATGCACTTCCGTCTGACTTGGACGCTACATCCCCTGTAATTATGTTTGAGAACATTTCCTTTGAGATATTCATATGCTCCATTTTTTGAAATGCGTTTTGTTGATCAGAGCCAGTTATTAAATCTATATTTTTATACCGTTCTTTCAATTTATTTAAAAGCTCAAATACTTCGTTATTAGGAGCTAAAAACTCCGCTATGTCAGCATTTTCTAACGCTTCTTGCACTATATCTGTTGCACCTGGTATCTCAAGTTCTTTCAGTGTACTTGTCCCAGAAAGCCCAGAACCCTCTTTGTACAGGTCTTTAAACAGCTTTTCCGCCTCCTCTAGAGTGCACCCCCTATGCTTAGCTATCTTTTCATATATATAGCCCTGTATAGCCTCGTCTATCTTTGGGGATTTGGGGTATAGTGTCTGGTCTAAATCAAAACCAATAACTTTAATTTTGTTTTTATAATCAATCATTTTATTTGTATGCTATGTAGAACAGTGTAAGTGTTCCGAGTTTACTTTTCAACTCTTTTGCATGTTTGCTTGCAATATAGTTACACATCTCTATGTCTTTGGTTTTGTTTGAAAGCGCTCTGTTTGTAAACACTGCAGTAGCATGAAGCTTGTCTCCAAATATATTTGCTTGGAAGAATGCAAGTACATCATCTTGTGGGTCAGACTCACCGGCCACATAGTCTGAAAGTACTGTGTTGTTGTGCATCACACCCTTTTCTTTCAAATATGTTATCGCTCGCGCGATAGTATTCACACCTTTTAGGTTTTCAAGAGCATCAAGTATTTTATTTTTCGGTCTTTTAGTAATTATTTTCAAATTAAGATGTTCATATACTATTCCACCTGACTTTTTCGGTGTTTTTACATTTTTACCAACCAGGTGTGGCCCTATAGATTTGTCACTCTTATGATCAAGTGGTTTTGAAGGTTCACCAAGTATTCTTTTTGTTTTTTGTTCTTCTGTAAGGAGGAGAATATTTGCTCTGTTTGAAAGCATAAACATATCACCACCTTTTATTTTCAATGATTTTCTAATAGTTGTTGCATATGCATCATAAAGACCAAATATATTTTCAGGGTATGCGTTTACTGTATTGTGTGCACGTGCTATATGGAACGAATATAATTTATTGTTTTTTATAAAAAATATATCGTGTGTAAGGCATGGGTCGTGTGTGAATTTTGTTATACCAGTCTCTTTTTCAACATATGTACCCATATCTCGTGTTGGGTCAAACCTTTGGACTACGGTAGCTTTGTTTTTGTTTTTCTTTAAGACTTTTATAGTATTTTTAAGTTGGTCAAAATCAAAGAAAGATCTAGTTCGCTCTCCATAGCTATATGAACCGTCGCTGTCAAAACGCAAAAGCTGTTTCTTATATGACTCACGCATTACTTTGGTAGAATCATCGCCTTGCTTGTATAGCATAGGCATTGTCTTAAGAGCGTTCTGGGAATCTCTATAAATGGCTAAAACAGAGGCTGTTCTAGCTGGTCCTTTCCATACATCGCCATGTTCTTCAGTGATGCCTTTGGTATATATTTGCTGAAGTACTGATTTGTGTACATCTAGGAAGTTGTCACCATCTGCTATAACAAACGGTAAGTCACTTGTGTTTATCTGGAAGATATTTGAAAAGTCTTGTATGAAAGAATAGTTTTTACTTGACGCAACATACGCTCTTCCAAGTTGTGTTCCTATGTCCATCCTGTGTAGTATATCCATCTCATAGTTTTCAAATCTATTTAGCTCTGCCAACCTTTTTATTATTGAAGAAATACTTTTTGATTGTAATTCAAATACTTCTTCGCATATATCAAAAGCCATACACATACAAGAAACCTTTTTGTCTTTTGTACTGATTTTGTAATAATACTTTTTGTCTACTTTTAGGTTCATACTAGACTCAAGGTGGATTTCTTTTTTGCCTACTATGTTGTTCTTTTGTACAAGAGAGGGGATAGAGATATTGTTTGCTATTTCTGTACCGACACGTCCGATTTCTGCACCAAGAAGTATTTGTTCTTCTATAGACAATATAGATTTGTCTTTTCCTAAAAATTTCATAAGAGAATACTCCAAATGAAACTCTGTCTTTGCTTTAATATAATACACTTTATCATGTATTTGAATATCAACACGTACCATTCCATCTTCTGCTGTTACTTTGAAAGGAACTTTCTTTTTTGTTTTGCTTTCTTTAAGCACTATCCTTGGTGGTTGCAAATGCTGAAAGTCTTTTGCATTAAGATATGGAACAGTTTTCTTTTTGTGTTTTACTTTTTGTAAACTTTCTAAAAGTTCGTTTAAAGAGTCGTAGTAGATTTTTTTCTTATTGTTTATCTTTACGATAGTTTCATAAACTTCTTTTGGAACTTTTGGCTTTAATATTTTCAAGTATGAGTTTACTATTTTTTTACTTTCTTTGTTTTTAGACACAAAAACAGGAAGTACTACTATACTGTCTTTAAAAGCGTCAAATATCTGCTCGGATATATTTGGGTACTGCGCACTTGCAGCTACTCCGTCTCTTATATAATTACCCGAAACATTTTTCTCGAATCCTTTTTGTATTGCCTGTAGCAAGTTTGTGCTTGGAGAGAAGGTTATAGATTCTTCTGAGAACAGTATCAGATAAGTAACGGTAGGGTGGGCTAGGGAGTTTATGATCATCCTTTCTGTGCCATCACGGCTTACTATAAGGGAACCAAGTACAGAGACCTGCTTTCTGTACTTGTTGTCTATTTCGTTTAAAACTTGCCCTGAAGCAGTGGTGTTGGTACATATACCTATTTCGCCACCACGGCCTTCATTGGGGGTTAAAAGTAGAGCGTCTATTACTGGGAAGTTTGTCTTCATATTTACCATTTTTTACTTGTCCAAATGTCTGGTAAATATTCATTCATATTTCTTTTTTCATAAACATCAGTATCTTTTGCAAAAAGAAACAGTTCTGGATTTATATTAAACCTACTCATCATCTCTGCTAAAAACTGTCTACAACATCCGCACATATGAGCTGGGCTGTCTGTGTATTTTGTAGAAACAACTCCTATGTGTGTTATCTCTGTGTCTTTTTCCATAATTGCAGATATTACAGCTGCCATTTCGGAGTGAACATTCATTCCTTTGTCAAAACTTGAATACTGTCCACTAAAATAAACATTACCACTTTTTGTTATTACTGCAGTTCCGTAACCACTTGCACAGTCGTATCTTGGAAAGTTTCTGTCTACACCTATAACAGCGTATTTTTTTAACACATCTTTTATTTCAGAATCTTTAGGAAGTTTTGCTTTGTTGGATTGTATTTCTGTGTTCTCAACCTTTTTTAAAAAAACACGCTCAGGTTTGTAGAATGGAAGAATGGAAGATATATTGTCTATGTTGAAAAGCATGTTTCCTTCCCGATCTATAACTGTATATTTTATGTCTTGACCAGTTCTCCTAGCGAAGTCTATAAGTAATTTTATTATTATGGGAGAAATAATTTCTTTTTCGTTAGGTGTCTCTAACATAGTGACGACACTTTCTATTTGAAAGTCATTGTTCTGCATTGCGCCCAAAAGCGCAACTTGTTCAGAAAATATACTCAACAAGTTTGTGTCAGAACCTATGTGTGCTCCACTATAACTCTTACCACTTTTTGAGTATGCGATAGAAGCGATCCTTTTGTCCTCTTCTTTTTTTATGATACACAAGTTTAGTGCATCTTTTAGTCTTTGTGTATCAAAATCCATATTTAGTTAATCTCTGTTTTAGTGCGAAGGCTGCTTACATTGAGACCGCCTTCTGTCCAGTCGTAGTGCATTACTTTTTTTATGAAGTTATTGAAAAGATGTATCTTATCTCTTTCAATGCGTGGGTACATTTTCTCAGAGCGCTTACTTGAGAGTCGTATAGTTGGTCTAAACGGCACAGGAAAGGCATAATACGGCATAAGAGGTGTTTTGTTACCGGTCTCTATAAGCAATACTTTTATGGGTTTGTTAAGCGTTTCTATGGCGTAGTCTATCCTGTGCATACCATCACACACTATATGAAACGTATGCTTCCCGTTGTACTGAAGTCCGTAGTTAATAAGCGGTGCGTTTGAATGAAAAATATCTAAGTGGTTAAGTTTGCTTACTTCATCTATATGGAACGAGCTCAAGTATCGTTTTGAAAGATCGTGCAAGTTTCCTGCTGCATCTTTTACAAAACGATTTTTAAATCTGTTGGTTAGTTTATCTAAATCAAAAAATCCATCTTTTAGATCATACGTGTGAGTTTCAATAATTGGTGGCAGTACATGAAAGTCTCCTCTTCCTTTCCATTCATATTCCACAGCTTCTTTTAGTTCGTTTATTGAAAGTCCCTCACTCTCTAGAAATTTATGCAAAGTTTTTATAATGTCTAATTGGTTTTCGTATATTGTCGGCTGTGGAGAGAAGAGGGGTTCGTTTTTCCCATTTACTTTAATGGCGGGTGAGCCACCCATTTCTTTTTGAGGGTAAAGTGTTGCAATTGAGATTTTTGCGTTCTTGTATGGATACAGCTCCCCACCTTTTTTGTTATAAAGCCCTCTGAACTTAACTTTTCTTAATACTTTACGTAAATCGTTAAGGCCAACTGTCTTTTTGAGAGTCAGTTTGTGTTTCATAATAAAAGTATACAATGTATATGTATATAGAGTAAGTTGACTATACTGTACAATATCAGCTTAATTTTAATGGTATAATATACATATGAATTTTAATGAATATCAAAAAGAAGCTAAAAAGACAGCTATATATAAAGATAGTGGAAACAACTTTATTTACCCAACACTTGGCTTAGCTGGAGAAGCGGGAGAAGTAGCTAATAAGATCAAAAAAGTGTTACGTAGTGGTCAAACAAAATTAACTGCTGATCAGGTACAGGAAATTAAAAAAGAATTGGGAGATGTCTTGTGGTATATAGCCCAAATGTCGACAGAGCTTGATTTAGAATTAGACGATGTTGCAACAAACAACATAGAGAAATTAGCATCTCGTAATGACAGAGGTGTATTACATGCAGACGGAGATAATAGGTAAATTTAAGCCAAATAAACGCCTAAATAGCTATTTTAGGCGTTTATTTGTATACTAAATGGAATGATTAGAGATAATCTAAAAGAAGCAATAAAGACGGCAGTTTCAGAGCTTGGGCTTGAAATAGAGGATGTTCACCTAGAACATCCGGCAGATTTGACTAATGGCGATTATTCCACAAATGTCGCTATGGTGCTTGGAAAGAAAGTTGGTAAGAATCCGAAAGAACTAGCACAAGAGATTGTAGACAAGATCTCTGAAAATAATCCGCCAGCTGGCGGAGTGGAGAAGGCAGAGGTTGCTGGAGCTGGTTTTATAAACTTTTATTTGTCACAAGAATTTTTTAAAGAAAGCGTTGAAGAGATTTTGAAAGCTGGTGATAAGTGGGGAAGTAATGATTCTCTAAAAAAACAAAAAACTATTGTTGAATATACCGATCCAAACCCTTTCAAAGAATTCCACATTGGACACCTGATGGCAAATAGCATTGGCGAGTCTATCTCAAGGCTTGTAGAATTTTCAGGTGCGCAGACGAAGCGTGCCAATTATCAAGGTGACGTCGGCCTGCATGTGGCCAAAGCGATTTTTGGTAAACAGAATAATCCGGAAATGGCATTTGGTACTGCTTATGCAAAAGGTAACAGTGCGTATGAAGAAGATGAAAATGCAAAAGAAGAAATAAAAGAAATAAATAAGAAAGTTTATGACAAAAGTGACGATGAGGTAAATAAACTATATGATGAAGGTAGAAAAGTGTCGCTAGAGCACTTTGAAGAGATTTACAAAAAACTCGGTACTAAGTTTGACGAATACTTTTTTGAAAGTGAGACAGGGCCTATAGGTAAAAAGTTAGTAGAAGAAAACGTCGGGAAAGTTTTTAATGAAAGTGACGGCGCTGTGATCTTCAAAGGTGAGGACGTAGGTTTGCATACTAGAGTGTTCATAAACTCTGAAGGACTACCAACATACGAAGCAAAGGATTTGGCACTGGCTAAAGTAAAAGCAGACAGGTATGGTCATGACAAATCCATAGTAATAACAGCAAGCGAACAGAAAGAATATTACAAAGTTGTACTTGCTTCTATGAAAGAAATCTTTCCGGATCTGTCAGAAAATACGAAACATATTACACACGGTATGTTGCGCCTTCCGAGTGGTAAGATGTCGTCTAGAACTGGGGATGTGATAACAGGCGAATCGTTAATTGACGAAGTAAATGAAAAAGTACTTGAGAAAATGAAAGATTCAGAGCTCGAAAACAAAGCAGAAATAGCAGAACAGGTAGCCGTGGGGGCTATAAAGTATTCAATATTAAAGCAGTCTGCTGGGAAGGATATAATATTTGATTATGACAAATCACTCTCATTTGAGGGGGATTCTGGGCCGTATTTGCAGTATTCTCTAGTACGTGCAAATGCTGTATTAGAAAAAGCAAAAGCTGAAAATATAAAATCAGACTTGTCCAAGGACGGTCCTTGGACAGAAGTGATAGAGCTTGAGAAGCTTTTGTATAGATTCCCAGAAGTTGTAGAACGTGCAAATGCAGAGTATGAACCGCATTATGTGACAACGTATCTGACAGAACTTGCAGGAGCGTTTAATAGTTTTTATGCTAATACAAAGATAGTAGAAGAAAGTGAAAGTGCACCGTACAAAGTTGCTTTAACTGAAGCATTCAAAACAACAATCAAAAACGGTCTCTGGCTCCTAGGAATAAAAACACCAGAGAGGATGTAAAAAATCTCACTCACCTGATATCTCTCGGTGAATGAGATTTTGATTATATAAGACGTAAGAGTTATGTTATCCACGGTTTTCTATACGATGAGCGATTCCAGCAAGTAAGTATAGTTTATTATACTCTACAGACTGCTGTCCTGGTACAATATATTGTCCTGGTAAACCATTGCTAACATATCCTTTCATATTGCCGAATACTGTTATCTCTTCAAAGATTCTCTCATACGTTGATTTTTTTGGTATTTTAAACAAAATACCTACTTTATCTAAGTCTTTCAATGTAAAAGGTAGCGATACGACAAACATACCTAACTGCTCACTACATTTAATTTTGAATTTTTCCTCTGCCACCTTTATTACATCTGGTTTTAAGCTGGCAAGGAAAGCTTCTTCGTCTCCATGGTTGTAAGCTTTGTAAGGTTTATCGTTTAATCTTACTAAGAAAATACCATCATCATCTTTTCCACCAAACCAGCAAGAAGCAGTGCGAGTTACATCTGTTGCACAAATTCTTTCTATGTATTCTGGTACGTAAAATATAAATTGTGTTTTGTTTTGTAAAAAGAAAAATTCAGCATTGTGTCTAAAATAAGGAAGATTTATACAATTACCTTGTATTTCATATCCAATATGAGATTCCTCAACAAAACATCTTTTTTCATCTTTGTGAAATATAATATCTGCACCATTTATTTTTTTTGGTAGCTTTCCATTAAATTCAAACTTTCGCATGATATGCTCCTTTCATTTCAATAAAGTTTATGTTTCTATGTAAACAACAAATTTTAAATTTTTAGTGCTGAAGATAGGTTATCATAGTGCAGTATTATGTCAACTTTTTGGAAACAGCCTCAAAAGTGCTATATTTAAAGGATAATTATGGAGAAAAATGAGATAGCTAAAAATGAAGAGGAAGTATTAAAATTCTGGGTTGAGAATAAGATTTTCGAGAAATCTGACGAAAAAGAAGCCCCAAACGGCGAGTATATTTTCTATGAAGGACCGCCTACTGCAAATGGTAAACCAGGTATTCACCACATGGAAGCGCGAGCTTTTAAGGATGCTATACCTCGGTATAAAACCATGCAAGGCTTCCACGTGCGCAGAAAAGCCGGTTGGGATACACATGGACTACCAGTAGAGATAACAGTTGAGAAAGAACTTAAACTTCACTCAAAGAAAGACATAGAAGAGTATGGCATCGCAGAGTTTAATAAAAAGTGTAAAGAAAGTGTTTGGAAGCATGTAGACGAGTGGACTAAATTTACAGAGAGGATTGGCTTTTGGCTTGATTACAAAGATCAGTATGTGACATACAAGCCAGAGTATATGGAATCGGTGTGGAGTATTATAAAAAAAGTTAATGATCAAAAACTTTTATATAAAGACTATAGGATAGTAAACTGGTGTCCGCGTTGTGGAACTGGGCTTTCAAGCCATGAGCTTGCGCAAGGGTATAAAGACGTGCACGACATGTCTGTAACTGCAAAGTTCAAAGTGATTGGTAAAGACAATACATACCTACTTGCATGGACTACAACTCCGTGGACACTTCCGGGCAACGTTGCTCTCGCTGTAGGGAAAAAAATTAAATACAAAACATTAAAAGTAGACGGTGAGAGTCTGATTTTAGCTGAAGACAAGGTAGAAAGTCTAATGAAAGACAAAGAGTACGAAGTTGTAGAAGATTTAAGTAGTAAAGATTTAACGAAGCTAGAGTACGAACCACTTTACTTATACTTAAAAGACACACTTCCAGAAAGTGAACAAAAGAAACTTAAGAATACATACAAAGTATATGAAGCAGATTTTGTAAATACAGAAGACGGTACAGGTATAGTTCACACCGCTGTGATGTACGGAGCGGACGACTTTGTGCTTGGTACAGAGAAAGATTTACCAAAGCACCATTTGGTTAATGAAGAGGGCAGGTTTATAGAAGGCACTGACTTTCTGGAGGGTAAAAAGGTAAGAGCATCTAACGACGAGGTAATAGAAGACTTGGAAAAGAAAAAGGTTATATTTAGTAAAGAGCGCATAAAGCATACATATCCGCATTGTTGGCGCTGTAATACGGCTTTACTCTACTACGCTAGGGATTCTTGGTATATAAGGATGTCAGACTTGCGCGACAAATTGATTAAAGAAAACAGCACTATAAACTGGGAGCCAGAACATATAAAAGAGGGGCGGTTTGGAGAGTGGCTTCGTGAGGTCAAAGACTGGGCAATCTCTCGTGAGCGGTATTGGGCGACGCCATTACCTGTCTGGCAGAGCGATACAGGTGAGAATACTGTCATAGGTTCAGTAGAAGATTTAAAAAAACACATAAAGAAATCTGGAAACAAATATTTTGTAATGCGGCACGGCGAAGCAGAGCACAATGTAAAAAATATTTTAAGTTCAAAGGTTGATAACCCACATCATGTGACAGAAAAGGGGGTGGAAGATACAAAAAAAGCTACAAAAGAATTAAAAAATAAAAAAATTGACTTGATTTTTGCATCTCCACTTGTACGAACAAAAGAAACAGCGGAGATTGTCGCAGATGAATTAAAAATAGAAAAAGAAAATATAATTTACGATGAAAGAATCAAAGAACATGACTTTGGTGATTTAGATGGCAAAGATCATAAGACATACAGTCAGATGGTATCGTCATTAAAAGATAAATTTACCGTGTCAGCTCCAAACGGTGAAAATATCTTGCAAGTAAAAAACAGAATGATGGATTTTCTTTCAGAAATTGATAAAAAACATGAAAATAAAAACATTTTAATCGTAACGCATGAACATCCAGCGTGGCTTTTGTTTGCAGGAAGCCGTGGTGCTGACATAGACACATCAGTAAATATGCACGACTCTCATAAAGAGATAGATGGTAACTTGGCAACAGCTGGTGTGGAGGAATTATTTTATACACCACTCCCACACAACGAAAACTACGAACTTGATTTGCATAGACCATACATTGATGAAGTAGAACTTGTAGACGCAAAGGGTAATAAACTAACAAGAGTAAAAGAAGTGATGGACGTGTGGTTTGACTCAGGCAGTATGCCATTTGCGCAAGACCACTACCCGTTTGAGAACAAAGAACTTATAGAAGGGAGTGGATATCCGGCCGACTTTATATCAGAAGCTATAGACCAAACTCGTGGATGGTTCTATACACTGCATGCCATAGGAACTCTAATGGGTAAAGGTAAAGCGTATAAAAACGTTATATCTCTAGGGCATATTCTAGATAGTAAGGGCAAGAAAATGAGTAAATCAGTAGGTAATGTAGTAGATCCGTGGGAGATGACAGACAAGTATGGAGTAGATGCATTACGCTTTTGGATGTATACAGTAAACCAACCAGGGGATTCTAAAAACTTTGACGAGAGAAGTGTAGACGAGGTAGTAAAGAAAGTATTTAACTTACTTAACAATATTGTTAAGTTTTACGAACTTTACAGTACAAAAGAGCAGGTTATGGACGACAAACATTTGGAAAGTGAAAATGTTTTAGACAAATGGATACTTGCGCGTCTTAATAAATTAATTACAGATAGTACAAAAAGTATAGACGAGTATAGTTTGTTTGAACCAGCTCGCGACATAAGAGAGTTCATAGGGGATTTCTCTACGTGGTACATCCGCAGATCCAGAGACAGATTCAAAGTAGACGGAGAGGACAAAGAGTACGCTCTTGCGACAACTAGGTATGTGCTTCTAGAACTTTCAAAACTTATGGCACCGTTTACTCCGTTTATTGCAGAGCAGGTGTATCAAAAGACAAGAAGTATAGATATGGAAGAGAGTGTACACTTAACACAATGGCCGAAGTCAGATAAATATGATGAAAAAATACTAGAAGATATGAAAGAAGTGCGCAGTGTTGTGTCGTTAGGGCTTGAAGCGCGCTCAAGTGTAAATATAAAAGTACGTCAGCCACTGGCAACACTGCGTGTTGCGAATCAAGAATCAAGAATAAAGAATCAAGATGAACTACTGCAATTGATAAAAGACGAGGTTAATGTGAAGGAGGTTGTATTTGTCGCGGAAGAAGGTCTTTCCTCGGGTAGCGAAGCGGACGGAGGTGAGACATTGAGGAGCGATACTGTTGTAGAGCTTGATACAAACCTTACTCAAGAACTTAAAGACGAAGGCGCGGTGCGGGAACTCACTCGCGCAATTCAAGGCAAGAGAAAAGACGCACAGCTAACTCCACAAGATTTCATAAACTTAGACATCGAGACAGACAATAAAGGTCAGACCTTTATTGAGAAGTTTGCAGACACTATAAAAGCAGGAGCCTTAATAAAAGAAATCAATTTCACTAAAGTTGATGCCGAGGAAATAAAAATTGACCCGTATAGCTTTAAATTTGAAGTAGTAACAAACTAATGCGGGAAAAGGTCTTTCCTCGCGGAACGAAGTGTAGAGAGGTGAGACCTTGATGGGTGTTGATTTAATCAATAATATACATTTACTAACGATAGCAAGTAAATGCTAAATTTGTTAATATAAAAGTATGTCTAGAGGTCATGGAAAGACACAAAAGAAGATATTATTACTAATGCTTGGCGGACTAGCTCTAGGTTTATCTGGTTCACCTAAGAGATCTTTTAAAATCATAGATACTATGATGAAAGAATGGAAAGATATAGACAAACAATCACTACAAAGATCTATAAATGCCTTATATAAGGAAAAACTTGTATCGGAAAAATATAATAAAGATGGAACAGTAACTTTGAATTTAACAAAACAAGGCAAAAAATTTGCACTTACATATGATTTAGAAAACATAAAAATTGAAAGACAAATAAAATGGGATAAGAGATGGCGCATCGTAATTTTTGATATTCCTGAAAAAAAGAAAAAAGTTCGTGATGCACTGAGAATGCATTTGCGACAAATGCATTTCTACGAATTACAAAAATCTGTTTTTGTTAATCCGTTTGAGTGTATAAATGAGATAGAGTATGTAGTAGAATTCTTTAAAATAAGAAAACATGTTCGATTTATTGTTGCAGAGTCAGTTGACAACGAGCTACATCTCAAACAGATTTTCGGATTGAAATAATTTATACATTTACTTACTATCGCGGGTAAGTGTATAAAGCAAGATTATATAAGATAAGTTAAAAACAAAAAACTGCGGATGATAAAATCTTTCCGCAGAATGTTTAGCTAGCTATCTATTCAACTCACTTCGTGTTTTATTTGGATCCACCATTGGCGAATCCAATCTTTGCATTTATCACACATTCTATTTGATGCGCAACTGTAATGCATTACACAGCTTGGGTCATAGATATAGGAATCTATGTTAGTATATTTGTTGCAATGTAATCTTGATCCCAACATATGTCCTAGTTCATGGTGTATTACGTTTTTTAAGAAATTTATATTTCTTTGTCTGTCTCCATGTAAAGCTAAAACCATCATTCCGTGCTCAAAACTTGCAGCGCCCCAAGATGCTGAATCATCAACGAATTGTTTTGTCGTGATGTAGACATCTCCATGTTGTTGTGATTTGCGACAATTTTCTGCTAAAGCTATATCGGCAAGCTTATTGTCGTCTATTTTACCAAGAATACATGCATCATTGATTTGTCCAATTGCAGATTGATCAAGTTCCCGTAACTCAATCTCTGGGGAAGGAATAATATTATTATCTATATTTCCCATTATTTCCAAGATTGTGTTTCCAGCAAATGATATGGTTTCTTGAGAGATACTTGACTCTCTAAATATACGAATCAATGGTTGTTTCCCAGTCCACCATAATGGTGTAAATCTGTCCCCATTAATTATTGGAGTACGTTTTCCATTCATTGTTTGTATTGCCCAGTAAGATGAGGATCTAAGCCATTCGTCTCTTGTCATTTTAAATCTCCCAAAATAAATTAAAAAGGTACAGTATCGACCAACACCTTAACATAAATCATATATGTTGTCAATGGCTTACTTTCTACTTTTAACTTTATACTTAATCTATGTCCCATACTTTATACAGTACAGAATGTATAGTTTTAGGGAGTTATGATTCTGGAGAAGCCAATAGATATATATCTTTATTTACAAAAGAGATCGGCTTAGTGCGCGCAGTTGCCAAAAGTGTACGAGAAGAGAAATCAAAACTTCGGTATTCTTTGCAGAATCTTTCGTTTACAAATGCGACACTTGTACGTGGGAAGGAAGTGTGGAGGATAACAGGGGCGCAGGTGCGGTACAGCTTACATCAGGAACTCAAAGATGATGAAGATAAACTATTTGTGATTACACAAATATTAAATCTTCTAAACAGGCTTGTGCACGGGGAAGAAAAGAACGAATATTTGTTTAACACTCTTTCAGATGGTTTGGAATACTTGCGTGGCAACAATATAGACAAAAAAGCGCTTAAAAATTTTGAGCATCTTGTGGTGCTACGCATTCTTTACTCACTTGGATACATTGCAAAGAAAGACAAACTAGGCGAAGTACTACAGAAGACTTTCGTAGACAGAGATATACTAGAACAGACTCAAAAAGAGAGAAAAAATATAGTATCGGCTATAAACAGGGCTCTCAAAGAAGCACATTTGTAGACAATACATTGTGATATACTTAAACATATGTCAAAAGAAGCAGATAGAAGTAAAATAGAAGAAATGCGAAGGCGTCTTTATGCGCGTAGTGGCGGGAATATTGAACAGAAGAAACGCAGACAGCTTAACCCTATTGATTACGGGGCAAGATCTAAGTGGTCCGACCAAGGTGAAAAACCCGTTTTTAAAGAGAAAAAGAAGAAAAAGTATTCAGCACTTTCTTTACTTCTCTTTGCATCTGTTGGGTTCTTCCTTATAGCTATAGCTATTTCTTCGTTTTTTATATTTGGCGGTTCAAACGTTGTCTCGTCTCAAAATATCGATATTCAGATAGAAGGACCTGTGACCATAAGCGGTGGGGAGGAGCTTTCTTTGCAGATTGCTATTACAAATGAAAACAATGTTGCAATAGAACTCGCAGATCTTCTTGTGGAATACCCAGACGGTACTAGAAGCGCAACCGATATCTCCAAAGCACTTCCTAGGCACCGTGAGACACTTGGCACACTATCATCAGGTGAGTTAGTACAGCGTACTGTCAAAGCAATACTTCTTGGCTCTGAGGACTCACAACAGAACATAAAAGTTACTGTTGAATACAGAATAGACGGCTCAAACGCTATCTTTTTCACAGAAAAGATGTACGAAGTTACTCTGGTTTCTGCACCACTTAGCCTTTCGGTGTCCAACGTAAACGAGATAACGTCAGGTCAGGAGGTTGAGTTTGATGTAGTGGTTACTTCAAATTCAAATACTATTATAAAAGACGCACTGCTTTCTGTTGAGTATCCGTTTGGTTTTGAGTTTGCTTCAGCTACTCCAGAGCCAGCATTTACAGATAGTGTGTGGGATTTGGGAGACATACAACCTGAAAGTAATAGAAAAATAAAACTGCGAGGAATTATCGTCGGAGAGAATGAAGAAGAAAGAGTGTTTAGGTTTTCAAGTGGTGTACAAGACGAAAGAGATGAAAAAGAAATCGGTGTTGCGTTTATCACATCAATAGAATCAATAGTTGTTAAAAAATCATTTATAGAAGTTGATCTTGCTCTAAACGGAGACAAATCTACAGAGTATGTCTCTACACTAGGGGGCGACATACGTGCAGACATAACATGGATGAACAACATGCCGGTCAATGTGTCAGATGTTGAGATTGAAATTAAGTTTTCAGGTGCGTCACTTGATAAATTATCAATATCAGCGGACAAAGGCTTCTATAATTCGTCTACAAACACACTTACGTTTAGCAGAGAGACAAATGCAGACATGGCATCTCTAAGTCCTGGGGAATCTGGAAGAGCGAAATTCTCGTTTGCATCTTTTGGGCAGTCTTCTGGCAATGTGTTTGGTAATCCTGAAATATTTCTTGATATCAATGTAAGAGGTAAACGTATTTCAGAGTCTCAGGTACCACAGACAATAGACTCGTCTATAAACAGAACAGTAAAACTTGCGTCAGATCTTCTGCTTGCACCACGTGCAGTTTATTCTACAGGACCGTTTACAAACACTGGGCCAGTACCTCCTAAAGTAGAGAGCGAAACAACATATACTGTTGTTTGGACTATTACTAATTCTTCAAATGTAGTGGACAACACAACTGTCACAGCAACATTGCCTTCATATGTACGCTGGACTGGCAATACAAGCCCGGCAAGTGAGAAGATATCATTTAATCCTGATGGTGGTAGAATAACCTGGAACGTTGGCAGTATTAAACCTAAATCAGACGTTTCAAGTACAGGGCAGAGAGAGGTGGCGTTTCAGGTTGCATTTCTGCCGAGTTTGAGTCAGATTGGTGAGATGCCGATAATCGTAAATGAGCAGACAATAACAGGGTTTGACCGTTTTTCTGAGACTCAAATAAACGCTGTAAAGAAGGAGTTGACTACAAGACTCTTCACAGATCCTCAGTATTCATCTGAAGATGCACGTGTAGTAGAATAAAATTTATAAAAATATGAAACAAAAAGAAGAAAACAAAATGGAGAAAATAGTGTCACTAGCGAAGCGCCGAGGTTTTGTGTATCAGGGTTCTGAAATATACGGAGGACTTGCTGGCACTTGGGATTATGGTCCGCTTGGTGTGGCACTTAAAGATAATATCGAAGATTTGTGGAAGAAGAAATTTATAAGAGAACGTGAAGATATGTATAAACTTGATTCAAGTATTATCATGCCAGAGAGTGTATGGCAGGCAAGTGGGCATCTTAGTGGTTTTACTGATCCGATGATTGAGTGTACAAAATGTAAAAAGCGCTTTCGTGCAGATCATCTTGAAGATAAAGATAATTGTCCTGAGTGCAAAGGTAAATTAGGCGAAGAAAAAACTTTTAGCCTACTCTTTCCACTCGAAATGGGAAGCACGGTAGGAGATACAAATAAGGGATATCTTCGTGGAGAGATAGCACAAGGAATGTTTACTAATTTTAAAAATATAATTGACTCATTTCATCCACGACTTCCGTTTGGTATTGCACAGAGTGGCAAAGCTTTTAGAAATGAAATAGCACCACGTGATTTCTTGTTTCGTGTGAGGGAATTTAACCTCATGGAGTTTGAGTATTTTATAAAAGAAGAGGATTGGGAGAAATATTTTGAATATTGGCGAAAACAAATGTGGGAATGGATAGAAGAAATAGGGTTGAAGAAAGAAAATGTACATGAACTTGAAGTAACTGGAGATGATCTAGCGCATTACTCAAAAAGAACTATTGATTTTGAGTATGACTATCCATTTGGTAGAAAAGAATTATATGGACTTGCTTACAGAACTGATTACGATTTGAAAAATCATAAACTTGATTATACAGACGATGTAGCAGGAGAGAAGTTTATACCACATGTCATAGAACCAACTTTTGGTTTGGACAGAACAGTGCTAGCGGTGCTTTCAGAAAGTTATACAGAAGATGAACTCGGTGGTGAAAAAAGGGCTTATCTTAGCTTGCCTGCAAATATTGCCCCAGTAAAAGTAGCAGTATTCCCACTCCTTAAGAATAAGCCAGATCTTGTAACAAAAGCACGAGAAGTGTTTGAAATGATAAGAAAAGAAGTACCGCAGATTATGTTTGACGACAATGGCAATATTGGTAAAAGATACAGAAGACAAGACGAAATAGGCACACCCAACTGCATAACAATAGATTTTGACACACTTGAGGACGGCACAGTAACATTACGCGACCGCGACAGTGGAGAGCAAAAACGCATAAAAATAGAAGATATTATTTCATCTATTAGAATATAGTGTTATCATACTAATAATATGGAACATCTAAAAAACATGAATATTACGATCAGTTCCGGAACTATTATAAAAGGTATTTTACTGTTGCTTTTGGTTGCGGCATTGTTTTTCTTGAAAGATCTTGTACTTATCGTACTTACTGCGATAGTGATAGCGTCTGCCATTGAACCTATAACCAAATGGTTTGTGGGATACAAAGTGCCAAGAGTTGTCGCTGTGCTTTTAGTGTACGTACTAATGCTTGTAGGATTGCTTAGCATCTTTTATTTTTTCGTACCTACTTTACTTCAAGAAACTTCAAACTTTTTAACACTTTTGCCTACGTATACAAACTCTATTGATTTGCCAGGTTCTTTCGGGGGAGATTTGTTAAGTGGTCCAGAGTCAATCGTAAAAACTTTTTCTGTACGTGATGCCGTGGCTAGTATTCAAGAATCATTTAACAATCTGTCTGAAGGTTTCTTAAAGTCAATCAGTGTTATCTTTGGTGGAGCGTTTAGTTTCGTTCTTATAATAGTGTTCTCTTTTTATTTTGCAGTACAAGAGACGGGGATTGATGACTTTCTTCGTGTTGTAAGTCCTGTGAAGCATCAAAACTATGTTCTTAATCTGTGGAGGCGTTCGCAGATAAAGATAGGTAGGTGGATGCAAGGACAGCTGATACTCGCCATCATTGTAGGGGTCTTGGTATATATGGGTCTTACAATACTTGATGTTCGCTACGCACTACTTCTCGCAGTGCTTGCTGGTATATTTGAACTTATACCGCTTTTCGGTGCGTTTTTGGCAGCTATTCCTGGAGTTGTAATAGCGTCTGTTGATGGTGGGGTAACTTTAGGGCTTATGGTTACAGGACTTTATGTGATTATTCAGCAGTTTGAAAACCACCTTATTTATCCACTTGTGGTAACAAAGGTGGTAGGAGTGCCACCACTGCTTGTAATACTCGCGCTTATTATTGGTGGGCAATTTGCTGGTTTCCTTGGTATTATTTTGGCGGTACCTGTTGCTGCTATTGTTCAGGAGTTTATAAAAGACGTTCAAAAAGAAAAGGAAACATTCTTGAAAAAGAATCCACAAAATGGCCGTATTAAAGCAGTAGAGTAGGTATGAGTAAGAATTTTTATCTGACGACAACACTTCCATATGTAAATGCCGATCCCCACATAGGAGCGGCGTATGAATTTGTAACGGCTGACATTGTCGCTCGTCATAGACGACTAGTTGGCGATAATGTGTTTTTTAATACTGGTGTAGACGAACATGGACAAAAAGTTTACACAAAAGCACTTGAAGTAAAACAAGATCCGCAAAAATATACAGATGAATATGCAGAAAGATTTCGAAAACTTAAAGACACACTTAACTTAAGTTATGACAACTTTATACGCACCACAGACGAGAATCATAAAAAAGCAGCGCAAGAGTTTTGGAAGCAGAGTCTTGCAAATGGAGATATTTATAAAAAATTATATAAAACAAAGTATTGTGTAAGTTGTGAGCTTGAACGAACAGACTCCGAGCTTGTGGATGGTTGCTGTCCTGAGCATCCTGATAAAGAACTTGAAATAACAGAAGAAGAAAACTATTTCTTTAAGTTTTCAAACTATGGCGACAAACTTTTAAAACTTTATAAAGAAAAACCAGACTTAGTGATCCCAGATTTTAGATTTAATGAAATTATAAAATTTGTAGAGCGAGGTTTGGAAGATTTTAGTATTTCACGCCTCAAAAGTAAAATGCCGTGGGGAGTAGAAGTGCCAGATGATGACGAACATGTAATGTATGTATGGTTTGACGCGCTTGTGAACTATATCTCTGCTATTGGTTGGCCGAATGATTTAGATAAATTTAAAACTTGGTGGCCAGTGACACAGTTTGCTGGTAAAGATCAAGTACGTCAGCAAGCGGCGATGTGGCAAGCGATGCTTATGTCTGTGGGGTTGCCACCGTCAGAACAGATAGTAATACATGGCTTTATAACAATAGATGGCGCTAAGATGAGTAAAAGCGTTGGCAATGTTATAAACCCAGAAGATATTGTAAAAGAATATGGTGTAGATGCTCTACGTTACTACTTGGCGCGTCACATACATCCATTTGAGGATAGTGATTTTGGTATGGAGAAGTTCAAAGAAGCTTATAATGCAAACTTGGCAAATGGCATCGGCAACCTAACAGCGAGAATTATGAAACTCGCAGAGACGCACTTAGATAAGCCGGTAGAACTCCCAGACAATACAATCCCTCAAGAGTTTAAAGATTTGCTTGATAATTTTGAAGTAAGTAAAGTGTGCGATCTTGTATGGGAACATATAGGAGGTTTGGATGGCTACATACAGACAGAAAAGCCTTTTAATGTAATAAAAGAAGATAAAGAAAAAGGAATTGAGATTATAAAAAATACAGTGATAAAATTATACACAATCGGCAGGATGTTAAACCCAATTCTCCCAGAAACATCAGAAAAAATAAAAGAAGCAGTAAAAGCAAACAAAATGCCTGAGACTTTGTTTGAGAGAAAGTAATTGACTTTAAGCTGTCACATAGGTATTCTTCTACAAGATAAATAAATCGCTTGAGCGATATAAACAATAGATTTTTTGACAATTTATATAAGGAGATATTAATGAAATTAAGAGGAATTGATTTTGGTCCAGTGTTAGGTGCGTCAGGAGTACAGGGATTTTTCGGGGAAGGTTATGCTTTTCACAAAGTAACAGATCCATTTAACCGTTTGTTTAATGGTGTTACGTTTACTGCAAAGACGACAACTTTGGATAAAAAAATAGGTAATATGCCAATGAAAGATGACGGTATTACTCCGAAAGAATTATTTCCAAAGTGTGTATATGTCGATTTTCGGAAAGGTATTGCATTAAATGCAGTAAGTTTAAGTGGTCCTGGTGCAAAATCACTTTTTGAAGATGGACGGTGGCAAGAAAGGATAGAACCTTTTTTTCTATCGTTTATGTCTGTCAAAGAGACTGTAGAAGAAAGATTGGAGGAGTTAAAAGGTTATTTGTTTTTACTTAAAAAATACCTACCTTTATTCAAAGCGTCTATAGGTTTACAGAAAAACGAAACATGTCCAAACGTAAATAAACGCGAAACAAATTGGGGTGAAATGATTTATGAAATTAAGGTTGGTCTAGAAATGATTGGAGAACTTAATATACCAGTTATACCAAAATTAAATGTTTTAACCCCAATAGAGGTTGCAAAAGAAATTTCAGAAAGTGAGCACTGTGATGCATTGTGTGTTTCAAATACAATTCCATGGGGCAAACTCCCAGAACGTATTGATTGGGAAGGGTTGTTTGGAAGTAAAACATCTCCACTTGCACGTTTTGGGGGTGGAGGATACTCTGGTGCCGGACTTTTACCACTTGTTTGTGATTGGATAAAAGAGGCAAGATATGCAGGTATTAAAAAACATATCAATGTTGGTGGAGGTATACTTCGTCCAGATGATGTAAACGTTATACATAAAGTAGGTGGTAACTCGATCTCTTTAGGGTCAATAAGAATTCTACGCTGGCGTAGGATGCCAGCAACAATTAAAAGATCTTACGAATTATTTTGAAAGGAGTAGAAAAAATGCAAAAGATAGAAAGTCTGAAAGTTAGAAGGTTGTTTGATAGACATATGCATTTTAGAGAAGATGATTTGCTTCATGCTATTGCATTGTTTACATTCTTGCAGGCTAGTGGGGCAATCGCAATGCCAAATCTCAAGGAGATAATTAATACTATTGAGAGGGCAATAAAGTATGAAGGACAGATTAGTTTTTTGTCCCAACGAGAAGAAATTAAGTTTGATCCATATATGACGTATTATCTTACAGACAATACAGATATAGACAAACTTGAAGAAGGGTTCAGAAGGGGTGTTTGGGGCTTGGCGAAGTTGTATCCAGCAGGTGCGACAAATAATTCTGAAGATGGCGTAACTGATATTAAAAGAATGTACCCTGTTTTTGACAGAATGCAGGAGATCAGAATGCCGCTTTCATTACATGGAGAAGTGGTCGGAGATGGTATAGGTTATTACGATAGGGAGAGAATATTTGTTGATAAAATTTTGCCACTATTGCTGCATCATTTCCCGGGACTAAAGATAGTTATGGAACATGTTTCTACAAAAGAGGCGGTAGACTTTGTGATAGAAAATGAAAATATTTGGGCAACGGTTACTGCACACCATCTTATAAAAGACGAGACTGTTCATGATAATTATGATGGTGAGTTTGATCCATTTTACTTCTGCCTCCCAGTTCTTAATAGTAGAGAAGATCGTTTGGCGATAAGGAGAGCTGTGACATCGGAGGATGAAAATATAAGAAAGAATTTTGGAGCAGGTAGTGATTCAGCAGCTCATTATGTAAAAGATAAGCTTGCAGGTAAACCAGGGATATTTACAGGACTTCATAAAACAGAATTGTATACACAGGTCTTTATAGAAGAAAATGCAAAGCTTGGACACTTGAATGACTTCTTGGCAGTAAATCTTCTTGAAAAGGTGTATGATATTGAGCCTATAGAAGATTATACAACCCTCATACGAAAAGATTGGACAGTACCAATGCTTTGTAATGGAATCCGACCATTTATGGCAGGAGAGAAGTTGCAATGGAAGATATTAGAGAATGCAGTAAAAAATTAGATGTACACCCCCATATCCAATTTCAAGTTGGACATTGGGGGTTTTTTGTTACAATTGAGTTTATGATGAAACCGAAATATTTTGATATACATTCACATATTAATTTCTCTAAGTTTGATAATGACAGAGATGAGGTTATAGACAGAATGCGCAGTGAAGATGTGTGGGCTATTGTTGTGGGTACTGATTTAAAAACTTCAAAAGAAGTTGTAGAGCTAGCTGAAAAAAATGAAAATGTTTATGCGACTGTAGGACTTCATCCAGATGACAATAAAAAAGAAAATTTTAATAAAGATGACTATAAAGAATTGGTGAAAAATAAAAAAGTGGTTGCAGTAGGCGAGTGTGGTTTGGATTACTTTAGATTAAATGGTAACGAAGACGATAAAAAAAGACAAAAGAGTAATTTTATTAAACAAATTGAGTTTGCTTTAGAAAATAATCTTCCGCTCATGTTGCATTTCAGGCCGTCGGGGGAAAGCATGGATGCATATGAAGATGGGCTTGAGATACTAAGTGGGTACAAAAAAGAACATGGTGACAAGCTCCGAGGCAACTCACACTTCTTTGCGGGTAATTTAGAGATTGCAAAGAGGTTCGTAGAGATAGGCTTTACGCTTTCTTTTACAGGAGTAATAACGTTTGCAGACAGCTATGATGAGATAATAAGAGAGATTCCACTTGAAAGTATAATGTCAGAGACTGATTGCCCGTTTGTTGCTCCGGTGCCTCATAGAGGTAGAAGGTGCGAGCCAATACACGTAAAAGAGGTAGTTAAGAGAATTGCTGAAATAAGAGGTGAAAATATAGAGAAAGTACAAGATGTGCTTGTAAACAATGCATTTAGGATGTTCCTAAATGGCTTAAAATAGTGCTTTCTATTGCTTTATAAAAGCCTCTGTGCTAATATGCTTTTTACATGGCAGAAGACGTTATAAAAGAAGATATTGCACAAGATAGTGCTGAAGAGGCCGAGACTCAAGTATATGAGGTCGGTTTTCATATTGTGCCTACTGTAGAGGAGGCAGATCTTGGTAAAGAGGTAGATAGTATCAAATCTCTAATAGAGAGCAATGGTGGTACTTTTATAGCTGACGAATTCCCAAAGCCTATAACTCTTGCATATACTATTGTAAAAAACATTGAAGGAAAGATTAAAAAGTTTGATACAGCTTCTTTCGGTTGGATAAAGTTTGAGATGAAAACTGACAGTATTGTAAATGTTAAAGAGGGAATAGATCTTAATAAAAACGTTCTACGGTTTTTGATAATAAAAACAGTTAAAGAATCAACTCTTGCACCTAAAACAGTTGTCTTTGCAAAAGATGAACCTAAGAAAGACAAACCTCTGCCTGCCGGCAGACAGGAAAAGTCTGTGGAAGCACCAGAAGTAGAAATTAAAGCCCCGGTGTCAGAAGAAGAGCTTGATAAAACTATTGAGGAATTGGTAGTAGAATAATATAATAAATCATATGTATTTAAACAAAGCATTAGTATACGGAAATTTAACCAGAGACCCAGAGCTAAAATCTCTTCCTTCTGGTACTCAAGTGACCAGCTTTTCTATTGCGACAAACCGTGTTTGGAAAGACAAAGATGGAGCAAAGCAAGAAAGCCCGGAGTTTCATAATATTGTTGTCTTTGGAAGACAAGCAGAGACTGTCGCACAGTATCTGAAAAAGGGAAGCTCAGCACTTGTAGAAGGTAGAATGCAAACAAGAAGTTGGGAGAGCGACGGCGTGAAGAAATACCGTACAGAGATCGTTGCAGACCGTGTACAGTTTGGCCCAAGAGCAGGAGGTGCAGGTGCGCCAAGCGCAACTGTGTCAACAGGAGGTGCAGATGTACCACAGGCGCAGGCGCCAGCAGCGGATATAGAATATCCAGAAGAAGATATTAAACCAGAAGACATACCATTTTAAATATCAATAATAATTTTAAAGATGCAAAACTTTTTTACAAAAAATAATATAAAACACGTAGACTACAAAGATGTAGAGCTTCTTAAGAATTTCCTAAAAACTCACGGACGTATAACACAGCGTATGAATACAGGTGCAACTGCTAGAGAACAGCGAAAACTTGCCACAGCTATCAAAAGAGCTAGATTTATGGCGCTACTTCCTTTTACTATACAGTAAATATCTCACAACATTATATCTTTATATTAAAGTTCATCGTAACTTTCGAATATCTTAGACGTTTTAAAAAATAGAGAGGTCGGTTTTAATAGGTGGACAAAATGCACTGCATGTTGTACAGTACATTTAATGTTTCTAAACGATAATCCGCCAGCTGGCGGAAAAGAAGATTATATGGATAAAAGCGACGAAGAAATTTTGGCGTTGTCTATAAATCATCCATACCTTTTTGGTATTTTACTTGATAGATATCAGGATGCTTTTTTGCGTAAAGCGCAGTCTGTGTTGGGCAGTCGTGAAGACGCAGAAGACATAGTGCAAGAAGCTTTTACTAAAATATATAGATACGCAGATAAATTCCAAGTACAAGAGGGTGCGTCGTTCAAGTCGTGGGGGTATAAGATACTTCTTAACACTGCTTTTACACGTTATCAGAAGATGAAGAAGCACAGAGGTGCGGTGTTTAACCCTGACCCAGAGTGGTATGAGGTAATGGCAGACACTAAGACACAACAGTTTGAGAAAGGGGAGACCGAAGATTATATTACTTCTGTTTTGTCTCGTATGCCCGAGCATCTAGGTAGGGTACTTAAACTTCATTTTATAGAAGGAAGACCGCAAGAAGAAATAGCAAAGATGGAAGGTGTGTCTGTAGGAGCCATAAAAACAAGGGTACATAGGGCTAAAAAAGAGTTTAAAAAGATAAATGTAACCATTGGGGCTTAAGAGAGTTGTACTAGATACATAAGTTTAAGTTTATTTATTAATATGAATCATTCACAGCTTAAGAAGAGAATAATGAGGAGAGTGTATGCGCTTTATGTACTTGGTAAAGTATTAAGCAAGGCTGCACTTAAAGTATATGCAACTCTTGCACTTCTATACGGTATAAAGATATTTGTACACGTAGAGGCGGTTGCAAACAATATGCCAGATTTTAATAATTTGTCTGGATTGTATACTTTTATGACAAATGCTGCTTTAAATACTGATCTCGCTGTGCAGTTTATAGTGTTTGGTGTTGTGGCACTTGTAGCATGGGTAATGCGCGATGCTATAAAAAACATCTTTGAAGATATGATAAAGCATAATCATAATTCAGTACAAAGTACTCATTAAAATTCTGGTATATTAATTTCAACAAAAAACCCGCGAGTCCTTCAGGACTCGCGGGTTTTTTGTTTGTCTATTCTGCTAATTTTTTTCTAATTTCTTTGAGGATTTTGTCTGCGATTTTTTTGTTTTCTTTGAGGTAGTTTCTTGTTGCGTCGTATCCGCGACCTAGCTTTTCTTCACCAAATGAGTAAGATGCACCGGACTTTTGTACTATGTCGTACTTTTCGCCAAGTGCTAGAAGCTCACCCTCTCTTGATATGCCTTCGTTGTACATTAGGTCAAACTCGCTTACCTTGAAAGGCGCTGCGACTTTGTTCTTTACAACCTTCACACGCACACGCCCTCCCATTACCTCATCTGCTTTTTTGATCTGCGCAATCCTTCTTATGTCTATTCGTACTGATGTGTAGAACTTAAGCGCTTTACCACCTGGAGTTGTTTCAGGGTTGCCAAACATTACACCGATCTGCATTCTGATTTGGTTTATGAAGATCACAACTGTTTTTGATTTGGCAACGATGGCAGTAAGTTTTCTTAAAGCTTGTGACATAAGTCGCGCTTGTTTACCTACGTGGTGCGCACCCATGTCACCTTCTATTTCGTCTTTAGGAGTAAGCGCTGCGACAGAGTCTACGACTATTACATCGAGTTTGCCTGAACGTACAAGCGATTCTGTGATCTCAAGAGACTGTTCTCCTGTGTCAGGTTGTGAGAGTAGAAGCTCTTCTGTTTTGACACCAAGTTTTTTGGCATACACTGGGTCCATTGCATGTTCTGCATCTATGAATGCACACACACCACCCTTTTTCTGTGCCTCTGCTATTACGTGTAATGCCAGAGTTGTCTTACCAGAAGACTCCGGTCCAAATATTTCTATTATCCTGCCGCGGGGAAGGCCACCGATACCAAGCGCCCAATCAAGACCGATTGAACCAGTCGGAATCGCATCTACATCTACCTTGGGTCGCTCGCCAAGCTTCATGATAGATTCATCGCCAAATTTTGTTTTTATTTCTTTTATTGTGTCGTCAATACTTGAACCCTTAGATTTTGTCTGCTTAGTCGCAGACAATGCTTTTGCTTTTGCCATATTATTTATATATTAATTCTAATTTTTTTTCTATTTCTCGATCAAATCTATCCTGTGCCTTTATAGTTATTATATTATACCCATAAGACAGGAGCAATTTTTCACTAAACAAGCCTTTGTCGTCGGTAAATATTTGTCTGCCGTTCATACTAATGTGAGAAATGTTCTTCGCAAACCCTCTTACATCAATAAGTGAACTTTCCAAAGAAGAGCCGTTTATGGGTTGCGTAATCTCTACAACAGGACCTAAGACGATATTCTTTGCTTGAAAGAAAGCGTAGCCAAATATGATAATTACAAAGAGGGTAATCAATGTGAACTTTATATAAAAACTTAAACTTTTATTTAAAATTCTAATCCTCATCCTCATATTCGTTTTCTTCTTGTTCTTCTTCCTCTTCGTATTCTTCACCTGCTTCGTCTAATCCTTCAAGTACTTCTCGTGGCTTTGAACCATCTGCAGGGCCTATAACTCCTCTTTCTTCTAATATATCCATAAGTCTTGCGGCACGTGCGTAACCTATTCGCAGTTTTCTTTGAAGGTAAGATGTAGATGCTTTACCAGCAGCTATTACAGTCTCTTTTGCTTCTGCGTATAGTTCGTCTTCTTCCTCATCTTCATCATCAAGAATTGCTTCAAAGACAGCGCTGTTGTTTGTATTTTTTACACCATTTACAGACAGATCGATCTCTGGATGTATGTCGTCGCTATAATTTTTAACTAAATACTTTACTACCTTTTTTACTTCTGCCTCTGATATAAATGCAGCTTGTAGTCGTTTTGGCTTAGACATCTCTCCAGAAAGGTAGAGCATATCACCAGAACCAAGAAGTTTTTCAGCCCCAGCTGCATCTAGGATTGTTCGTGAATCAATCTGTGACGCTACTTGAAGCGCTATTCTTGTAGGTATGTTTGCTTTAATGAGTCCTGTAATGACGTTTACAGATGGTCGTTGTGTTGAGAGTGTTAGGTGGATCCCAACAGCACGGCTCATTTGTGCAAGACGCACTATAACTGACTCTAGTTCACGCGGGTACATTTGCATAATGTCAGCAAGTTCATCTATTACTATTGCAATGTACGGCATTGCTTCCATCTCTTCATCTTCCTCCTCTTCGTATTCGTCACCTTGCTCGGCTTCGTCTAATTCTTCAAGATGCTTATGGTACGACTCTATATCTCTTACAGAGTTTTTTTCAAGTATTTCATATCGTCTATCCATCTCTTTTGCAGCCCACTTTAGTGCCAAAATAGCCTTTTTAGGGTCTGTTATTACAGGGGTGAGTAGGTGAGGGATGCTGTTGTAAAGCGTGAGCTCCACTCGTTTAGGATCAATCATTATGAACCTAAGCTGTTGCGCAGAGTTTTTAAACAGCAATGATGTAATCAGTGTATGCACAGTAACAGATTTTCCAGATCCTGTAGCACCTGCTATAAGCACGTGTGGCATTTTTGCTAAATTTCCAAAATGCGATTTGCCTGTTATGTCTTTACCGAGTGATACCAGAAGAGGTTTCTCTGAAGTTTGGAACTCAGAAGAGGAGAGTAGGGTAGAGAGACCAACTGTTGTTTTGGCGGTGTTCGGCACTTCAACTCCTACGAGTGAGCGTCCAGGGATAGGTGCTTCTATCCTTACAGGGTGGGCAGCCAAAGCTAGCTCCAGGTTGTTTTGAAGTCCAAGTATCTTTGAAAGCCTTACACCTTCAGCAGGTTTAAGAGCGTAACGTGTGACAGATGGACCTATTGAAATCTCATCTACTTGTACATCAACACCGAAGTTTTGCAGAGTCCTTTTTATAATATTTGCATTTGCTTTTATGTCGCCAACACCTGGTTTACCCTTATCTTTTTCAAGTATAGAGAGTGGGGGAGGTGTGTAAGAGCCTACATGGACATGTTTCATATGTATGACGTCTTGACCAGACTTTTTTGATCCAAGACCAACCATTTTGGGATTAGCTTCCTCCTCCTCTTCATCTTCCTCTTCTTCGTCCTCATACTCTTCGTCTTCCTCTTCATCACTCTCTTCTTCTTCACTTTCTTCGTATTCCTCATCTTCCTCTTCTTCGTATTCGTCGTATCCTTCTTCTTCATCGTCTGGGTCAGGCTTTTTGAACATATTAGTAAAGAAGGATAGTGGAGGTAGTTTGGCATCAAGTAGTATCAAAAGAGATGCGATCACAAGACCCCAAAGAATAAGAAGTGCTACAAATATATCAACAAGCCCTATTAGAGGTGATGCGATTGCTCCACCTAACAGCCCACCCTTACCGTTTACTGTTGCGTCAACGAGACCTATACCAGCTAAGAAGAAGACAACGGCGCTTATCTTTTTTAGTACACCAAACGAACTGCTAAGATATCGAATGTATGATGCAGACATGAGGAAAAACAAAACAGGAATTATAAAATATCCTATTCCAAACAGTGAAGACAATAGTTTATATGTTGTGTTGCCGATCACACCTGCACCTTCAAATGCAGCTAGGATTAAAAACACGCCAAGTATAAAAAATATTATTGCATATATACCCTGAACAGTTTCTTGTTTTAGGTTTTCAAACAACCCTCCTTGGTCGTCATCTACTTTACCTTTCCTCTTTTTATTTTTTGTATTTTTCTCATTTAAAAATTTGAACATGATAAGAAAATAATAACATATTTGAGAAGCAAAGTTGCTTTTATATGTGTCCGTTATATAATGGACATATCAAATATGAGATTAGTTTGAAAATTTTTATAAAAGACATCCTAACTAAGAAATATTTATAAAAGACACGCTATAAAAGACATATTAATATGCAAGAAAAACCAGTAAGTAACAATACTAATAAAGACGACTTCTTTGAGGGAAACCATCTTTATATTTATTTATATAAAAAAGCTGAAAAGCTTGCCTCGGCTCTATATGTTGTTACTAATCTGATAGATAATAAGGAGGTCCTAAGAAGTTTGTTACGAGAGAAATCTATAAACATCTTCTCTGAGGTTATGCAGTTACAGAAGATGTCCTTAACAAATCATAACGCTCTTAAGAAAGATGTAGATGCAAAAGTTGAACACGTTTCTTCAGATACACTACTATCTGGTATTACAGAAATCGTATCTCTCCTTGAAATAGCTCGTGTATCTAGACACATATCCGAGATGAATTTTTCAGTATTAGAACGTGAGTATATTGATCTAGGTATACTTATAAAAACAAAAAGAGAAGATATTGCTCCTGACAATGTACGGTTACCGAAAGAATTTTTTGATGTGCCTAACCTATACGAAACACGTGTCCTTAAGCAAAGTAGTATAAAGGACACAAAACATACGCAGAAAATCTATAAGACAAAAAAAGAAAAACAAATCCCTATAAAAGACACTTCAGATTCTATTATAAAACCAAAAGATGCTATTCATCCAAAAACTGCTGATATACGGCACAACAACAGGAGAAATACTATACTTGAGTTGTTACAAGACAAACCATCCGTCACTGTAAAGGACGTAATAAATGAAATACAAGGTTGTAGTTCAAAAACCTTACAAAGAGAACTATTATCGTTAGTAAATGAAGGTATATTAAAAAAAGAGGGGGAGAGAAGATGGAGTACATATAGCTTAGCTTAAATAGCTATTACTTAAGGAGTTATCCACACTTTAGAGCTTGTAAATATTGGTTATTATACCGCTTGTATTATATAATTATTGCTAGGACTTTTCCGCTTGCATTTTGGCTTGAAATCGTGCATAATAGCGGTTTCAGATAAAGGGGTAATAAGGCGTTAGAAATGGGGGAACAGAGCGCTCATTGACAATTTAATAAATAGAAAAAGTTTCAGAAATACATTGTCCAGTTATGGATGCAACAAGGTTGAGATTCGGTCTAAAATTCATCAACTAATCTTTTATGTTCTGCGTCGATGCAATTAAGAACATTCTAGGTGTAGTAAGATTGTTGAAATTAGTATGGTAGATATGCATAAAGTTTTTCTTTGTGTCTATCAGAAATTATTAACACAATGCACAAAATATTTTTTGTCGAATATAAAAATGTTTTGTGTAGTACAATGTTTTTTATTTTTACAATTTATTAATTAACAGTAAATTTAAAAGACAACTTAAATTAAATTTAAATTATAAACTTATGAGTATTACAAATAGTTCTATAGCTACTAAATTAGCTATAGGTGTTATTGCAGTAGCATTTATCTTCGGATTCATGTTTGCATCAGTAACACCAGCAAATGCGGCACTGACAACAAGTCAGGTTGACGCAATCATTTCATTGCTACAGTCTTTCGGGGCTGACGCAACGACGATTGCTAACGTGCAAGCATCTTTGACAGGCGGTACACCTTCTGTACCATCAACACCGTCAACGTCTAGCGTATGTCCATACACATGGTCAGTTAGTCTTGACTCAGGTTCTTCAGGAGCAGACGTTATGGCTCTTCAGAAGTTCTTGAACTCTGACAGCGACACAATGATCGCTTCATCAGGAGTTGGTTCAGCAGGAAGCGAAACAGATTACTTCGGTGGTCTTACAAAAGCAGCTGTTGTTAAATTCCAGAACAAATATGCTTCTGAAGTTCTAACACCAGTTGGACTTTCAGCAGGAACTGGATACTTTGGTTCTTCATCAAGAGCAAAAGCAAATTCACTTTGTGCTACAGCTTCAACACCAACAACACCAACAACACCAACAGACACACCTTCAACTCCAGCAACTGGAACAGGTCTTTCAGTAGTAGGTGGCACACAGCCAGCTGCAACACTTGCACCTGACTCAGCAGCTAGAGTTCCGTTTACGAACTTTATCGTAACAGCAGGTTCAGACGGTGACGTTGTTATGGATAATGTAACAGTTGAAAGAACTGGTCTTGCACCAGACGCAGTATTTTCAGGAATAGTACTTCTTGATTCAGACGGCGTACAACTAGGAACATCAAAAACTTTGAATTCAAACCATCAGGCAACTGTTGGTGCGAAAGTTACAATTCCAGCAGGAACATCAAAAGTGTTCACAATTGCCGGAAACATGGCAGCAGACAACTCTTCAAGAGACGGAACAATTGCTACACTTTCAGTTATAGGAGTTAATACGTCAGCAACTGTCTCAGGTTCACTTCCAATCGCAGGTACAGCGCAAACAATTAACGCTTCACTTGCTATCGGTACAGTGACTATGGGTATTTCTTCATTTGATCCAAACTCAGCACAATCAAAAGAGATTGGTTCAACAGGAGTGCGAGTTGCAGGTATTACTGTAACAGCAGGTTCAGCAGAAGAAATCCGAATCAACAACATAAGGTGGAACCAAACAGGTTCAGCCGGAAGCACAGACATTTCTAATGTAGTAACTGTGATTGATGGTACAGAGTACCCAACAACAGTTTCTTCAGACGGTAAATTCTACACTTCAGTATTGGGTGACGGAATCGTAGTTGGAAAAGGAAACCTTATTGACATTTATGTTAAAGCCGACATTATCGGCGGTTCAGCACGAACAGTTATCTTTGACATCGACAAAACAACAGACCTAAACATCACAGGTGAA
>CAZNQQ010000004.1:5971-40147 GCA_964575575.1 uncultured Candidatus Saccharibacteria bacterium | reverse complement strand
ACAGGGAGCTGCTCTACCATTGAGCTACTGTGGAATATTATTCTTTAAGGAACTTCTATATATTACTAAAATTTGGCTAAAATGCAAAGCCGTAGGGGTATGATATAATTGAGATATATGAAAGTAGTATTATTTATTATAGTTATAATCATAATAATCGGGAGTTTTGTGGTTGCTTTGAGTGGTACGAGAGACGTTGTAGAGGTTGATGAGGGTGCTAATATTAACAATAATCAAGATCAGCTTATGGACACACTTAAACTTACAAGCTCTGCCTTTGAGCACAATGGCAAGATTCCTTCTATGTACACTTGCGATGGTGAAGGAATAAACCCTAAACTTAAGATAGAAGGAGTAGACGAAAACGCAAAGTCACTCGTACTTATAATGGACGACCCAGACGCACCTTCTGGCGTATGGGATCATTGGGTGAAGTTCAACATCGCTACATCTACAACTGAGATAAATGAAGCGAGTGAGCCAGATGGAGTCGCTGGAGTTGGTACATCAGGAAACAAAGAATACCTCCCACCATGCCCGCCTGACAGAGAGCATAGGTATTTCTTTAAGCTATTCTCTCTTGATACAGAGCTTGAGTTAGAAGAAGGAGCAACCAAAAAGGAAGTTGAGAGTGCTATGAAAGACCATATACTTCAGCAGGCAGAACTTATTGGGCTTTATGAGCGTAATAATGAGTAAGGATGTATAATAATTATTAATATAAATGAACAAAAATATGAGCATTAGAAAAAACGTAAAAGCTACAAATATAGAACTTACACAAGAGATTTCAGATTATTTAGACAAAAGATTAGAGTCTATAGAAAAATTGATTGATCCAAATGACGAGAGTGCAATATTTGACATTGAAGTTGAAAAGATCGCAGGTCAGCAAACAGGGGAAATACTAAGAGCAGAGATCAATCTAAAGATCGCAGGTGGACACCTCCGTGCCGAAGCAACAGAACAAACAATCCTAAATGCAATAGACAAAGCTCGCAACGAAATGCTTACTGAATTAAGAAAAACCAAAACCAAAAAAAGAAGACTCCTAAGAAGAGGTGGCACTGCTATCAAAGGATTTATGCACAGTATTGGTTCAGGTGGTGGAAGACTTCGTGACTTTGCAAAGAGAAGAAGGCGCTAGTTCCCACGTAAGAAATCTTCATAATCCATTTCCTTTTTGCCCTCTGGCACAACTCTCTTTATGATGAGCTTATCGCCATTCAAATCCGCGTCAATTATCTTGACGCGGATTTGTTTGTAATTTTTCTCCGCAAAAAAGTATGTTCCTGGCCATTCATTAAATGCGCGAATCTTAAGTAAGTTCTGATACGCATCGCCGTCTAGCTCTATTAGCCCGTCTTCTTTTGTGATTTTCTTAGTAAATGTAGCTTTGTCGTGCTCTTGTACTTCTGGCTTTATTTCTCCGGCTATCCACTTGGGTATTACTTCTGCAAGCATTTTGCCACCCTCTGTAACCAAAAGCTCGCCCAGGTCAGTTGCTTTAGGTGGCCATGGTTCTGCCTCAATGCTTGCTTGTGCGAGTATTGGTCCACTGTCCATACCAGCATCCAAGAGCATTATAGTCACTCCAGTTTTCTGTTCGTCTTCTAAGATTGCAGAGATAATGGGGGATGCACCACGGAGTTTTGGTAAGAGGGAGGGGTGAACGTTGAGTGTGCCGTACTTCGGTATGTCTAATAGTTCTTGCTTAAGTATTTTGCCGTATGACGCAACTACAAATAAATCAAAACCACCTTCACGCAAAAGATCCAGAAAACTTTCATCAAGTTTTGCTGGCTGAACAAAGTTTATTTTATTATCCTGCGCCCAGACTTTCGCAGGTGGGGCAGTCAAGACAAGCTTACGCCCTTTTGGTTTGTCTGGCATCGTAACCACAAGCTCTGGAGTAAGCTTTGCTTCTTTGAGTTCGTTTAAAACAATTACTGAAATCTCCGGAGTTCCAAAAAATGCGATTTTAGGTTTCTTTGTCATGTAAGTTCTCTGCTTTATCTATAAATAATACTCCGTTTAAGTGGTCCATCTCATGTTGGAAAATCTTGGAAAGCAAACCGCTCCCACCTCGTTCAAAGATTTCTCCGTTTTCATTATACGCTCTGACTGTGGTTTTGTTTGCACGAGCAACAGCACCGTATTTGCCAACCACAGACAGACATCCTTCTTCTTCAGAGCTTGTGTCTTTTGACACTTTACTGATTTCAGGATTTATAAATACAAGGTCAGGATGTGCAGAGGTGTCGGGATCCTCTCCAGTATCAAACAGTTTTCCAGATACTATAAAAACACGAAGTGGCACGCCAATCTGTGGTGCTGCAATAGCCACCCCATCCTTCTGGGTACTTAACGCTTCTGACATGTCTTTCAGGAGGTTTTTTATCTTAGGAGAGCTTATATCACCAGTAGGCACTTCTTTTGCAGTGCCTCTTAATACTGGGTCTCCGTCTTGTATTATCTTTACCATTGTTGCCATAATAGCTTAAATATAAGCAAAAAAAAAGCCCTTACCTGCAAGAAAGGGGGAGGATACAGGTAAGGGACTTCTGACGAATTGGTGAAAGAGTAAATAATTAACCAACGCGCCAATTAACGCTATTATAACAAACTTTCTGGGTCTACGTCAACAGAGAAATGAGGAGGAAGTGAGCGGAGGATTTCAACTATTTCTTTATTTGGCCATTTACTTTTCTCTACTCTTATGAGCCCGTGCATAGCAAACCTTCCACGAGCTACTTTAATAGACGACGGATATATTTGAATGTCATATTTACTTAAAAGTTTTTTAAGATATTGCATCTCTTTTGATACACGATCTGGCGTTCCAACCACACTTACTTTTATAAAAATACTAAACGGTGGATAGCTAAACTGTTTTCGTTTTTTTATTTCTTCTTTATAAAAATCTACAAGGTTGCCTTTATGTACAAAATCAAATATCTTCTGGTCGGGCTTTCTTGTCTGTATTAGCATTTCACTTTTTGTGATTTCTTTTATTTTGAGCAAAAGTGAAAGAATCTTTTCTGACATTCTCCATTCAGGAAGTGAGAAGAGAGAGTCCATGGTTGCTACAGCACTGTTCTCTAAGGGTTTGTCTAGGTAAGAGAGCGCCATCTCTGTGCCTATAAGTAGAGACCCTTTAGTATTATAAAATTTTTCTATAAGAGTGGATGCTTTCTTGTGAGTACTTGCAGTGTCTTTGTCTATTACAAAAATCTTTTCTTTAGGGACTATCTCTTTAAGTGTTTTTTCTACAAGTTGTACACCTATACCTAGGGTTTGTAGTTTCCAGCTTGCACACCCTTTACAACGCTCATCTGCACTTCTAGATGCTCCACAGGCGTGGCATATAAATCGATTTCCTTTAGATGTGCCGTGCAGGATAACAGGCGCTTCACATTCGTGGCAAAGCACAGGGCTCCCGCAGTCACGGCATGTGGTAGAGGAGGCAAGTCCACGTCGCGCTGTAAATACGAACATGCTTTTATTGCTTTTTACTGTGTCAGAAACAAGCTCTTTGAGTTCGTCACTTACTACTTCAAACTTGCCAGCCTTTTGATGCTTTTTGTCTTTCATATCAATAAGTATCTGGGAGGCTTCTCTTATGGTGCGAAGTTTGGGTGGGGAGAGTTCGTCCAATTCGTTTTCTTTGTATCGCCACATTGTATCTATTGAAAGTGGTAAGTCACCAAGAATAATCTTTATCTTCTTTTCTTTTGCAAAGTTTTCAGCAAGCATTCGTATGTCTATAAACGGCCTGTTGAATTGCTTATAGTTTCTAGAATTTTCTCTTTCTACTATTATTGTGCCAATGTCTTGTCTAGGGAGTGATAAGAACGAGCCAGTAGCTATGATAAGTACTGGGTGAGTGCTTTTAAGCGCATCTTTCCATCGAGTTAAGATTTCCTTTTTTGTAAGTTTGCTGTGTAATACAAACGTATAGTTTTCTACACCTTTCTGTAAAAACCCCTCGGCTTTAACGGCATCTTGGATTGTAGGCACCAAAAGAAATACAGAATTCTTTTTTGCAAACTCTTCACGCACTAAAGATTTGTAACTTCCGAACCTATCATTTATTTCAGATTGTAATATCAACCTTCTAGAAGTTAGAGATTTTTTTGGTAAATCTTTTGCTTTTTGAGTTTTTATTTTCTCTATGTCATTCCATATAGCGGTAGGTACTACAGAGTGGAGAATACTGCCTGTAGTTGTAGCAAAGTAATCTGCAGTGGTGTGAGCTGCCGATACGAATTCTGGAAGTAGTAGAGTTTGAGTTTTTTTATTCTCAATTTTCTTGAGTGCAAAGTCGGCACTTCTGATCTGAGTTTTGGCATCAGTGATGTCTTGGCTAGAAAGTACTATAGCTGGTACCTCCTTTTTGCGAAGGGGGACAAACACCACAGAGCCTTCTTTTAAAGGCTTGCTCGAGAAATAAGTAAGAGATTCCATACCTATACTACGCGCTATTGGGATTACATTAATCAGTTGCATTGCTTATAGCATAGCAGAGAGGAGCCTATAGTCATAGATTTGTAAAAAGCCCCCAAAACCAGTACAATTATGTGATTATGACAGAGTCTAAGGACAAATTTATCATCAAAGGGCTAGGTGGGAAAAAGAGCCTCAAGGGCAAAATCGCTGTTTCTGGCGCGAAAAACGCAGTACTCCCAGCACTTGCGTCCTCCATTTTATTTAAAGATAAATTTTGTATCTCAAATGTTCCAGACCTGAAAGATGTAGAAAGTATCAACACACTTTTAGAGAAACTCGGCGCTGAAGTAGAAAAGACAGGTAAGAAAAAATACTGTATTAAAACAGACAAAATAAAATCAACTACACTAGACAAAAACATTTCAAAAAAGATGCGCGGGTCCATCGCGCTTACAGGACCTTTGCTTGCACGGTACGGAAAGGTAAGTTTCCCGCACCCTGGCGGATGCGTTATCGGCGAGCGCCCGATAGATATATATTTGAATGCATTTGAAAAAATGGGTGCAAAAGTGACAGAAAAAAACGGAATGTATGTAATCTCTGTAGGAAAGAGTAAAAAACTAAAAGGCACAGAAATATTTTTCCCTAAGATTAGTCATGTGGCGACAGAGACTATAATGCTAGCGGCTGTACTTGCAAAAGGTAAGACTGTACTTAAAAATTGCGCGCTTGAACCAGAGATAAAAGACATTGCGGATTTTCTCAACTCATGTGGCGCTAAAATAAAAGGTGCTGGTACTTCAACTATTGAGATTACAGGAACAAGTCTTTTGAAGGCAGGTAAAAAGGTTTACAAAACTTTGCCAGACAGGATAGAAGCAGGAAGCTTTCTTATACTGGGCGCGCTAGCTTCAGATGATTTGGAAATAACAAATTGTAATCCAGAACACATAGAAGCTCTAATAAATATACTAAAAGAATCTGGTGTGCCAATAGAAGAAAAAAGAAACAGCGTAACAATAAAAGGAAATGGAAAAATAAAAAATAAAGATTTTAAATGCATTGATATAAAGACTCACGAGTATCCAGGATTTCCGACAGACTTGCAGTCACCGATGGCGATATACCTGACACAGGTTAATGGATCAAGCTTATTGTTTGAAACTATATTTGAAGGGCGACTCAACTATACAAACGATTTAGTAGAAATGGGTGCGGATATTACTATGTGGGATCCACATAGAGTAATGATAAAAGGTCCAAAACAACTTAAAGGAAAAGAGCTCGTAGGTCCAGATCTTCGTGCGGAATTTGCGTTCTTTATGGCAGCTATTGTGGCAACGGGCGAATCTGTCATAAATAATGTAAGATATATTGACCGAGGGTATGAGAGGATAGAAGAGCGTTTGGGTGGAATAGGGGTAGATATAATTAGAATCAAAGAATAATGTCATTTTTAACACCAAAATTAGGAATAGATTTAGGGACAACATATACACTTGTATATGTGCCAGGTAAGGGGGTTGTTTTAAACGAGCCGTCTGTTGTGGCTGTGTCAGAGCAGGATAATAAAATATTAGCAGTGGGGAACGACGCAAAAGAGATGATAGGTCGAACACCGGACAACATAATTGCATACCGCCCAATGAAAGATGGAGTGATAGCAGACTATAGAGTAACAGAAGCTATGATACGGTATTATATGCGAAAAGCGCTTGGCAGATGGAATTTGTTTAAGCCAGAAGTTATGATTTCAGTTCCTGCGGGAGTAACTTCTACTGAGAAGCGTGCAGTGATAGAAGCAACTATGAAAGCAGGTGCCAAGAGTGTGTATGTGGTTAAGGAGCCGATACTCGCAGCGATTGGTGCTGGTATTCCAATACACGAAGCACGAGGACATATGATAGTAGACTGTGGAGGAGGAACTATCGATGTAGCTGTGATCTCTTTAGGGGGAATCGTAGCCTCAACTTCTGTAAAGTGTGCAGGCAATAGGATAGACAGAGCGATTGCAGATTATATTAAACGAGCATTCAACTTAGCAATAGGAGACAAAACAGCCGAAGATATAAAAATAAAAGTTGGTTCTGCAGTAGTTGTGGACGAAGATATGACAATGATTATAAAAGGACGTGATTTCCTTACAGGGCTTCCGCGCTCTGCAGAGGTAAAAACAAATGAAGTAGTAAAAGCGATTGGAAGAGAGCTTAAAGAGATGATAAAAGCTATCAAGACAGTGCTTCAGGAGACCCCTCCAGAGCTTTCAGCGGACATTATAGACAGAGGGATTATAACAACAGGCGGTACGTCACAACTTCGTAATTTTCCAGACCTTGTGTTTAGACGCACTGGCGTAAAGGCAGTACTTGCAGATGAAGCTGCATTTTGTGTAGCAAAAGGTACTGGGGTTGCACTTAATCACCTAGATACGTATAAGAAAAGCATACTCGCAAAACGATAAAACTATCCGAAAACACTCTTGACGCGTATGTTATTATAAAAATATGAATACACCATTTGAAAATTATTTAGAGAACTTAGATAAGGCAGTTTCTATATTAGGACTCTCAAAAGAAGAGTCGAGTATTTTGCGTGAGCCTGAGAATAAAATAGAAAAAAAGATAAAAGTTGATTTTAGTGAAGGGGGAGAGAAAGAGCTCAACGCATATCGCGTGCAGTTTAACAACGCTCGTGGTCCATATAAAGGAGGTATTCGCTTTCATCAGGACGCTGATATAGGGGAAGTTAAAGCGCTCGCCGCTGCGATGGCTATCAAGTGTGCAGTCGTGGGTATTCCTTTTGGTGGTGCTAAAGGTGGTGTGCAGTTTGACCCAAAGCATATGAGTAATGAAGATATTGAAAAAGTATCGCGTGCTTTTGTGCAAGCTTTTGTAGAAGACATCGGAGTAGACAAAGACATACCAGCGCCAGACGTACAGACCAATCCGAAGATTATGGCCACAATGTTAGATGAATATGAAAAAATAAAAGGTAAAAGCGAAGCAGGAGTTATAACAGGAAAGCCAGTAGAGCTTGGCGGAAGCTTGGGTAGAGACACAGCTACAGCACAAGGCGGAGCGTATGTACTTCAAGAGTTCGTAGATACCATACATCCAAAGAAAAAGGATCTAACTGTTGCAGTACAAGGGTTTGGAAATGCAGGAAGTAATATTGCAAAGATTTTGCATTATATGGGCTACACGATAGTAGCAGTGTCAGATAGTAAAGGTGGAGTACATAGTACGCAAGGCATTGATCCGGAGCACGCGAGCAAGGTGAAGCATAGAGGAGACGACATAACTCATATGTATTGTGAGGGTACGGTATGTGATCTGGAAAAGCTTGAACGCGATAACGCTAAAATTATAAAGAACGGAGACGTAATAACGACAGAATGCGACATCCTAATACCAGCAGCATTAGATGGAGTAATAAACAAAGACAATGCGAAAGACGTAAAAGCAAAGGTGATACTTGAACTTGCAAACGGTCCTACTACACCAGAGGCAGATGAGATACTGAAAGAAAAAGGTGTGACAATAATTCCAGATGTGCTTGCAAACGCGGGAGGTGTGACGACATCTTACTTTGAGTGGGTGCAAAACAGAAATGGATTTTATTGGAGCGAGGAAGAGGTACAAGAAAAACTAAAGCCTATTATGGTAGATGCGTTTACAGATATTTGGACAATGTCAAAAGAGAAAAACATAACTCTCCGTGACGCAGCGTTTGCGCTAGGGGTAGATAGAATAATCCAAGCAGAAAAACTAAGAGGTAGGATTTAAGATATTTATGAAATACAAATACATCATAGGAATAGACGAAGCAGGGCGTGGGCCTCTTGCTGGCCCCGTGTCTGTGGGAGCTGTGCTTTTTGAGAGTGGTGGGTACGAAAAGTTTAAAAAAGAAACTAAAGACACACTTGCTGGACGAGATTCTAAAAAACTAAGTGAAAAAAAGAGGGAAGAGTGGTTTGAGAAAATCAAAAAATTACAATTAGAGAGTGCAGTGGCGTTTTCTAGTAATAAAGTTATAGATACTAAAGGTATAGTAAAAGCGATAGAAATGGCGATTGAGAAGATCTTTTTAAAATTTAAACTAGAGCCTAGTGAATGTTTAGTGCTATTGGATGGCAATCTAAAGGCACCAAAAGAATTTAAAAATCAAGAAACTATAGTAAAAGGGGACGAAAAGGAGCCTGTGATTTCGTTGGCCTCAATAATAGCCAAAGTAAGTAGAGATAGATATATAGTAGATTTATCTAAGAAATACCCAGAATATGAATTTGAGAGACATAAAGGCTATGGCACAAAGCTACATTATGAAATGCTAAAAGAACATGGACTTTGCAATATTCATCGCAGAACCTTCATTAAGTTGCCAAAATAGGGGTATTTTGGTATAGTACTCCTTATGTCAGTACGAATGAGACACACAAGAAGTCATACTAAAAACAGGCGTTCTCACCATGCTTTGGGGGAACCGCGTCTTTCTGCGTGTCCGGACTGTAAGGCTCCTACAAAGCGTCACAGTATGTGTGCATCCTGTGGAAGGTATAGAGGTAGAGTAGTTGTAGACATGGCAGCCAAAATAGAAAAGAAACAAGAAAAAGCAAAAGCAAAAGCTAAGGCACGAGGAGACCTGCCTGCCGGCAAGGCAGGAGAAGCTACGGAACAAACAGAAGACAAAGTTCTCAACGCTGCAGAGTTATCCAAGAAGTAATTTTAAATTTTAAATATAAAATGTTAATATTGTAAGATATTAATATACACATGAATAGGCACCTTTCTAGATCAATAGTACTACAGACATTGTTTGAATTTGATTTCAGTAATCTTATTAGTGGAAAAGGGAACCTGTCTGCCGGCAAGGCAGGAATAAAAGATACTAAAACCGCACTCTTGCGGAATGTTGAAGAATTCGCCCCAGGTATGGGTGATTTTTCTTTTGTACAGGAGCTTTTGGATAATATTTTAGACAAACAGAAAGAAATAGACGGCATTATAGAAAAAGCGGCGCCAGAATGGCCTATAGATAAAATATCAATAGTAGACAGAAATATTTTAAGAATAGGTTTGTTTGAGCTTTTATTTGCAGATAGAAAAGAAGTCCCTGCGAAGGTGGCAATAAACGAAGCGATAGAGCTCGCTAAGACATTTGGTGGGGAGAGCAGTGGCAGGTTTGTAAACGGAGTGCTTGGTGCTGTGTATAAAGAAATGGGTGAGCCAGGCAAAGACGAAGTGTCTAAGAAAAAGACTAAGAAAAAAATAGAAGATGTGCCGTATGAGAAGATGCCTATCAAAAGACTTGGTGGTGCTGTGGTTTATGCCAAAGATGGCGACGACATCCAGCTTGCTTTGGTGCACGATGTGTTTGGGCACTGGACACTTTCAAAAGGTGGTATAGATGAGAAAGACGACACAGAAAAGGGTACAGCAAAAAAGATAAAAGAAGAGCTTGGTATAAAAGTTGAAATAAAAGACAAGCTAGGCGACAACGAATACATAGCGTCTGATCCTGAGATTGGGAAGATGAGAAAACAAGTTGTATACTTCTTGGCAGAGTCAAAATTCACTGAACTTAAACTTGCAGAAAAGGGAGGGCTTGATGACGCCAAATGGTTCAAGCTTGAGGATATTGCAGAGCTTAACTTTTATGACGATATATTACCTATAGTCACTAAGGCTGTAAATATATTACTTAAAAAATAAATATGGATTTTTCAAAATTCGAGAAGAAATTAAATATTACTTTTAAAGACAAAGACCTGCTTATGCAAGCGTTTTTGCATCGTTCATATTTAAATGAAAACAAAGGTCTAAAGATGGATCACAACGAGCGGTTAGAATTTTTGGGTGACGCTGTGCTTGAGCTTGTTGTTACAGAATTCCTTTTTGCAAAGTATCCTAAAAAACCAGAAGGAGACCTTACATCTTACAGAGCAGCACTTGTAAATACTGCCACACTCTCCAGTGTAGCAGGGGATCTTGGTATGAATGACTTCCTACTTCTTTCAAAAGGTGAAGCAAAAGACACAGGACGCGCAAGGCAGTATATACTCGCTAATACTTTTGAGTCTTTTGTAGGGGCGCTTTATCTTGACGGTGGGTATGAGCAAGCGAAAGATTTTATAGCTAAGAATTTATTCCCACTAACTGATGAAATAGTAGAGAAGGGGCTATGGCAGGATAGCAAGAGTCGCTTCCAAGAAGTAGCACAGGAGAAAGAGAGCATTACTCCGCAATACAAGACAGTACAAGAAGTAGGGCCTGACCATGCTAAGAATTTTATAGTGGGTGTGTATTTGGGCGATAAAAAGATAGGAGAAGGAGAAGGAAAGTCCAAACAAGAGGCAGAACAAGCCGCAGCTCAAAGCGCTTTAGAGGCAAAAGGCTGGGCGTAAAAATAAATTATTGTATAATATACATATGTATTTGAAGAGCCTAGAACTCTCCGGTTTTAAATCCTTTGCGAAAAAGGGTGTTTTTGATTTTACATCTGACATCTCTGGTATTGTCGGTCCCAATGGCTCAGGTAAGTCAAACGTCGCAGAGTCGTTCCGTTTTGCACTCGGTGAGCAGTCTATAAAGTCTCTTCGAGGGAAAAGAGGAGAAGATCTGATATTTAACGGCTCTAAAAATACTCCGCGTTCTAATAGAGCGTCTGTAAAAGTAACTTTTGATAATAAAAAGCGTTTCTTAGATATTGATTTTGACGAAGTAGTAGTAGAGCGTGTGGTACACAGAGACGGAGTGAACCAATACTTTATAAATGGCTCGCAAGTTAGACTTCGTGATGTTGCGGAGCTTTTAGCAAGTGCAAACATTGGCTCATCAGGGCACCACATAATCTCGCAAGGCGAGGCAGACAGAATACTCAACGCAAACATAAGAGAGCGCAAAGAGATGATAGAGGACGCGTTAGGGCTCAAAGTATTTCAATATAAGAAACAAGAAAGTCAGAAAAAGCTTCAAAAGACAGAAGACAATATATCGCAAGTGGAGTCACTAAGAAAAGAGATAGCTCCGCATATCAGATTCTTAAAGAGGCAAGTTGAAAAGGTAGAGAAGTCTATCGCCATGCGAGAAGAGCTTCAAGGACTTTCTTTGGATTATTTAAAGAGAGAATCAGAGTATATAAAATACAATAAAAAGAAAATAGAAGAAGACAGAGTATCCCCAGAGAAAGAATTAAAAGAACTTGAGGATAAGCTCCAAAAAGCTAAAGAAGTACTTGCAAAGTCAGACAAAGCTGACGAAAAGAGCGAAGAGCTTATAAACATAGAAAAGAACCTTGCTGACATAAGAGCAAAAAAAGACGCGCTCGTGCGTGAGTTAGGACGTATCGAGGGGCAATTAGCAGGTGAGGAAAGGCGAATAGAAAAGGAGAAAGAAGAACAGAAGGTGCTTGAAAACAGAACAGTGAGCTATAGTGAGCTTGATAAAATAACACAGCAAGTGTATTCACAGCTTGATGATGGCGATGCTAAGAATGATATAGGAGAGATAAAGAGAATACTCAAGACAGTAAGTTCTATAATAAAAGACTTTATGTCGATGACGTTTTCTGGTGATAAGGGTGTGAAGATTGATTATAGCGAGCTTGAGAAGATGAAGGGCGAAAAAGCAGAACTTGATAATAAGTTAAAAGATATATCTCAAGAAGAATCTAAATTTGATGAAAAATACAAAACTCTCAAAAAGCAGATTGAAGAAGAAAAAGACGACAGTAGAGAGGCAGAACGCGAGGTGTTTAGTATAATGTCGCGTCAAAGTGAGATAAGGATAGTCCTAAGCAAGCTCGAGAGCCTTGAGGATGAAATATCTCATGCGAAAGATGACTTTGAACGAGAGCTTCAAGAGGTCGCAGTCTTGGTAGGTAGAGGTGTGCTTGATTATAATAAATTTGATTTAAATATTGAAGATGTGGCAAGTGAAGACAGAGCTATGCAGGAAGAGCGAAGAAGAAAGATAGAGAAGATCAAGATACGTCTTGAGGAATTTGGTGGAGGTTCCGGAGAAGACACCATGAAAGAATACAAAGAAGCGACAGAGCGTGACGAATTCTTAGAGCGAGAGATTGCAGACTTAGAAAAGTCAGCTAGAGCACTTCAGGATTTGATAAAAGATCTGGAAGAGAAGCTTAGCACGCAGTTTAAAGAAGGGATTGAGAAAATAAACAAACAGTTTCAGAATTTCTTCGCGCTTATGTTTGGAGGAGGAAAGGCCAGCCTCTCTGTGATAAAAGAAAAGAAAAAAAGAAAATCAGATACAGATATTTTGGGTGAAGTCTCTGGAGATTTGGGTGAGGAGAATGACGAAGATGGAGAGGAAGGGATCGATATTTCTATAAGTCTGCCAAACAAGAAGACGCAAGGTCTTGTGATGCTATCAGGTGGTGAACGTGCGCTTACATCTATCGCGCTTTTGTTTGCAATGTCGCAAGTCAATCCTCCACCGTTTCTAGTGCTTGACGAGACGGACGCAGCACTCGACGAGGCGAACTCTAAACGATATGGCGATATGATAGAGACGCTTTCTAAGTATTCACAGCTTATTCTTATAACTCACAACAGAGAGACTATGAGTAGAGCTGGGATACTCTATGGAGTTACAATGGGCTCTGACGGTATCTCTAAACTGTTGTCTGTAAAGTTTGACGAGGCAGTACAGGTGGCTAAATAATTGACAGAAATTTACAGATTTGTTATTACTTAATAGGTTTAGTAAAAAAAGAAGTTTCTTTTTAACCAGTCTTTAAAAAGATAAGGGGGGTATATTTTGAGTAAAACGAGGATGCAGAAGATTGGTATATGTCCAAAATGTCTCAGACATCTTGATGGTTCTGGACATTGGAAATCTGGTAACATAAGTGACGCTGAAGAATTCATTAATTCTGGTGCTGAAGAAGATGAAAATTTTTACAGACAAGTTTGTTCTTGTTGTGAATCTTTTGCATCTTGGGATCAATAAGTTTTTTCCTGTAGTAGCAGGGGTTCAAAAGACCCCTGTTTTTTTATGTATTTTTAGGTTAAAATAAGCCTATTATATGAGTGATTTAGATAAAAAGAAAAAGGGGCACTTGCACCCAATGACCCAGATGATAAACGAGATAAACGCCATATTCTCTGATATGGGTTTTGAATTTGCAGATGGTCCAGAGATGGACAGTGAATACAATAACTTTGATGCACTAAATATTCCTAAAGATCATCCTGCACGTAGTATGCAAGATACATTTTGGGTGAAAGACAAAGAAAATATGGTGATGCGAACACATACTTCAAATGTGCAAATTCGCTATATGAACGATAATAAACCTCCTATAAGAATTATCGTACCTGGTAAAGTATTTCGTAATGAAGCAACAGACGCAACTCACGAAGCGCAGTTCTATCAGGTAGAAGGATTGATGATAGACGAGACCACAACGCTTGGAACTTTGAAAGGAGTGTTAAAGACTTTTCTTGAAAAATTCTTCAATAAAGATGTTGAAATAAGACTTCGTCCGAGTTATTTTCCATTTGTTGAACCAGGTATTGAAGTGGATATGTCATGTTTTAAATGTGAGGGCAAAGGTTGTTCAATATGCAAGAACACAGGCTGGATAGAAGTACTCGGGGCTGGTATGGTCCACCCTAATGTACTTAAAGCAGGAGGGATTGATCCAGAGAAATATCAAGGGTTTGCATTTGGTGTTGGTATAGATCGGTTAGCAATGCTTAAGTACGGTATAGATGATGTAAGATTACTCTATCAGGGTGATTTGAGGTTTGTAAATCAATTTTAATATTATGGGAGCAAGCTTAAAGAAAATACAAGAATACTTTGAAGAAAAACTACCAGAGCCGGAGAAGGTTGCTGAAGCTTTAACATTTCATTCATATGAGGTTGAAGGCATAGAAGAAGTAGATGGAGATTACTCATTTGATATAGATGTATTACCTAATCGTGCAAAAGATTCAGATAAAGAAGGTGGTGTAGCGAAAGAACTGTCTGCTGTCTTAAAGATTCCGCTTAAGACAGACCCTTTCTCTGGTAAATTAAGTGGTACAAAAATAACTGTTTCAGTATCACAGATAAATAAATTACTTGGCGCTAATATATCAGCAGAAGAGGTAGAAGATATATTTAAAAGATTAGGGTTTGAGTACGAAGTATCAGGCGAAGAGTTTACAGTGAACCCTCCAGTTGAGAGAGAGGATCTGGAATTAAAAGCAGACATAGTAGAAGAGGTTGGAAGAATATATGGATATGACAACATAGAAGCTGTGCTTCCAGAGAAGCCTGAAAAGACTCCGAAAGTTAATAAGAAGTTTTATTATGCAAGTAAGATTAAGGATTTCTTAGTACAAGAGGGATTTTCTGAAGTTTATACATATACTTTTAGAGATAGTGGGGAAGTAGAGATGATAAAACCATTTGCGTCTGACAAAAACTTCTTGCGAACTAATTTGCGTGATGGACTTTCAAAATCACTAGAGCAAAATACAAAAAATCTGCCATTATTAGATACGGATGAAGTAAAGATATTTGAAATCGGTAATGTGTTTACTAAGGATGCAGAATTTACATCTTTCGCTATAGCTAATCCGGAAAATGTTATAGATAAATTGTCAGAGTTTTTGGGTATAGAAATGAACAGAGACACACAAGATAATATTTTTGAAACAAACTTTGATGAATTGTTAGAGAAGCTTCCAGAGCCAGATGCTTATGAAAAGTTTGAGAAGAAAGAAAGTATTACATATAAATCAATTTCTCAATATCCATTTATGTTGCGAGACATTGCTGTATGGGTGCCAAGTGATATAACCAGTAGTGATGTATTAGAAATAATACAAAAAGAAGCAGGTGGGTTGCTCGTAAACACAAGACTTTTTGATGAATTTAAAAAAGACGATAAGATTTCTTATGCGTTTAATCTGGTATTTCAATCACAAGACAAGACACTTTCAGATGAGGGGGTAAATAAAATAATGAACTCTGTAACCAATGCTCTAAACAGTAATTCCAATTGGGAGGTGAGATAGTTGACATATCTACATATTTTGATATTCTGCTCTCAGAACAAAATTTTCTTTTTAATCAAGTTAATAATTCTTTTGTCTTTTTAAAGGAAGGTGATTATGAAATTAGACGTACCTTATTATTCTCAGTTCCTTGATGTTGTTGATAAAGAATGGATGCCGAAGTCTTGCGCAATCGTATGTTTAAAAATGATTTTAGATTATTACAGGAAAGGAGAAATATCACTCACAGACCTTATAAAAAAGGGATATGAAAATGGTGGATATGGTCCACTTGGTTGGTATCATGATAGTATTGTAAGTCTTGCTGAAAATTTTGGATTGAAGGCAAGAAGAGTAGAAAAAGTTGATGTAAAGGATGGTATTAAAGATATTAGTGAATCCTTAATGAATGGTAACCCAGTAATGATTTCAGCTATTAAGCGAATTCTAGGACAAACTAAATTTCATGTGGTTGTTGTTACTGGTTTCAAAGAAAGAGATGGAGAAGTTGTTGGTTTTTACTACAACGATCCTGAATCGACTAAGAAAGAAAAAGGTCAAAATATATTTACAGATATTAATTTTTTTATTGACGATTGGCGTAGGATGGCAATATTTATTTCTCCATAGGTATGGCTCAATCAGTTGTGTGAGCCGTAGGGTATTGGCTATAAATCGTCTTTTTTCTATCCACAAAAGCCCTTAGAATTCGTTGAATTTTGAGGGCTTTTTTGCTATAATATGAGTACTAAAAGGGCTTAAAAGCTCTATATTTTATGGCTAAAAAAGAAGCAAAATCATCATCAAAAGGTCATCACTATGATGCTCAAGATATAACAGTTCTAGAGGGCTTAGAGCCTGTTAGAAAGCGTCCTGGGATGTATATTGGTACAACAGGGCTTGAAGGCCTCCACCATCTTATATGGGAGATTTTTGACAATGCTCGCGACGAAGCGATGGGTGGATATGCTACTGACGTAGAAGTAGCGCTTTTACCAAACAACAGAATTCGAGTTACTGACAACGGTCGTGGTATTCCTGTAGACAAGCATGTAAAAACTAAAGTTTCTGCTTTGGAAACTATTATGACAACTCTGCACGCCGGAGGTAAATTTGGTGGTGAAGGATATACAGGAGCTACAGGAGGTCTCCACGGTGTAGGTGCTTCTGTTGTAAATGCTTTGTCTCTTTATGCAAAAGCAGAAGTAAGAAGAGACGGAGGACTTTATATGCAAGAGTATAAACAAGGAAAGAAAAAAGCTTCTGTAAAAAAGATGGGCGCATCAAAAGACACAGGTACTGTGATCACATTTGAAGCTGACCCGGAGATTTTCAAAGAAATAGTTTATGACTGGAACAAAATCACCACACACTTACGTCAGCAAGCATATCTTGTTAAAGGAACACGCATCACCTGTATAGACGCACGTGAATACGAAGGTAAGATAGACGCAGACAAAGCATTTTACTTGCGAGAGCTTGCACTCGATACTCCTACGATGACTTTCTATTTTGAAGGAGGTCTACTTTCACTTGTTAAATTTAAAAACCAACACCAAAAGCCAATACACAAAAATATTTTTTATGTTGAAAAGGAGATGGACGGAGTAGATGTAGAAGTGTCACTTCAATATGTAGACGACATATCCTCTAGAATGTCTGCATTTGCAAACAACACTTACAATGCAGAAGGAGGTATGCATGTTACAGGTTTTAAAACTGCTCTGACTAGAACTATCAATAATTACGGAAGGAAAAATAATTTAATAAAAACAAAAGAAGACAATTTTACAGGTGACGACGTACTAGAAGGTCTGACTGCTGTTATCTCTATCAAGATGCGAGAGATCCAGTTTGAAGGACAGACGAAAGGTAAGCTAGGTTCCGTAGAAGCTCGTGGTGCTGTGGACGCAGTGTTTACCGAAAGCTTTGGAGCATTCTTAGAAGAGCACCCAGACGACGCTAAAGCGATGATAGGTAAAGTAACTCTTGCTCTTAAGGCTCGTAAAGCCGCTAAAGCCGCTAAAGACAGCGTTCTAAGAAAAGGAGCGCTCGACGGCATGACACTACCAGGAAAGCTTGCAGACTGTCAGAGCAGAAAGGCAGAAGAGTCAGAAGTGTTTATCGTAGAGGGAGATTCAGCTGGAGGCTCATCTAAGATGGGACGATACAGAAGGACTCAAGCAATACTCCCACTTCGTGGAAAGATCTTGAACGTAGAGCGAGCACGACTAGACAGGATGCTTACGTCAGCGGAGATCAAAGCCCTCATAGTGGCGATGGGTACAGCAATAGGTGATGTATTTGATCTTTCAAAGATTCGTTATCATAAAATAATCATAGCAACCGACGCCGATGTAGACGGTGCTCACATCAGAACACTACTCCTAACTCTTTTCTACAGACATTTTAAACCTATTATAGAAGCAGGGTACTTATACATTGCTCAACCTCCACTTTACAAAATAAAGAAAGGTAAAGAAGTTATGTATGCATACACAGATGCAGAAAAAGTAAAAATCCTTGGTAAAGATGCAGAGGGTGTGGAAGAAGTAACCGAAGAAAGCGAAGAAGAAGAGACGCAAGAGATAGAAACAAAAAAAGGCCCTAAGATCTCAATACAAAGATATAAGGGTCTTGGAGAGATGAACCCAGATGAGCTTTGGGAGACTACTATGGATCCAGAAAAGCGCGTACTCAAGCAAGTAACAATAGAAGATGGAGTTACGGCCGACAAAGTGTTTGATACTCTTATGGGCACTGATGTGACATCACGAAAGTCATTTATCCAGTCCAATGCCAAGATGGCAAACTTGGATGTTTAAAGTGTTTTCTCTTTTATTTCTTTCTCTAGTTTTTCTACAAGCTTGTCTACACTCATGGTGTCTTTATAATCTTTTCTGCCTTCCACGGTGATTTTTTTGTCATCAACTTCTTTGTCGCCAAGTACTAGCAGATAGGGGATCTTTTCTAATTTTCCTTGTCTTATTTTTTTACCAAGAGTTTCGTTGCTTTCATCAAGTTCTACTCTGATATCGTTTTCCTTTAATTTATTATAAACTTCCTCTGCGTATTCTTTGTGAGCATCTGCTATAGGCAAGACCTTAACCTGAACAGGGGAAAGCCAAAGCGGGAATGCTCCAGCGAAGTGTTCTATAAGTACACCAATGAATCTTTCAAATGAGCCGAGTATTGCACGGTGCACCATAACAGGTGTTTTTTTGTTGCCATCTTTGTCTGTATATTCTGCATTAAACCTTCCGGGCATTGATAAGTCTACTTGTATAGTACCCATTTGCCAATTTCTTCCTATAGCATCTTTTATATTAAATTCTATTTTTGGTCCGTAGAATGCTCCTTCTCCTTCTTTTATTCCGTATTCCAGACCTTTTTCTTTAAGAGATTCTTCAAGTGCTTTTGTAGCAAATTCCCATACACCATCTTCACCAATGTGCTTTTCTGGTTGTGTTGCTATAAATATCTCGTAGTCGTCAAAACCAAATGCTTTGTATATATCAAGTGCGTAATCAACCATGCCCATAATTTCTCCATTGAGTTGTTCTTCAGTGCAGTATGAATGAGCATCATCTTGTGTAAATGAGCGTACACGTAAAAGTCCATGAAGCACTCCAGAAAGTTCGTGTCTGTGTACGAGACCGAATTCAGAATATCGTAGTGGCAGGTCCCGATAAGAATGTATACCTTCTTTATATATAAGCACACCACCTGGGCAGTTCATTGGTTTTACGGCTATTTCTTCGTCATCTATTTTGCTGAAATACATATCATCTCTAAACTTATCCCAGTGTCCTGATGTAACCCATAAATCTTTATTAAGCATTATAGGTGTCATAACTTCTCCATATTCTCTCTTTTCATTTTCTTTTCTTACAAATTCTTTAAGTTCATTATAAAGAATTGTTCCTTTCGGGTGCCAGAAAGGAAAGCCAGGACCTTCTTTATGGAAAGAAAATAAATCTAATTCTTTACCAAGTTTTCGGTGGTCTCGTTTTTCTGCTTCCTCCATCATTTTTAGATATTCGTCTAACTCTTCTTTGCTCTCAAAAGCCACACCATAAATGCGTGTTAGCATTGTATTTTTTTCATCCCCCTTCCAATATGCACCTGCAACTTTTGTAAGCTTAAATGCTTTAGGGTCAATATTGTTTGTAGAGTTTACGTGAGGTCCACTACAAAGGTCTATAAAATCTCCAGACTGATAAAAGCTCAAAGTCTCTCCACTGTCTTTAAGTTCCTTCATTAGCTCATCTTTATATGGTTGGTCTTTGAGTTCAGCGTCTTTAAGTTGTTTAAATTCCAAGTTTTGCTTTATATAATGCTTTATCTTTTTCTCAAGCTTTGGCAGGTCTTCTACACCTATATGTTCAGATAGTTCAAAGTCATAATAAAATCCATTTTCTATAGTTGGGCCTATAGCAAGTTTTGCTTTAGGGTCGTTCTCAACTACAGCCATAGCAAGCAAGTGTGCTAGCGAATGCCGAATATTGTTTATATTAGATTCCTTTTCCATAGCTTAAATAATAGCATATTATGACATATATTGTGAATTGTCTTCTATGATTTAATCCTAACCACTATAGTTAACTATAGTGGTTAGGTGGGTACTGTTATTAACCATAGTAGGTAGTTTATTTTATTTAGAGCTCTTTAACTGCATCTGCAATGATACTGACACCTCCATTACGGGTGGAGATTTTTCCTTTTATAGCTATGCACTTTTCTTGCTCTACAAGTTCTTTAAATTTGGTAAATACTTCAGGGAAGAACACTGCCTCTATGTTGTCACTTATATCAGCTATACGTACAAACGCCATCTGGTCACCTTTTTTGGTAAGAATTGGTTTGCATTCTTCTACAATACCTGAGACAACTACTGTCATACCACTACCCATAGTCTCTTTAGTTTCTTTTATTTTCTTATATTTATTTTCAAGTTTTTCTTTAAACTTATCAAGCGGATGCCCAGAGATATAGAGTCCGAGCAACTCTTTCTCCCAGAAAAGTTTATCGCTCTGGCTGGCAGGTTCCGTTTTCTCTAAATTAAGTTTTGTTGGTGTATCACTCTCTGGGAGTGCTCCAAAAAGTGAGTCATGACTGTTGTCCATTTCAGAGTGTTCTTTATTGAACTCTAGCAAATATTCCATATTGAAAAGCATCTCTCCACGTTCGCCAAATTCATCAAGTGCGCCAGCTTTTATAAGAGCTTCTAGAGATTTTTTGTTTAAGTTTTTGTTTTGTACTCGTTCTAAGAAATCCGCTAAAGATTTAAACTTACCATTTTGCTCTCGCTCTGCAATTATAAAATCTCCAATACCTTCACCGAAGTTTTTTATAGAGCTAAGCCCAAAACGAATACTTTCTCCAACCACTGTAAAGTCACCAAAGCTCTCGTTTATGTTTGGAGGGAGTACAGGGATCTTCATCCTTTTTAGCTCTATGATGCTTTCTGATATCTTGTCCACATCACCAGAGTCAGCAGTGAGTACAGCTGCCATATATTCAGTAGGGAAATTAGCTTTCATATAAGCTGTTTGGTAAGCCACCTTTCCATAACTCGCAGCGTGGGCTTTGTTGAATCCATAAGCAGCAAACGGTTCTATAAGCTCCCAGATCTTATTGGCTTTGTCTTTTGTGGTTCCATTATCTATAAATCCTTGGATTAGTTTTTCTTTTTCTGCTGCCATTACTTTAGGAATCTTCTTACCCATAGCTTTTCGAAGTTTGTCTGCCTCAAGCCATGAATACCCTCCAAGCTTTATAGAAATCATAAGTACGTCGTCTTGATAAGTGATAACTCCGTATGACTGGTCTAAAATATCTTTCATCCTCGGGTCAGGATATGTAATAAGTTTTGGATTATGTTTACGTTCAATATAAGAAGGGATAGACTCCATAGGACCTGGACGGTAAAGCGCTACCATAGCATTGATGTCCGTTATCTTTGAGGGCTTCATATCTTTTAGGTATCGTGTTGCCCCAGCGCCGTTTAGTTGGAAGAGCCCCATGGTCTCACCGCGGGCAAGTATATCGAATGTCTTAGTATCATCAAGTGGAATGTTCTCTATGTCTATATCAACTCCGTGGAATTTTTTTGCTCGTCGTACAGCATCAGCTAAGATCGCCAAGTTTTTGATACCAAGAAAATCAAACTTCAGAAGGCCTGCATCTTCTACAGAATGCATGTCGTATTGCGTTACGATTTTCCCGCCTTTTGGATCAAGCTGGAGCGGTACAAAGTTGGTGAGGTCAGTGGGGGAGATCACTACGCCTGCAGCGTGGATGGAGATGTGTCGTGCATTGCCTTCAATCTTCTTTGCCATATCTATTATTTCTTTTGCATCTTTTTCTTTTTTATATAAATCTTTGAGCTCTGGAGTTATCTCAAGTGCACGGTCTATAGTCATAGGGAAGCCCTGTGATCCCATAGGGATAAGCTTTGCTATCTGGTCGCCAGTGTTGTACGGATGCCCGAGTGCACGTGCGATGTCGCGTACTGAACCGCGCGCTGCCATAGTTCCAAATGTTCCAATCTGTGCCACCTTCTCTTCGCCGTATTTATCTTTTGCGTATTGTATAACCTCGTCACGTCTATTGTCGGCAAAATCCATATCAATATCAGGTGCTGACGGTCGCTCTGGGTTTAGGAATCGCTCAAATGGTATTTTGTATTCTATAGGGTTTACATTTGTAATCTTTGCAAGGTAAGTCACCATAGAACCAGCCACAGAGCCACGAATAGTGGTTAGAATATTATTGTCGTGCGCAAACCTTAATAAGTCTCCCACCACTAAGAAATACGGAGAGTATCCTTTGTCTTTAATTATTTTAAGTTCATACTCTATTCGGTCTTCAACTTCTTTTGTTTTTTTTACATTACGTTTTTCAAGTCCGGCATAAACTAATTCACGAAGCTCGTCGTCATAAGAGCGTCCACTCTCTACTTTAAGGTCAGGAAATACCCAATTGCCAAGTTCAAGCTCGACGTTGCACATATCAGCGATTTTGATTGTATTTTCAAGTGCTCTTGGAGTGTCTTTGAAATACTTCTCTGCTGTTTTTTGATTTATAAAAGAAAAATCTTCATCTTCACCTCCTTGTGCGCCAAAATCCGAGTTGGTTTGGATTTTCATAACAGTCGCACGCGTCTTTCTGTCTTCTGGTTTTATATAATATACATCTTGTGCTGCTACAAGCTGTGTGTCAGTCTCTTGGGCTAGCTTTTTTATTTCTTCCTGTATTTCTTGATGCCCTGCAATCTCTGGGTGATGTGTAATTTCAAGAAATACATTTTCTTTCCCAAAAGTATCTTTATACCAGTCTAGTTTTTCTTTAGCTTTCTCTACATCTTTTTCTTTTAACGCCACAGTAGTTTCTCCAGAGAAAGAGGGGATTATTGCGATAAGTCCATCAGAGTATTTTTCTAAAAGTTCTTTATCAACTCTTGGTTTATAGTAGAATCCTTCAAGCTGTGAATAGGTGACAAGCTTAAGTAAATTTTTATATCCAGTATTGTCTTTGGCAAGCAAGACTAACCGCGAACGTCTGTTGTCTATCCGCGCTTCTTTGTCGTTTCGTGTACGTATAGCTACGAAAGCATCGATACCAATGATTGGTTTTATCTCTGCACTCTTGCAAGCTTTATAAAATTCAATAGCACCATATAAGTTACCATTGTCAGTGAGAGCAAGCGCTGGCATATTAGCTTTTACAGCGTTATCTACAAGCTCACCAATCTTTGGCAGGGCATTAAGCAGAGAATAATGACTGTGAGTATGGAGGTGTACGAATTTCGCAGATTTATCTGACATAATTAGTATTATAGCATGTCATTATGATAAGCTCTTAATATGCTAAAAGAACGAAAAAAGAGGATATTAAAGCTTAACAATGCTCTCAAAAAGCTTTTTCCAGATGCGAAAATAGCCCTAAAATACAAGACTAATTGGGAGCTATTGGTGGCTGTAGTGCTCTCAGCGCAGTCTACTGACAAGCAGGTGAATAAGGTAACAGAAAAACTTTTCAAGAAATATAAGAAATTTGAGGATTATCTGAAAGTAGATATCAAAGAGTTTGAGCAGAACATAAAGTCCACTGGGTTTTACCACACTAAAGCTAAAAACATCCTAGCCACTGCAAAGATAATAAAAGAAAAACACAACAGCAAAGTGCCAAACACTATGGAAGAGTTGGTGGAGCTTAAGGGTGTAGCTAGAAAGACTGCAAACATAATCTTAGGAAATGCATTTGAGGTTGTAGAAGGGATAGCAGTTGATACTCACGTAAGACGTTTTGCATTGAAGTTTGATCTTACAGAAAGCAGAGACCCTAAAAAGATAGAGCAAGACTTGATGGCGATATTACCAAAGAAAGAATGGGCAAACTTTTCATATAGGGTTATAGAATACGGTAGACAAGTATGCACAGCACGTAAACATGACTGCAAAGACCACCCTCTTACTAAAATATATCCAAAAGCTGGGAATACTTGGCCACGAGCTAAATAAAACAAAAATCTCTCCAATTAATTAGAGAGATTTTTGTTTTGATCAAATGTTATAAAAATTACATTTGTGGATTCTGTGGTTGTTGTGGAGCTTCTGGTGCCTCTGGTTGTGCTGGAGCTGAATATCCTTCTTTCTTTGTTGAACAGCACTTACCTGAAAACGCTATAGCTACTAGGATAATACCTATTATTAGATGGAACCAGTTTCCTGTACCTGTGTTTTGTATGATTCCGATTACAGTATCACCTGACATTACAAGTCCTAGGATACCTAAAACTGCAAATATAATACCAACGATTTTTGCAAGTCCATCCTTTCCTTTCTTAACTGCCATAAGTACTGCAAGACCTAATACAATGTAAACAATGTTTTGGATTGTATTTGTCTCAATCATGCCAAGAATTGGCGCACTGAAGAATCCGATGATTCCTGCAAGCGTTACGATTATGCCGATTATGTATGAAATAATTTTCATGTTTATTTATAAATGTAATGGTAATGAAGAGATTAGTTATTTTAATGTAAAGATATGACCAAACGAGTAAACCTCGCTATCTTTTACTTTATCTCTATACATATATTTTATCACACCACATTTTTGGTGGTAGCGACTAATCCACAGGGCAGATTATCGTGTGTCCTTAAGGGCAAAAGCGTATTTGAGGCCGAAAAGCATTATTACTCCAAGTACTAAGAATATGTATTGAAAAGGCAAGAACTCCAAAGCTACAATTGCAGCAATTGGGCCTGCAATATACGCAAGCGGGCGAGTCATCCTGAAGAAACTTATCACATCTGCGTCGTCTCCCTGTACATGTTTAAAGAAATAGCTCTCTGTGGTTATCTCAATCAAACTTGCACCTGTTCGTGTTGCAAAGAGTATTATAGTCCACAAGACAAAAGAAGCTACACCTATAAAAGGTATTATCATTGTAAACAATGCTGTGATAATAAACCCTGCAGAGAGAAGCTCTTTCTCACCCCATAGTTTATCAGCCAAATGCCCTGCAGGAACTTCAAGTAAAACAAAAGGCAGAAGCATTATGGTAAATATTATAGATATCTGTGGCCAGTCAAACCCTATATGATTATGAAGATAGATTGGCATATATACCACCATCCATGAATAGAAAAACTTTAAGAAAAGTTGAGATATAAATATGTTGCGGATAGGTTTGCTTCTCCTAACTTTTTTGATAGTGTTTAAGATTTTCGGGCTTTCATATACAGGATCTTTAAATTTTCTAAATTTTATAAGTACTATAAGTAGGAACGGTATTAGTATACCGACAGATGTAAGGTAAACTCTCCAGAACTCACTATCTTTTAGGATAAAACCTACTAACAAAATAGAGAATATAAGTGCAGCGTTTATTATGGTAAGTAAGATACCCCGCTTGCTTCCGGTGTCGCTTTCTTCTTTCTGTGAGCTTTCAAAAAACACATCCATATTGATGAACATTAGTTGGAATACTACCCAGTGTGCGACAAACAATGGTATTACCACCATCGCTTCTTTTATAAATGCCATACCTAGAAGGATAAAAATCTCAAGTATTGTGAGTCCGATAATAGTTAGGTAGTTTCCCAACACTCTAAGTATTATAGGTATTATTATAAGTGCAGCGATGCTTGCCAATGATCCTATTGCAAAAAGAATACCAACAGACTTTTCGGATATAAACTGACTCAAGAAGCTCGAGTTAATATAAGTCATTAGAAATACATGAAAAGCGGCAAGAAATGTCGCTATATATATTGTGACGAAGGGACTTTTTTTATACAATTTCCGATTCGCAATTTCCATATTGTTTACATACTAAGTATAACAGGTATCACAAGCGGGCGCTTGTTGGTCTTTTGGAATAGGTAAAGACTTAGAGAATCTGTCAGATTGCTTTTTACATAATCAAAGTTTATTGGACGCATGCCTTTTATTGTATCTTCAACGTTTTTCTTTATAAGTACCCTTGCTTCTTGAAGTAGGTCTTGTGACTCTCTCAAATAGATAAATCCACGAGAGATAATGTCTGGTGATTTCTTTAGTTTACCTGTTTGCATGTTTATTGTTGCAACGATTACAAACATTCCGTCTTGCGCTAGCATTTTTCTGTCGCGGATCACCACTTCTTGCATGTCGCCGATAGCAAGACCATCTACCATCACAACTGCAGATGGAGCTTTTTCTTTGATTGTCTTTATACTTTTCCCACCATTCCCGATTTCTATTATAGAACCGTTTGCTTCTGGTACTATTATGTTTTCTTTCTTCATTAGGTCGTTGTCTGTCATTATCTGTGCATGAACTGTGGTCATTGAATAGTTTCCGTATCCAGGGATAAAGAATTTTGGATTTACAGTTTTGTTTACCCATGCAAGCTCTCCGGCATTACCGTGTCCTGTAGAGTGAATGTCTGAAACTTTGTAATGAATAATATGTACTTTGTGCCGGTATAGATTATCTTTTAGTCTTTGAACACTTGTCTCGTTACCAGGTACGACAGAAGAGGAAAGCATTATGGTATCTCGTTCGTTCAAGAATATATGCTTGTGTTTTTTGGTAGAGATACGCATAAGCGCTGCAAATTCTTCTCCTTGTGCGCCTGTTGCTATTACAAGTATTTTATTTGCTGGGTATTTGTCTATATCTTGAGCAGGGATTATTGTACCTTTCTTTGGTTTCAAAAGTCCTGCAAGCTGCGCTATCTCAATATTTGTTTTAATACTTCGTCCTTCTGTTACAACTTTTTTCCCATACTTTTCTGCAATCTGTACCATCTTTATCATTCGTTCAAACTGAGATGCAAATGTCCCTATAATAAGACGACCTGGAATGTTTTTAATTATCTCCTCTATGTTTTTGTGTATTTGTTTTTCTGTAATCGAGAATCCGGGGTTTTCTGCATTTGTTGAGTCTGAAATAAGTAATAGATTATTGTTTTTACCAATATCTCCCCATACTTTCTTTTCTATATCTGTCGGATCTTCATTAACATGGTCAATCTTTAAGTCTCCAGTAACCACTATATTTCCATAAGGTGTTTCCACAGAAACCGCCATAGCATCAGGGATTGAGTGTGAGATAGGGTGAAACTTAACAGGCAGATTGCCGAGCTTAATATTGTCGTCTGGTCCAACTACTCGTATGTCTAGCTTTGGTAGGTGAGGGAATTCAGTTTGTCTTTTTTCCATCATCATCTTTGTAAGTGAGCGTGTATATACCTTTGGATTACCTATCCTGTTCATTATATAAGGTGCTCCACCTATGTGATCTAGGTGACCGTGCGTAATTACAACACCGCGAATTTTGTCTTTACGGTCTTCAAGGTATTTTGTGTTTGGAAGTATGTAGTCTATTCCAGGTGTTTCTTCTTCTGAAACAAATTGAAAACCAACATCAAATATAATAATGTCATCTTTGTATTCAACGACTATCATGTTTTTACCCACCTCTTCAACTCCACCAAGTGGTATGATACGTACGTTGTCTCCTGCAGGAGGTATAACATCGTCTGGTTTTTTGCGAGCGATGCGTGGCATATCTTTGCGGAGAGCTTTTTGTCTATCTCTAGCGTTTAGACCTCTTCCTGCAGGCGAACTAGTTCTAGGTTTAGGCCTGTGGGAGCTACCTGTATGTTTTTTAGATGACAAGCTTCTTTGGAATGCTGGTCTTGTGTCTTTGCTTTTTGATGCAGTATTTTTCGGACTACTCGTTCTTTGTGTATTTCTGTTAATCATGTTTTGTAATTTAATTGTTAATTAATAATTTTATTTAATAAAGAAGTTCCATACTTTGTCTGTTTCTATATACCACTCGTGAATATTTAAAAATCGTTCAGCAGGTGTTGCAACTGCCCCTAACTCAAAGGCTTTTATGTCTTTCGGAGTTATATAAATAAAGTCAGGTGAATAAACGAAGACTGCAGGTACATCAGAATCTATTTCATCTTCAAACTCTATATATTTCTCAACCATTACGCTTCTGTCAGCAGCTTTACGCGCATCTTCTAGTAACTTGTCTGCAGTTATGTTGGCATAAAGCGCTATGTTAAGGCCTGGGTCGTTCCTCTGTGAAGAGTGCCAAAAAGCAAACAGGTCGAGTTCACGGCTTATTATCTCCCCAAAAAGAAGTGCATCATACTTTCGTGGGCGAATCACGTTTTGGTTTAGGTCACTAGCTTCAAATATTTTCAAATCCACAATCACTCCTATGTCACTCCATTGTTTTGCTATAAGCTCTGCAGTTGCTTTAAGTTCTGGTGTATTAGATGTTGAAAGAGAAAACCTTAATTGCTTTTCTTCTTTTTTTGTTTTCTTTTCCCAGATTTGATTCTCTTCGTCAAATACCCAACCGTTGTTTTCTAGCATTTCTATAGCGAGATCTTTTCTTTCCTCGTTTAGTATATTTCTTTTGTCTGAATTATCGTTCCCAGCTTTCAAAAGTCTTGGAGGTATTGGACCGTCTATATCTGTACCGTATCCACTTAGTACTTCGCTGACTATGTCGTCTCTGTTGAGTGCGATGTTTAATGCTTTACGTACTTCCATGTTTGCAAATACAGACGCTTGGTTTTGGTTAAAAAATACCGCAAATATTCTAGGAAGTGGAGATCGTTCAATATGCGCACCTGTATCTACAAGCTCAGATAGTTTGTTAGGAGAGATACTGTTTATACCTTCTATGTCTCCGTCTTTATAACTTTCAAGTAGAGCTGTCTCACTAGTATAAAAGACGATTTTTATTTCAGATATAAAAGGTTCACCAAGTGCGTACTTATTAAAAGATTCAAGCTTGTAAAATTCTGGAGTACCACCTGAATTGTATTTTATCTTTTGTATTTTATAAGGCCCGCTTCCTACAGGTTCATTGTTGAATTTACTGAAAGAGAATTGCTCTGTGCCTGTTTTGATCCATATGTGTTTTGGCAAGATACCGAGTGTAGTGTTTTCTAAAAATGGAGTATAAGGTTGTTTAAGTATAAAGCGCACATGCTTGTCGTCTATCTTTTCTACAGTTACACCGTCCCAGCTTGCACGTTTTGGGCTCTTAAGACTTACGTCTTGTGCTTTCTGTACTGTAAACACAACATCATCTGCGGTTACTTCTACTCCGTCATGAAAGAAGATATCGTCTTTGAGTACAAAATCATATACGAATCCGTCTTCTGAGATCGTGTGGCTGTCTGCAAGGTCTTCTATAAGGTCACCATCTGGAGTAGCTTTCATAAGACCTGAATACACAAGCATTGTAAGGTCTCTGTCTGTGTCTGAGTTTGAAAGTAGTGGATTAACAAATCTTGGTGAGCCTACAACACCCTCTGTGATGCTTCCGCCTTGTGCTGGTACTTCCACTAAGAATGATTTATTTATATTTGAAAGTGTAACAAGTACACTACCAACAAAAATAATGACAAGTACAAAAAACAGCATTTTCTCTGATGGCGAGAATGTTTTAATGTTTTGTTGTATAGACTCTCTCTTTGAAATAGGAAATATTCTCCGAGTCAATTTTCTGTGTATGTCTTTCATTTAGATAATGAGTGCAAGAAATGCTGTGATACCAAAAAGTACTGCGATTACTATAGTTGCATTGAACAAAAGCTTTTCAAAACCTCGTCTTTTATGAAAGCCTGCGCTGAAGTTGTCTCCACCAAAAGCTCCCCCAAGACTTGATCCTGTTTGCTGTAGTATTATTGCCCCTATTAGAAGTATAGATAGGACAACCTGCGCATATGGCAGTAATTCAGATATCGTTTCCATATATGAGAGTTAGCATAGCAGATATATAGAAAATATCAAGCCTTTTTGTTGATAGGTTTTCCACATACAAAACCCTTTCTATTTTCTTAAAATCGGTTATTATATAGGAATATTGAATTTAATCTTTATTATTAACTAACTTTTAATTCACTATTATTATGAAAAAACTAGGTAAAAATGAAAAAACAGCGGTATTTGTATCATTAGCAGTAATTCTTTTCTTTTTCGCAGCTGCGTCTGTGGTAGGTTTCGTGTCAAAAGGAAAGATAGCGGGTGAAGGTAGTGCAGACAGACATAGTGCGTCTTTAAGTGAATTAACAGTGGAGACAAAAAAAGCTCCAGAATCAATAAATATAAATGGTATGAAAGTAACAGACACAGTAGTAGGAACAGGAGAAGAAGCAGTAGCAGGTAAAGTAGTAACAGTACACTACACAGGTACTCTTACAGATGGTACAAAGTTTGACAGTTCAGTAGACAGGGGACAGCCGTTTAGATTTATCTTAGGTGCAGGGCAGGTTATACAAGGTTGGGAGCAAGGGTTCGCAGGTATGAAAGTAGGAGGCAAGAGAAGTTTGGTGATCCCAGCAAACATGGCATATGGCGACCGAGCAATCGGTTCAATCCCAGCAGGTTCAACACTTTTATTTGATGTAGAGCTACTAGCAGTAGATAGTCAATAATCTAAAAAATACAAAAAACCGCTAGATATAACAGCGGTTTTTTGTTATCTTGTACCTATGCAATTTGAGATAGAGAAAAAACTAAAAGGGAAGTTGGGAAGAGCAGGGAAGATCACGACCCCAAACGGTGTTATAGAAACACCGTCTTTTACTGTGGTAGGGACTAAGGCTACAGTGAAGTCTCTTACTCCAGAGCAAGTGAACACTATCGGTGCGCAAGCTGTACTTGGTAATACTTATCATCTTTACTTACAGCCTGGCGATGAGATAGTAAGAGATGCAGGAGGAATAGGTAAGTTTATGAACTGGAGTGGTCCTACAGTAACAGACTCTGGTGGCTTTCAGGTGTTTTCACTTGGCGCTGGTTTTGGTACAGGGGAGAATAAGTTTGAACTTAAAACTGATGTAAAAAAGAAAGACAACCATGGGAAGCTCGCGAAGATAGACGAAGAAGGCGTAGAATTTCAGTCACATATAGATGGAAGTAAGCATTATTTTACTCCAGAGAAATCAATAGAAATACAGCACAACATTGGCGCTGATATTATATTTGCATTTGATGAATGCACTTCGCCAACTGCAGAACACAAGTACCAGAAAGAAGCGATGGAGCGTACACATAGATGGGCGCAGAGGAGTTTAGATAAACATAAAGAATTAAATAAAGACGACAAGCAAGCTTTGTTTGGTATAGTCCAAGGCGGGCGGTTTGAGGATTTGCGTAAAGAAAGTGCGAGAGTGATAGGTGGTATGGATTTTGACGGCTTCGGTATAGGAGGGTCTTTTAGTAAAGAAGACCTAGACGAAGCGCTAGCGTGGGTAAACAAAATATTGCCAGAAGAAAAGCCGAGACATTTACTAGGAATAGGTGAACCCATTGATTTGTTTGTGGGGATAGAAAATGGCGTGGATATGTTTGATTGTGTATCGCCGACTAGAATAGCGCGCACTGGAATGGTTTACACTAAAGAGGGGAGGATAAATATAGAAAAAACAGAATATGCGAAAGACTTTTCAAAAATAGAAGAAGACTGTGAATGTTATACGTGTCAGAACTATACAAAGGCATATCTCACACACTTATTTAGAGCAAAAGAAATGCTAGCGTCTACACTTGCTTCAATTCACAACCTATACTTCATCGTAAATCTTGTAAAAAAAATCAGGCAGTCAATCCTAGATGAAAATTTCGACGAGTTTAAGGAGGTTTTTTTAAAAAGTTATTATGGAAAATAAATTCAAACTAAAATCAGATTTTAAGCCAGCGGGGGATCAGCCGAAGGCTATTAAAAGCTTGGTTGAAGGGCTAAAGAAAGGTGATAAGCACCAGACGCTTTTAGGTGTTACAGGCTCTGGTAAGACATTCACTGTTGCTAATGTTATTGAGAAGGTGCAGAAGCCCACACTTGTTTTAGCGCATAACAAAACTCTCGCAGCACAGTTGGCACAAGAATATAGAGAATTCTTCCCAGATGCTGCTGTGCATTACTTTGTATCTTACTATGACTACTATCAGCCGGAGGCGTATATGCCAGTGACTGATACATATATAGAAAAAGAAACGCAAATCAACGAAGAGATAGACAGACTAAGACACGCTGCCACGCAAGCGCTTCTTACGCGTAAAGATGTAATAATAGTCGCGTCTGTTTCTGCTATCTATGGACTTGGTAATCCTGTGGAGTATGAAAAAGTAAACTTGAAGATAGAAAAAGGGATGAAAATAAACCGCGCAGAGTTTATAAGAAAGCTTATCGGAATATACTTTGAACGTACACCTGCTGATCTTACTCCAGGTAAGTTTCGAGCAATGGGTAATGTTGTAGAGATAATGCCAGTGAATGAAAAAGTAATATACAGAATAGAACTACTTAGTGGCAAGGCCACTAAGTTGGATAAGATTGATGCAATTTCGCGGATGATATTAGAAAAAGATATTAAATCATTCTTTTTATTTCCAGCAAAACATTTCGTGACACCAGAGACAGAAAAGAAATGTGCTGTAGCTGACATCAAAGCAGAACTTAATAAGCGCCTTGCAGAGCTCAAGCGTGCAGGCAAAGTACTTGAGCACGAAAGATTAAAACGCAGAACTAATTATGATTTAGCTCTTATAAAAGAGATAGGCTATACAAGCGGTATTGAAAACTATTCTAGGCATTTTGATGGGCGAGAAGAAGGTGAACCGCCATACACACTTCTTTCTTATTTCCCGAAAGATTTTCTTACAGTAATAGACGAATCACATGTAACAGTACCACAACTTGGTGGTATGTATGCAGGCGACAGATCAAGGAAAAAGACTTTAGTAGAGTTTGGTTTTAGATTGCCGTCTGCGGTGGATAACAGACCTCTTAATTTTGAAGAGTTTGAAGAACGTGTAGGTCAGAGTATTTATACGTCTGCTACTCCAGGAACATATGAAGGAAAGAATAGTAAAAATATAGTAGAGCAAGTTATACGACCTACTGGCTTACTTGATCCAGAGATAGACGTACGACCTGTGGTAGAAAAAAATAAATACAAAGGGCAAGTACAAGATTTTATAGAAGAGACAGAAAAGGCTGTGAAAAAAGGCGGGCGAGTAATAGCAACAACACTTACCAAAAAGATGGCAGAAGATTTGTCAGAGTATTTAAAAGAAAAGAAAATCAAAGCAGAGTATCTACATAGTGATGTGAAAACTATAGACAGGATAGAAATTCTTACGGAGTTTAGAAAAGGAAAGTTTGATGTTTTGGTGGGAGTAAACTTACTAAGAGAAGGTTTGGATTTGCCCGAGGTAGTGCTCATAGGAATACTTGATGCTGACAAAGAAGGTTTCTTGCGTTCTGAAACTAGCTTGATACAGACTATAGGGCGTGCAGCTCGTAACGTAGAAGGAAGAGTGATACTTTATGCTGACAAGATAACCAACTCAATGGAAAAGGCAATGAGTGAAACAGACAGAAGAAGAAAGCTACAGATTGCGTACAATAAAAAGCACAAAATCACACCAAAGACTATTATAAAAGCTATTAAAGATATTACAGACCAGATGCGTACAGAACACGAGCAATCAGTAGCGACACTCCTTACTATAGATAGGGAGCTATATAAAAAGAATCCGAAGAAACTCATAGCTCAGAAAGAAAAGGCAATGGAGGGCGCTGTGAAAATTCTGGACTTTGAAACGGCGGCGATAATAAGGGATGAAATAAAGGTATTGACACAAAAGCAATAACGTGTTATTCTATATGTAGATGTATTTTAAATACGCCAATCGGCGAACTTCTGTAAGGAGGTTTTTGTGAGTAAGTTATCTAAGATGTTTTGTCTGACGATGTCGATTATGATTATTGTTGGAGTGTTAGGGATTCTTGCTGTAAAGGATGGATACTTTAGTACTGGAAGTAAAAAACACCAGGTATTGTCAGGATTTGCTGTAAGCGAAGTTCAGCATAAAAAAAATGAGGAACTTTTAAAACAAATTCAGAAGAAAAATCCAGATGCGTATCTTTGTGCAGACAAAAACGGTCCATGTATTAGAATTAAAAATACTACAGTTCGTTTGTAATAAGATTGAAGTAAAAAAGAAAACCCACCCTCATCGTACTTAAAGTATTGATGAGGTTTCTTTTTTTGCAAAATTTTTGGTTTGGAGGTATTATATCTATACTAAATTAATTAACTACTCCCCCTATGAATGAAAGGAGGGGGTTTTGTGGGTATTATGAAAAAGAACAAAGAAAATCAAAATAACTCTGAC
>CAZNQQ010000004.1:0-5871 GCA_964575575.1 uncultured Candidatus Saccharibacteria bacterium | reverse complement strand
CAAGATTATAGTTAAAGGCGCTAGAACTCATAATCTTAAAAATGTAACAGTAGAAATGCCACGCAATAAGATGGTGGTTTTCACTGGGCTTTCTGGTTCTGGGAAGTCGTCCCTTGCTTTTGACACTATCTTTGCAGAAGGGCAAAGGCGTTATGTAGAGTCTCTTTCTGCTTATGCTCGGCAGTTCTTACGCCAAATGCAAAAGCCAGATGTCGATGAGATAGTCGGCCTTTCACCTGCAATCTCTATTGACCAGAAAAGTCGGTCCAACAACCCACGTTCTACTGTGGCGACTATTACAGAAATATATGACTATATGCGAATACTTTATGCGCGAATAGGAAGACCGCACTGTCTGGTTTGTGATAGAGAAATCAAGAGGCTATCTAATGAGGAGATACTAAATACTATATTAAAAACCATAAAAGACACTGATTTGAAAAAGACAGGCAAGAAAGTAATGGGTGTAGATGTCAATGATTTGAAGCTTAAAATATACTCACCTGTAGTAGTAGGTAGAAAGGGTGAATACTATCAGCTTCTTTATGATCTGCTTGGCAAAGGATACAGTAAGGTAAAAATAGACGGTAAGATTAAAAACTTACGCGAGCAAATAGTAATTTCAAAAACCAAAAAGCATGACATAGACGTGCTTGTGGATGAGATATTCTTAACAGAGTTTAAGGAAGATAAAACAAGTGCTTTGGAGAGACTTAGTGAAGCAATAGAAAAAGCGCTTGAAGAGTCTGATGGTCTGCTAAAAGTAGAAGAGCCTAGTGGAGAAGAGAGGATAATCTCCGCAAAGTTTATGTGTCCGTATGACGGGTTTTCATTCCCAGAGGTTGAGCCGAGACTGTTTTCATTTAACTCACCATACGGAGCGTGTGAAGCTTGCAATGGGCTTGGGACCAAACACTTTTTTGGTTCTGAAGTGTGTGACACATGTAAAGGCGCGCGGTTAAGAAAAGAGGCTTTGTTTGTCTACTTAGGAGACAAAACTAATATAGTTGATTTAACCTCAATGTCTATAAAAAACGCACAGGAATTTTTCAGTAAACTTAAGCTAACTAAAAAAGAACAGGAAATAGCGAAAGTTGTCCTAAAAGAAATAACAAGCAGGTTACAGTTTATGATAGACGTTGGTATTGAATATCTAACACTTGATAGGCGCGCTAATACTCTCTCAGGCGGAGAAGCGCAGAGGATACGCTTGGCATCACAACTTGGTTCAGGGCTTGTCGGCGCGCTATATGTACTGGACGAACCGACTATAGGTCTGCATCAGCGCGACAACGACAGACTTATAAAAACACTTCTTAATCTTAGAGATCTTGGCAACACTATAATAGTAGTAGAGCACGACGAAGATACTATTTATTCTTCTGATTATATAGTGGATCTTGGCCCAGGCGCTGGTGTGCATGGCGGGGAAGTTGTGGTGTCAGGGTATTTGGACGAACTCCTAACTGCAAAGAAAAACGATAGCAAATCTGTAACACTTGATTATCTTAGAGAAGAAAAGAAAATAGAACTTCCAGAGAAACGACGCGACAGTAACAAAGGCGCTATAAAGATACGAGGTGGAAAGAAATTTAATATTAAAAATATGAGTGTAGATATACCACTTGGTAAGCTGGTCACTATAACTGGCGTGTCTGGTTCTGGTAAGTCAACTTTTCTTTATGAACTTTTATATAAAAACTTACGCGCAAGATTTGAGAGAAAGTATAGAAGTGCTGAAATATATAATGCTAAAAGTTTTACTGGTACAGAATATTTAGGGCGGTCTATTCTTATAGATCAGTCTCCAATAGGTAGGACACCTAGGTCAAACCCTGCTACATATACTGGAGCGTTTACTTTTATAAGGGATTTGTTTGCATCAACTGAAGAAGCACGAGCGCGTGGTTGGAAGGCGAGCAGATTTTCTTTTAATGTGAAAGGTGGAAGGTGTGAGACATGCCAAGGCAACGGCACAATAGCGGTGGAGATGCACTTCTTGCCAACAGTATATGTAAAGTGTGATGTATGTAATGGTAAAAGATTTATGAAAGAAACGCTTGAGGTGAAGTATAAGCACAAAAACATTTATGATGTCTTGAGTATGACAGTAGAGGAGGCACTTACATTTTTTGAAGACATCCCGTCTATTTATGACAGGCTCAAAACCCTAAACGAAGTGGGTCTAGGGTATTTGGAGCTTGGGCAGTCTGCTACAACTCTCTCTGGTGGAGAGGCACAGAGGGTCAAAATCTCCGCAGAGCTATACCGTCCGCATTTGCAGAAGACTATTTACTTACTAGATGAGCCGACTATTGGCCTGCACTATGAAGATGTGAAAAAGCTTATAGAAATACTTCAGTCGCTTGTAGCACGTGGCAACACAGTACTTGTGATAGAGCACAGTATGGATATCATCAAATCCGCAGATTATGTTATAGACATCGGTCCAGAAGGCGGAGAAAACGGCGGGCAAATAGTCGCCAAAGGTACTCCAGAGCAAGTGGCAGAGTCAAAGAAGTCTTACACTGCAAAATATCTGAAGAAGGTGTTGAAGAGATAATAAAAAATGAGCCTACATCGTATTGCTACGTTATAGACTCATTCTGGTTTAACTAAAAGATTATAAATACAAAGAATTAGTTTCTAATGTAGAAAAGTCTCTGTAACTTTTTCTAACTTACCGTAAGCTGTATATACATTCTCTTCTAATAACTTCGGTAAATCTAATGGTTTGTTGAATTCTAGCACCCAGCAAATTTTATGTTTACCGCTACCTACTACTCTTGACCCAGCGTCTCTAGTCTTAGAATCTGGTGTAGGCCAACTTGACATAATCATTTTTCTAAATGACTTTGTGCGTTTTACAAAAAGATAGAGCTCGCCATCCTTATTGTCTTCAAATTCCTTTGTAGATAATGTGATATAGAAAGTACCGCTTCTCATCAATTGATGCTCAATAATATATCCTCTCTGTGTGACAACAGTGATAGTGGACATACCGTTTGTAAAAGGTAAGTAGTGCGTTTCTAAATGAGTGTCACCTGCACGTATTTCTGAAGTGCAAGAAATGATTATCACAAATAACAAAGCCACAAAACCAATCTTTTTTGTTAACATCTACAACCTCCTTTTGGTAAAGTTTACAAAATATAAGTTATTTAGATTACGGTGTACATGTCGTTTTTGGCACTTAAAATTAGATACCAAATCTTCACAGAGTATAACATAATAATAGTATGCTTGTCAACCTCTAAAAATATAACTTGATTATGTAAAAGAGTTTTGTGGATTTTTCTGTGTAAAAAGTGTTTAATTTACTTATGACGATAGGGGACTTTAAAAAACTGACGATACCTGATACTTCAGGTGTGTATCTGTTTATGAAGGGTACGCGGGTTTTATATGTGGGTAAAGCCACGTCTTTGAAGGACAGAATACGGAGTTATTTTAACGAAAGCGTTGTAGAGTCACGTGGGCAGTTGATACAAAAAATGGTACAAGAAGCCGATGCAATAGATGTAGTGGAGACAGATTCAGTACTTGAAGCGCTCATAATGGAGGCAAATTTAATAAAAAAATTCCAACCAAGATACAATACAAAAGAAAAAGACGACAAGAGTTTCAATTATGTAGTAATAACAAATGAAGATTTCCCGCGTATTATCGTAGCTCGGGGCAGTGACCTTGAGGATCAGTTTTCTTCAAGAGATTTAAAATATATATTTGGTCCATTCCCATACGGAAGCTTATTTAAAGATGCTATGAAGATAGTACGCAAGCTATTTCCATTTAGGGACAAATGCACTCCGTATGATGGCGAGTCAGAGAGGAAACCTTGTTTCAATAATCAGATAGGGCTTTGCCCGGGTGTGTGCTCGGGTAGAGTCTCAAAAGCAGAATATAGCAGGACTATTAATCATATAAAACTTTTCTTTGAAGGTAAGAAAACTGCTCTTATAAAAGTATTGGAACAAGAGATGAAAGACCTAGCAAAGAAAGAGAAGTTTGAAAGAGCTGGAGAAGTAAAAAAGACAATATTTGGACTGAAGCACATTCAAGATGTTTCTCTCATAAAAGAGGAATTTAAAAAACCAAAAACAATTGTCCAAGGACCGTCCTTGGACAATGATAGAGCGTATCGCATAGAGGCGTATGACATTGCACATATGGGGGGATCTAATACTGTGGGTGTAATGACGGTGGTTGAGAACGGTTGGGTTAAGAAAAGTGATTACAGGAAGTTCAATATCTCAGATGAGGTGTCTGGCAACGACACAGGCTCACTTGAAGAGGTTTTAAGAAGACGGTTAAAGCACGACGAATGGCCTAACCCACATTTGATAGTGGTAGACGGTGCTCAAGCACAAGTAAATACGGCACAAAAAGTCTTAGATGAATACGGATACAAAATAGCAATCGCAGGTGTGGTAAAAGACGAAAGACACAAGCCAAAAGGCATTATAGCCGATGAAACCATACGAAATAAACACGAAAAAGAGATCTTACTTGCTAATGCTGAAGCTCATAGGTTTGCTATCTCTTTCCACAGGAAGAAATCGCTATTTAGTTTTCGTAAAAGATAGATTTCCACAACTTGTTTTGTGTGGGGTGTGTTATACTACCTGTAACATATGGAAAAAATAAAAATAGGTGTTCTTAGGGGAGGGCCTAGTAGCGAGTATGATGTCTCGCTTAAGACTGGCGGTAGTGTTTTAAAAAATCTCTCTGAAGACAAATACAATACTCAAGATATATTTATCGCTCGCGATGGACAGTGGCACTTTCGTGGTATTCCAATCGAGCCTAAAAAAGTTTTTAATCAGGTTGATATGGTTTTTAATGCTATGCATGGGGAGTACGGAGAAGACGGTACAGTACAACAACTTTTAGATGCATTTTCTATCCCATATACTGGTTCTACCGCATTTGCTTCAGCAATAGGTATGAACAAACTCCTTACAAAACAAAGTATTGAAAATTATGAAATAGATACGCCAGCATACGTTATTATAGAAGAGTCAGAAAGTCTAGAAAAAGATATATTTGATATTTTTAGAAGTTTTGCGATGCCGGCGGTTGTAAAGCCTGTGACTGGAGGTTCATCTGTGGGCGTGACCATTGCCAAAAGTTTTGACGAATTAAGAGAGGGTATATACAAAGCTCTTGGGCACTCACCAAAAGTTCTTATAGAAGAATATGTAAACGGCAGGGAAGTAACATGCGGGGTTGTAGAGGGTTTTAGGGGGGATGATTTTCATTCGCTTATGCCAGTTGAGATAGTTGTCTCAGACAAGTCTGACTTCTTTGATTACAATGCAAAATTCAGTGGAGATACACAAGGGATATGCCCAGCACCATTTGATAATATTATAAAAGAAGAAATACAACGCCTTGCGGTAGAGGTGCATAAAGCACTTGGACTTAGGCATTATTCTCGTTCGGATTTCATAGTTTCTCCACGGGGGATATATTTCTTAGAGGCAAACACTCTTCCGGGCCTTACAGAAGGTTCGCTTTTGCCAAAAGAGCTTGAAGCAGCAGGTAGCGACCTTCCAGAGTTCTTGGATCATTTGGTCTCACTTACTTTGGATAAATAACAAACGGCTCAACTTTATTGAAGTTGAGCCGTTTGTTATTTTGTGGACATCGTACGTAAAAATTGGAACCACATAGAAACTTACATATTTGAGAGTTGTGCGTTGTTGGGTGGTGAGAAAGTGTGTAGAAATATAGCGTAGCTATTTATATTTAGATAAATTACTTAGCACATAACAGTAATTAAACTATAGTAAGTATAAAAACAACAAAAGGCAGATAAATTTTACCTCTTGTTGTAAAATTTATCTGCCTTTCTTTACTGTTTTTGAA
>CAZNQQ010000003.1:40889-45746 GCA_964575575.1 uncultured Candidatus Saccharibacteria bacterium | reverse complement strand
CTAAAAGAAGCTGGGGCCGAGCCAGTACAAAGCACAGAGTCAGAAATCAAACCAGCAACTACTTACAATAGTGATGACTTACGCAAAAAGGAAGTAGAACTAGAAAACCAGATCAATCACCCACAACTAACAGAATCAGAAGAGACAAATGTGCCGATCAATACAGAGCAAGAAGTAAAACCTGAAGCGCCTGTACCTGCGAATCTGCCTGTCGAGGAGGAAGTTAAGAAAGTTGGGCAAGAAGTAGGTAAAGAAAGACACATACAGAAGCAAAGTCCTTATGCAAAAGACCCATATAGAGAGCCGATAGAATAAAATTAACAATATGCGATTTCAAGTACCACAATTTATTGAAATAGAAGACAAGATTTTCGGACCACTGACTCTGAAGCAGTTCATTTACCTTGCAGGAGCAGGAGGGATGCTCTTTATTCTTCTGAAAATATTTCCTGTCGCTATTGCAATATTTTTTGCTATCCCGATCGTCGCACTTGCTGTAGCTCTTGCATTTTACAAGATAAATAAGCGACCTTTTGTGTTAATATTAGAGTCAGCCTTTAAGTATTTGTTAAGTCACAGATTGTACGTATGGAAAAGTAAAGACATTGGTCAGATAACAGCCGAAAAAAGTAAAGAGAAGGAAGCCAAAGAGGGCGTAGCAGAACAGGGAGTCACTGTGCCAGAGTTGTCAGGAAGCAGGCTCAAAGACATTGCCTGGAGCCTTGATATAAAAGAAAGTATTTATTCTGATGCGTCACAACAAAAATAATATTAATTATGGCAAAAAAAACAACAGCAAAAGCAACACAAGATTTCGTAGAAGTAAAAGAAGTGCGTGACGGCATAGTCGTATTAAAAGATGGCTCACTTCGAGCAGTTCTTATGACATCGTCTCTTAACTTTGCGCTTAAATCAGCTGACGAACAGACATCAACATTGTTTCAGTTTCAGAACTTTCTTAACTCCTTGGATTTCTCCGTACAGATATTCGTACAGTCTAGAAAACTAGACATAAGGCCATACATAAACCTTCTTGAAGAGCGTCATAAAGCACAAGTCACTGATCTTATGAGAATACAGATACGCGAATACATAGAATTTATAAAAAACTTTACACAAAGTGCCAACATAATGTCCAAAAGCTTCTTTGTTGTTGTGTCTTATTCGCCTGCAGCGTTTTCTGCAAAGGGTGGGATACTAGGTTCCATAACAAACAGAGGTAAAGAAGTTAGTATAAAAGACAAGAACAAAAGTTTTGAAGAAAACCGTACACAGCTTGAACAAAGAATGTCTGTAGTAGAGCAGGGGCTTCTGCGTACAGGTATCCGCGTCGCGCGTCTAGGTACAGAGGAGACAATAGAGCTTCTCTATAAGATGTTTAACCCAGGGGAGCTTGAGAAACCAATCCCAATCAATAAATAATATGGCACTATTTGATTTTCTAAAAAGAAATAAAAAGCAACCAGAAGCGATATCACCTATCCTTCCGCAAGAGATATACGAAGCTGGTGTCTTGGAGCTAAGAGACGTAATAGCGCCATCTGCTTTGAGTATTACACCAAGAGAGCTAAACCTAGGAGACAAGATAATGCGTACGTTTTTTGTAATATCTTACCCAAGATACCTTTCAGATAGTTGGTTTTCTCCGATCGTGAACCTAGACAAGATGTTTGATATTTCTATATATATACACCCCATCAATACGGTTACTGTTTTGAGGAAGTTCCAAAAGAAGGTTGCAGAGGTAGAAAGCCAGATCAGAACTCGTGAAGAAAAAGGTCTTGTGAGAGACCCAAAGCTTGATACTGCATACCAAGACCTAGAAGATCTACGTGACAAGCTTCAGCAAGCACAAGAAAGACTTTTTGATGTAGGGCTTTATATTTCAATATATGGCGACTCAAAAGAAGAGCTGGACAAAATAGAAGCAGAGATAAAATCAATTCTTGAGTCAAAACTCGTGTATCTTAAGCCTGCACTGTTCCAGCAAGAACAAGGGTTCAAAAGTATGTTGCCTGTCGCAACTGACATCCTTAAAGTGCACTCCAAACTAAATTCCGCTCCACTTTCAAGTTTGTTTCCTTTTATTTCTTTTGATTTGACTGCTGATAAAGGAGTACTTCACGGTGTAAACAGGCACAATTCGTCATTGATTTTGTTTGATAGATTTTCTTTAAGTAACTACAACTCCGTTGTGTTTGCTACATCTGGTTCTGGCAAATCATACGCTACAAAACTTGAAATCCTAAGAACGTTAATGTTTGACACAGAGGTTATAGTTATTGACCCTGAACGAGAGTATGAATACATGGCAGAAGCCACAGGCGGTAGGTACTTCAACATCTCTCTTAACTCGGAGCATCATATTAATCCGTTTGATCTACCTATGCCACGTGAGGACGAGGCGCCGTCTGATGTATTGCGTTCAAACATAGTGCATCTGGTAGGGATGTTTAGGATTATGCTCGGTGGGCTAACCCCAGAGGAAGACGCGATAGTCGACAGAGCAATAACAGAGACATACGCACTTAAAGACATTACAGCAAATTCTAATTTTGCAAATATGGAACCGCCTCTTTTGTCTGATTTTGAATTAGTGCTTTCAGGTATGGAAGGAAGTGAGTCTCTTGTGCAGAAGCTTTCTAAATATACTAAAGGTACATGGTCTGGTTTCCTTAACAAATCAACCAATGTAGATATAAACAAAAAGTTTGTAGTATTTTCTGTGCGTGACATGGAAGACGACCTGAAACCCGTTGCCATGTATATAATCACACATTATATTTGGAACGCTATCAGGAAAAACTTGAAGAAGAGATTGCTTGTTATTGACGAGGCATGGTGGATGATGAAGTCAGAGGACACAGCGTCGTTTGTCTTTAGTATGGCAAAGAGAGGTAGGAAGTATTACCTTGGTCTTGCTACGATCACACAAGACGTAGGGGACTTCTTAAAGTCGCCGTACGGACTTCCGCTTATTACAAACTCGTCGATGCAACTTCTTTTGAAGCAGTCGCCGACATCTATTGACCTCGTACAAAAAACATTTAACCTAAGTGACGAAGAGAAGTTCTTGCTACTAGAATCAAGTGTAGGAGAGGGGATATTCTTCGCTGGTCTTAAACATGTAGCTGTCAAAATAATCGCTTCTTATACAGAAGACCAGATCATCACATCGGACCCGTCACAGGTTCTTACTATCAAGAAAGAACGAGCGAAGTTGCTAGAACAACAAAGCAATATTGCAAATGTAGATAAAGAAAAACTTGTTTAAATATGGCGCCGTTAGAACAGGCACAAGCTCCACAGATTGGGAACCAAGTTAGTAGAAACTTTGTAAAAGATGCGAGGTGGAGGCAGAAAGGTAGGGGTAATATAGGGAAAAGCAATACAAACTCTGGGGGTAGTAGGAGAAAGTATTAAGATTTGAGTATTAATTATAGATATGGCAGGAACAGCAGAAAAAAGAATAAGAATAGGTGGTATGCAAGGGCTATTTATGATTGGCGTAGCTCTTACTATTGATGGTGTTCAATTTCTTATTAATCTTATCCCAATAGTTGGATGGATGATTGTTTCTATATTAAGTGTCGGCGTGTCATTAATGTTTTGGACTTGGTTTAAGTTAAATGGTGTTAGTTTTATAAAAGGGAAAACGGCATTACTACGAGTCGCAGCTTTGTCAGTAGGAACATTTGTAGAGATTTTCCCAATATTTAATAGTATACCTGCTTGGACGGCTGTTGTTGGTATCACTGTGATAACAGTAATATTAGAAGATAAAGTTCAGAACATAGGTATTCTTAATAAGTTTGGTATTAATAAAATAATCGGATTAAAATCAAGGCAAAACAAGAATAAAGATGTTAGAATGAATAGAAGAAATAAAAGAGTAAGTGTAATATGAGAAACTTTATAAGAACATTTTTAATATCAGCTTCCCTTTTTTCTATATCGCTTTTTGCAAATGCGCAGATCTCTGGAGTAGGAGAAGTGGTTTCTTTTAGTGTTTCTCCTAGTAGTCCAAAGGCAAATCAGATAGTAGAAGTAGAAATAGAGAGCTTCTCTATTGATCTGGACAGAGCAAGTCGCATAACGTGGCTTTTAAATGGCGAAATAGTAGCACAAGAAGCTGGGCTCAAGACAATTCAGTTTAGAACAGGCAAGTTGGGCTCTAGGTCAAGTGTTGAGGTTGTGATAGACAGCGCTGAAAGCGGAACAATACGAGAAAGTGTTAGTGTTGCCCCTACAGAAGTAAGTTTACTATGGGAAGCAAGTTCTTACACACCACCATTTTACCTCGGTAAAGCTTTGCCTGCATCTGATGCGGACATAACTGTAGTTGCGGTGCCAGAGTTTGTTACACAAAGTGGTAACAAACTACAGGTAAGAGACCTGATATTTACATGGGAGAAAGACGGAAGAGTTCTTGGTAGTTTGTCAGGACGAGGCAAAAATGTACTCAACACAACAGGACCAAAAATATCTAGAACTTCTCGCATTGATGTAGAGGTTTCGTCCACCGGTGGGTCACTACAAGGGAAAGGTACTACATTTATATCAGCAGTATCTCCAAAGATAGTCTTTTATGAGAACGATGTCATCTTTGGTGCTAGGTATGAAGAAGCTATAGGCGACAGATTCACTCTTTTAAACGAAGAGGTAAAGATAACATCTCATCCATACTTTTTCTCATCAAATACTAGAGTTGTTCCAAGTGCAGACTATGAATGGAGGATAGACGGCTCTCTGACAGAAAGTGCGCCAGATGACGAAAGTAGTGTTGTGTTAAGGCAGGTTGGGGAAGGGGAAGGTTTTGCTAGTATATCGTTGTCCATAGAAAACACAGACAAGATA
>CAZNQQ010000003.1:31881-40789 GCA_964575575.1 uncultured Candidatus Saccharibacteria bacterium | reverse complement strand
GAGGTAACAGTGCAGGAATCTTTCCGTGATCTTGTGTCATTTGGAGAAAGCCCAAGCATAAACTTTTCAGAAAGGTTTGGCAGTACTTTAAATACAGGCATAGACTTTCTCGGACCAGACGGTATCTCAAATAGTCGAGACGACAAAGACGTAAGTGATTTGTTGTTAAGAAAGGTTGCGGCATTTCCAGTTGCTGGGGTATCGTCTATAACAAAACCAGACGGAGAAGTAGAGGTTAGGTTTGTCGCAAAAGAAAACGGGCATATATTTGACGTGCCTACAAAATCCACATCAAGAAAGAGAATATCAAACACAACCATACTACGTATCTGGGACACACTCTGGCTTAAAGATTCCAGTCAGTTTGTAGCACGGTTTATTGACGAAGACAGTTCAGATATAGAAAGTTTCTATGCAAAAGTAATCTCAGAAGAGGAAAGAGAGGGTGACAACACTCTAGACGGTTCGTTTTTGACGAAAAACATAACAGATATCGCATACTCCAAAGACAAAGACAAAATATTTTATATTGCTCCAGGTGGAGAGGGTTCTTTAGGTATGATATCAAACCCAGACGGAAGCAAGAAAGTTCAAATACTAGATTCGCCAATATCAGAGTGGAACGTTACGTGGCCACAAGAAGACACGATAACACTTACGACGAAACCCTCTTTTAATGTACAAGGACACCTCTTCTTCTTAGATGTTGATACAGAAAGATTAAGCAACGTGCTTTCAGGCATAAACGGCCTTACTACTTTAGTTAACAGTAGTGCCGACAAAGTGCTGTTTACACAAAACAAAGCAAACAGACTCTTGCTTAGTGTTCTAGATATAGATGAACAAGAAGTAACAGACTTACCTCTGTGGACTTTGGCAGAGAAGTGTATCTGGAGCGAACAGAATAATAATATTATATATTGTGGAGTATCAAGTTTTATCCCAAGAGCTGAGAGTCTTGATCTTTGGTATCAAGGTCTGACTACGTTTTCAGACAGTGTGTGGAAGATCGACATTGAAACTCAAACAGCCGAAGTTCTTGCTAGCCCTATTGGTATAGCTGGCGAAGAGATAGACCTAATAAAACCCTCACTATCAGAAAACGAAGATTATCTATTTTTCATAAACAAGAAAGACTCTAATCTGTGGCAGTTGAAAATCTAACCTTTGTATTTAAACACAATCCTCCTTGTTTTACCTGCACCTTCTGACACGGTTTCTACTTCTTTGTTGTCAGTAAACATAGAATGTATCACCATTCTTTCGTATGCATTTGTTGGTGACATTTCAATATCAGATTTAAATGTTATTGCACGCTCTGCAAGCATTAGAGCTTTGTTTTTTAGCGTTTCTATTTTTTGGCTATGATAACCATTTATATCTAAAAGAAATTGTAATTTATTCTCTGGGAATTTCCTTGAGATAATTCTCTTGATTACATGACTTAATGCGCGCAGTCCCTCGCCGTTGTTGCCTATAAGCAAACCGGACTCCTCTGTTTTTATAAGAATAATAGGATGTGAGTTTTCTTCTACTATTTCAATACTGTCAAATGCTACGGTTAATTGGTTTAAAATTTTTTTTATTGTTTCTATTATTACCTCTTCATTTATCATGCTTTTTCTACGTTAACTTCAGAAGTGTCTGATGTTAACTTTTCTTCGTATTTGTTCTTTATTTTTTTGCGCACGTATATTTCTTGTCCGATTGCAAACAAGTTGCTTGTTGTCCAATATATAGCTACAGCAGCAGAGATTGCGTAAGCGATAGAGAATACAATAATAGGCATTACGTATCGCATCTGAATATGAAAACTTCTTGCAAGGTCTTCTTTGAGGGATGCTTTACCAGTCCTTTCTTTCATCGGAGGAAGTGAATACTTGATCTGGAAGAACTGTGTAGCTCCAGCTAAGACTGCAAACATGATGCTTTTCTTAGACACATCTATAAATCCTAAGAAATTCATATTTATGCTGTCTGGAATAGGGGTAAAAGAATACAGTATGTCCATATTTATCTCTGGGAGCCCACCGCGGAGGAATACCCAGTAAAGTGCGAAGATAACAGGGATCTGAATAAGAATAAGAAGAAATCCAGAGAATGGGTTAACGCCTTTCTCTTTATAAAGCGCCATAGTTTGACGAGCTTGCTCTTGTTTGTCGGTCTTATGTTCTTCTTTTAGTTTTGCAATCTCTGGTTCAAGTTGTTTTACAGCAAGTTGAGTCTTGACCATCTTGAGAGAGAAGGGGAATAGGATAAGCTTTACCACAACAGTTACCAAGATAACTGCAATACCTACGTCTATAAAAGGCACTGCATCAAGCAAGAAAATAAGCCCATTATATATAGGATTAAAAAATATTGTGTTAAAAAGCTCCCCAATCATTTGTTTATACTAACGCAAATCTCAATCAATTTCAACAACGAATAATGTACATAATTAAACTACTCAAATCATAACCACTATAGTTAACTATAGTGGTTAGAGTATAAGAGATTTAATTTTTTGCTAAGAACTCTTCTTTTTTTGTTCAATTTCATCAAGAAACTTCCACCTTCCTTTGCCTCTTGGTGGTAGTTTCATTCCAAGTACAATATCAAGCCATATTGAAAAACCATCAGACATTTTTCCTGTTTTAGTACTTTTTGTAATTATTTGTAATTGTGAAATTATAAAATCAAAATCCCCAGCTTGTAAATTGGTATTGATTTTTGCAATTGTTCTCGGTGTAACTTTAAGTATCCTACTTATAGTAGTGTAGCTTTGATTTTTGCTAAGCATGGCGATTATTGCAAATCTTTTTGCGAGCATTATCTTTTCCGATTCAGTTAGTATTTCATTAAGGAATTTTTCTGCTTTTGGTTTTGTTTGTATGTTTGCAATATGAGCAATAAGCATATCGCTAATACGAATTAGAGTTTTTTGTTTTAGAGGTTTTTTTGAAACATATACCATATAAATAGTATACCACTTCAATAACATAACCACTATAGTTAACTATAGTACTTATGGTTGTGAAAAACAAAAGAGTTAGTGGCTTTTGTTGGTACTAACTCTTTTGTTGTTTATTATTTCTGTTCTTCTAGTAGCTGGAAGACTTTTTCGTTTGTCATTACTGATTCTATGTAGACGCGGACGTTTTCTGGTTTTGCATCTTTATAGTGCTCTAGTATATGATTAACTTCCTTTTGGATATCTTCTTCTGGCACTTTTACTTCTTCAGCGATAGAGATTTTGTTAAGTATTAGTTGGAACTTTGCTCGCTTTTCTGCGTCTAGTTTCCATTCTGTTCTTAAACCTTCTTCTGTTTTCTTAATCTTTTCTAAATATTCTTTAAACTCTATATTCATTTTAGCTACGTCGTCTTTAAACTGTGCTAACATTTTGTCTAGTTCGCTTTCTACAAGTATTGTAGGGATGTCTATCTTTGTTTCTTTTATAATATTTTCTATTATTTCTGCGCGACGTTTTTCTTTGGCTTTCATTTCCTTTTCTTTAGAAAGATTTTCTTTAATTTTTACTTTAAAGTCAGCAAGGTCTTTGAAGTCACCAAGAGTCTTTACAAATTCATCTGTAAGCTCTACTGGTTTTTTCCCTGCCTCGCCGGCAGGCAGGTCTTCATCTCCTTCGTCCTCTTTCTTTTGCCCAGCAATACCTTTCTTGATTTGCTCTAGCATAACATCAAGCTCTTTGTCTGTTACGCTAGTGTCTTTAGATAGTTCTACTTTACCAGCTATCTTTTTGTAATCAGGAAGAGTGAACTCTGGCATTAGAGCGGTTTTGATTGTAAACTCTACTGGGTTGTTTGGTGCAAGCTTAGTAATAGAAACCTCTGGACGCCCTATTACAGCAAGCTTTTCATTCTTTATAATATCTGGATATACGTCAGCCAATGCCATTTGCACTTGTTCCTCAAGTATTACTTGAGCGCCTATTTTACCAAGAAGAACGCTTTCAGGGATGTGCCCTTCACGGAAACCATCAACCTTGATGTTTTTACCAAGTTTTTTAACTGCAGCATCTTTGTATTTGGATACTACTTCTTCATGGATTTGAGCTTTTATTTCTACCTCTGAATTATCTTTTTTCTCTACTTCTAGATTTGTATAGTTTTTTGTTTCAGTCATAATTTTCGCAGTTTATCATAGTTTTTAAACAAAAACCACCCCGCTTTTGGCGGGGTGGTTTTTGAAATATGATTAGAGGCTTAGCTCTATATCAATATTATCAAGTTCTGAGTCAAGGTTTTCAAGATCTGTTAGATCAAGATCTGCTTCTATATCTACTATTTCGTCAGAAGTACTTTGTACTTGTAATGACTCTAAAGAAGTGTCTTCTTGATTTAGTATTTCTTCGGGTGTTGTGTTTTCTTGAACTTCTCTAAGTTCTTGTTTGTTTATTTTACCACCCCAGTAATATAGTCCTCCAAAGATAATTATTACTACTATTATTGCAATACCGATAATAGGACCAACGGATCTTTTGTTAGATCCACTTTGCTCTGGTTCTTGTGTAGCTTCTGCTGGAGCCGCTTCAGACATTTGGGGGTCCGACATTTCTGGAGATGTATTGTTTTGGTTAAAGTTTTCTTCCATGATGTATTTTAATTATTATATTAATTACTCGTCGTCGTTACTTGTATCTGTGGTGTCTGTTGTGTTGTCAGGAGCTTGTGTGTTCGACCCTACTGATGCTTTAACTGATTTGATTGCTTCAACAAGAGCTCGGTGTGCACTCTTTACGCTTTCTGTTGCGCTCTTGATAAGCTCACGCACTTTAGCAAATGACTCTTTTGGATTATCTGTATTAAGTGCTCCCTCTACTGCTCCCTCTACTGCAGATACATCCCCGCGTGCTGAGGCAACTTCACTTTTAGCTACATCTAACAATCGTTTTGATTCAGACAAGTTTAGGTCTCTGTCTACAAATTTTTCTTCCAGTTTTACAATCCTTGATTCTACTCTTTCTATCATCTTTTCTATTCTATCAAGCGCTGCCAGTAGTCTTTTGGTAATCCTACTTACATATGCGTTTATTCTCCTTTTTGCATTTTCAGCTAGTTTTTCTTTCCTTTCCTCCCTCCTTTCAGCTACCTTTTCTTTTGCCTCGGCTCTTTTGTCCTGCAGAGCTTCTCTTTTGTCAGAAAGATTTTCTCGCACATTTGAAGTTCTCTTTTGGATATCTTCTTTTAAGCTATCTCTTTTGTTTTGCAGGGTAGCTTTTACGTCAGCTTTTTTACCTTGTATATTAGCTTTTACATCTGCTCTCTTGCTTTGCACCTTAGTCTTTACGTTAGCTCTCTTGTCTTGTATGTTAGTCCTCACCTCAAGTCTTTTTTCTTGCAGACTGTCTTTTAGCTCGGCCCTTGTCTTAGGTCTTTCTCGCACTGCCTTTACTGCTGGCGCTATATTAACTGAATCTACTGCTTGAACATTAGTTACTGCAGTGTTTGTACCATCTTGAGCGTTTGCAAACGCAAAGCTTGCAAAAAATGCTATCGCAAACACTATTGCAACCACTAAAGATGTGTTTAATGTTTTGTATTGCCCCATAATTTTTATTTACTATTAATAATATCGTTACCTTGATTATAACAAAAAAACCCTCCTTTTCCAGAGAGCTTTTTGTTGATAAGTTTATTTACCAAATTTTTCATTATATAGCTTAACTGACTTCTCTATTGCCTCTATAGCTACATCTTTATCTTTAAATCCGTGTACTGTAACTTTGTTTTCAGCACCCTTTAGTTCTTTATATGTTTCAAAGAAATGTTTGAATTCTTTAAGAGAGTGCTTGTTAATATCTTTTAGGTTTTGTACATCGTCCCACCGTTTGTCATGCACTGGAACTGCGATGATTTTGTTGTCAGACTCACCAGAATCTGTCATTTCCATCATTGCTACAGGGCGTACTCTTACTAGGATACTTGGATCAAGGGGGAATGTTGTGAGGATTATCACGTCAAGTGCGTCGCCGTCGTCCCAAAGTGTCTGTGGTGAGAAACCATAATCAAAAGGATACGGAGCAGAAGAATAGTTTGCGCGGTCCAACGCTATCATTCCAGTGTCTTTATCTATTTCGTATTTATTGTAAGAGCCTTTTGGAATTTCAATGATTGCATTGAATTCCTCAGGAACATTTTTACCAAGTGATATGTCATGCCAAAGATTCATAATGTTTTTATATTAATTTAATAATTATTTTTCTTCTTTTTCTTCTGCAACTTCTTCTTTAGGAGCTTCGGCTCGTTTTTCTTCTTCTTTAACTTCATCCTCAGCTTCTTCAGGTTTCCCTGTAGATTTGATGTCTATTTTCCAACCTGTAAGTTTGGCTGCAAGCCTTACGTTCTGCCCTCCTTTACCGATAGCAAGAGACTGTTGGTCTTCAGATACTTCTACTAAAGCCTTTTTCTCCTCTTCGTTTATTTCAACATTTAAAACTACAGCAGGTGAAAGTGAGTCTTCGATAAACTGCGCTGGGTCTTCTGACCATTCTATCACATCTATCTTTTCTCCGCCGAGCTCGCTCATCACTGTAGACACACGAACACCTCTTTGCCCTACAAGTGAACCAACTGGATCTATATGATCGTCGTTTGATGTTATCGCTATCTTTGAGCGTGAACCTGCTTCACGTGCTACAGACTTTATCTCAACTGTTTTGTTGGTAAGTTCTGGCGTTTCTACTTCAAAAAGCTTTTCTAGAAACTTCGGGTGTGAACGTGAGAGTCGCAAGAACACTCCTCTTGGACTTTCTTCTACTGAAGATAGGTATGCGCGTATTCGCTCACCTTGTTTGTAGTGTTCCCCTTTGATTTGTTCGTCATATGAGAGAAGTCCTGTAGCACGCCCAAAATCAACAAATATATTACCTCGTTCTATTCTTTGTACTGTACCGTTTACTATTTCCCCTTGTCTTTGACCAAATTCATCTAAAACAGACACTTTTTCAGCTTCTCTTATCTTTTGCATTATGATTTGTTTTGCAGTTTGTGCTGCGATGCGTCCGAAGTCTTCTTTTTCTTCAAGAGGGAACACAAGTTCGTCTTCAAGTTTTGCATCCTTTTTCATTTTGACAGCATCTTCTATCATAATGTGATGTTCCGGATTAAAACGCACCCTCTCGTCCTCTTTCGCCAAGGCTTCAGAGGACAAGTCCACCTCTTCTTCAGCTTCGTCTTCTGGTTTAATCATAGATTCGTCAACTACGATTTTCACTTGGAAAAATTCTGTCTTACCTGAATCAATATCAAATTTAGCACGAACTATTTGTCCGCGTTTACCGTATTCTTTCTTATATGCAGTTGCAAGAGACGATTCTATGGCTTCTAGAGTTTTTTCTCGTGGAATGCCTCGTTCTTCTTCCAGCTGATCTATAACTGAATTTATTATTTTTAAATCAAACATGATAGTTTTTGTTAATTTTCTAAAAAAATGAGCCCGCTTTTGGAGCGAACTTGTTAAAACACATCAATAATATGATAAGTATACACGATACTGTATATATGTCAAGTATGTAAATTTTTGTAAAATATGTGGATAAACTTGTTGTTTTGAGCTCTAATATAAAGCATACTAAGGTAACATATGGAAGAAATACCTAACAATCAAGAAGAATATACTCACAAAAAGCACCCAACAGTCCATATTATAATTGCTGTTGTAGTAATAATAATTGCAGCGTTCTTTGTGTATATGTATTCAAATGACATAGAATTATTAGAAAAAACACCTGAAAACAGAGTATTTTCTGAAGAAGAAAAATTTGAAATATTAGAAAGTCTATCAGGAGATCAAGACAATTCACTTACAATAGAAGAAAAGAGAGCAATACTTGAAGAGATTTCACAAAACAAACCAACTGACGCCCATGAGTTTTCAGAAGAGGGTAAATTACAAATTCTTAGATCTCTTCAAGAATAAATATTATGATAAATAAAAATTCTAACCCAATAGTAAAGTCAGGGCACAATATAGTTTTAGTACTAGCTGTGTTGCTTTTTGTAGCAGTATTAGTATACGGAGCGTTTTTTGCAAGTAGTATAAACGAGGCAAGTGCAGGGAGTTCACACAATGTTTCAGGATACGCATGGAGCGACAACATCGGATGGATTAGTTTTAACTGCACTGATAATAGTTCTTGTGCAACTAGTGATTACGGCGTCAATATCGCAACAAATGGAGACATGTCAGGATACGCATGGAGCGACAACGTCGGATGGATTAGTTTTACTGAAAGCGATTTGTCTGGTTGCCCGTCTGGGTCATGCACAGCAAAACTTTCTGGAAATAGTCTACAAGGGTGGGCGAGAGTGCTCTCAAATGGAGATGGTTGGGACGGCTGGATTAGTCTAAAAGGTTCTAATTATGGAGTCACTCAAAATGGCAACAATCTTGAGGGATATGCATGGGATGCAAGTGATATAAGTGGTGAAAGTATAGGTATGGGATGGATACAGTTTAACCCTGCATTTGGTGGTGTTGCCATAGCTTCTAGTGACCCAACTGTTAGTATCTCCGCGAACCCTACAACTGTATTTTCTGGCAGCAACTCAACTCTTACTTGGACAAGCACAAATGCTACTTCATGTACCGCAAGTGTAGGATGGAGTGGTTCAAAAGCTCTATCTGGAAACGAAGTGGTTGGACCTCATACTAACGACACTGTGTACTGGCTTACATGTGAGAACGCTATCTCTTCGGCGCAAGATTCTGCAACTGTGTTTATTGATACATCAACCCAATGTTCAGATGGTATAGACAACGATGGCGATGGACAGACTGATTATCCAGATGACACAAGTTGTAACAGTTTAGCTAGTGATGACGAATCAATACCAGTATGTGGAAACACAGTATGTGAGACAGGTGAAAACCCAGGAACTTGCCCTACGGATTGTGGAGGTGT
>CAZNQQ010000003.1:0-31781 GCA_964575575.1 uncultured Candidatus Saccharibacteria bacterium | reverse complement strand
CAGTATGTGAGACAGGTGAAAACCCAGGAACTTGCCCTACGGATTGTGGAGGTGTAATGTTTGAAGAGTTTTAATCTAAGCAAAAAAGAACTTGTTCTCATAGAGGGATAAGTTTTGTTTTGTATTGCTGTGTGTTTGATATAATAAAACTAATGCGTATTCAAACAAAACAACTCAAAGATTTTATAATAGACTCCGGTCTTGTCTCTGTAGATGCTTTTGAAAAAGTAGAAAACGAGTTGTTAGAAAAAGGTGGTAGTACAGAGGAAGACATAGGTAAGACTCTTGTAAGCAAAGGTTTGATCAGTGAAGATGATCTACGTAGGATGCAAGCCTATGTGTTAGGTATTCCATTTGTTGATCTTAAAGGCAAAAAAATTGATTTTGAAACATTGTCACTTATCCCAGAACCTATTGCACGAAACAACAACATAATTGCATTTAAAAAAGACGATACCTCTCTTGAGATCGCGATGCTTGATACTGACGATCTGGCAGCTATTGATTTTGTTAAGAAAAAAGTTAATCTCAAAATTCTTCCTCGGCTTACAGACAACAGCTCCATAAAAGAAGCACTACTTCAATATCAAAAGACGCTGAAAGCCGAGTTTGGGGATATTATTAAACGTGAGTCTAAGTCCATTAAAAATATTTCCAATACTACTGGTGAAGAAGCTTCAAAAGATGATCTAAAGAAACTCGCGGAAGATTTACCTGTAATACGTATTGTGGACACATTGTTACGCCACGCCATAGTGCAAGAAGCATCAGATATTCATATAGAACCAATGGAAAACGAAGTGCTTGTGCGGTACAGAATAGACGGGATCTTGCATGACGCAATGACATTGCCAAAAACCGCATCAGCAAGCATCACAGCACGTATAAAGGTGCTTGCAAAACTCAAACTTGACGAAAAGCGCTTACCACAAGACGGAAGGTTTAAGGTAGAAGTAAGTAATGAAAAAGTTTCGTTTAGGGTTTCTGTTTTACCAACTTATTTTGGCGAAAAAACTGTAATGCGTCTCCTTAAAGAAAACATTTCAGGCTTTTCTTTAGAAGGTTTGGGTTTCCATGGGGATGGACTAGAAAAAATACACAGTGCGACAAAGTTTAAAACCGAAATGATCCTCACCACTGGTCCAACTGGTTCTGGTAAAACAACTACACTTTATACAATATTAGATATTTTAAATACTCCAAATGTAAACATATCAACAATAGAAGACCCTGTAGAGTATCAAATGCCCAGAGTTAATCAAACACAAGTAAGATCAAAGATAGGACTTACGTTTGCTTCAGGACTACGGTCTCTAGTACGCCAAGACCCAGATGTCATAATGGTAGGGGAAATCCGTGACGAAGAAACGGCTTCTCTTGCGGTAAACGCTTCCCTCACTGGGCACTTAGTGCTTTCAACACTTCACACCAACTCTGCAGCTGGCGCTATGCCACGATTGATTGATATGAATATGGAAGAGTTCCTTTTGGTGTCAACGATTGAAGTTATAATCGCTCAACGTCTTGTAAGAAAGCTTTGTACATCTAAAAAGAAATATTTCCTAAGTGCTTCAGAGATTAAGACACTCGAAGAATCAATCGATCTAGACAAAGTTATGAAAGCACTAAAAGAAGAAGGTGTTGTAAAAGAAGAAATGTCGTGGGAAAAGATTCCGTTTTATAAAGCAGAAAAGTCTTCAGAATGTGAAGACGGTTATAGTGGAAGAATAGGTATATATGAAGTTCTTAAAATAACACCGTCTATAAAAGATTTAGTAATGAAGAAAGCTACAGCTGACGAAATACAAGCCCAAGCTGTAAAAGAGGGAATGCTTACGATGATGGAAGACGGTATATTTAAAGCAGCGCAAGGTGTTACGACTGTTGAAGAAGTGCTAAGAGTAATATCTGAATAATATTATGGAATTTAAATACAAAGCAACAAAAAACGGAGAAGCATATGAAAACGTAGTTGATTTACCCGATAGATTTTCTGTTTATAGGCATATTAAAAAAGAGGGTGGAGCTGTTATCTCTGTTGAAGAAAAGAACAGTTCACACGGTATGAAGCTTTCTGGGGATATATTTGAAACAGTAAGTGTAAGCGAGAAGATACTCTTCACACGAAACTTGTCTATTATGATCAAGTCAGGACTTGCTTTGTCCCGGGCTCTTTCAGTGCTTGAAAGACAAACAAAAAACAAAAAACTTAAAAGAACATTTATAGAGGTTGGTACTAGTGTTAAAAAAGGTTCAAGTTTTCATGAAGCGCTTTCTAAATTTCCAAAAATCTTCTCAAAACTACTTGTCTCAATGGTAAGAGCAGGAGAAGAAAGTGGAAAGCTTGCAGGGTCTCTTGCTATCGTAGGTAAGCAGATGGAGCGTGCATATACACTGAAAAAGAAGATAAAAGGTGCTCTTATATACCCAGCAATCATAGTGATAGCAATGGGAATAATAGGTGTTGTGATGTTGGTATATGTTGTACCAACACTTACAAAGACATTTGAAGAACTCGGAGTTGATCTGCCAAGAAGTACACAAGCGGTGATAGCCGTTAGTGATTTTCTTACTAACAATACAATAGCAGGTGTCTTTATAATTGTATTTTTAATAATTGCTGGCATCTTAGGTTTTCGTTCAAAGAGAGGAAAAAGAATATTTGATTTCGTACTGTTACGTATACCTGTTATTTCTAATATTGTAAGAGAGGTTAATTCAGCGAGAACCACAAGGACGCTTTCGTCCCTACTTTCTTCTGGTGTTGAAGTGGTAAATGCTATTTCTATCACAAAAGATGTTGTTCAAAACTCATATTATAAAGAAGTGCTTGAACAAGCACAAAAAGATATACAAAAAGGTTCACCGCTTTCTGAATCGTTTAAAAAAGACGAAAAAATCTACCCCATACTTGTATCAGAGATGATAGCAGTAGGTGAAGAGACTGGGCAACTATCAGAAATGCTTCAGCAAATTGCGGAGTTTTACGAAAGTGAAGTTGAGCAAAAAACAAAAAATATATCTACAATCATTGAGCCGTTTTTGATGGTGTTTATAGGTGTTGTTGTAGGGTTTTTCGCTATTTCTATGGTTTCTCCAATTTATTCTATCTCCGCTGGGATATAAGAATAATTTTCTGTTACAATTAAAGAATGAAATCACAAACTCAAAAAGGTTTTTCTCTTATAGAAATGATCATTGTTGTTTCGATCTTCGTGCTCCTTGTTGGAGGTTCAGTGGTTGCGTTTTCTAGGTTTGGTGAGAAGCAGATTGTAAAAAGCACTGTAAGTGAGATTCTCTCTGAACTTGATGAAGCACGGTCTCTTACTCTTGCATCGTATGACAATACAGTTTATGGGGTACATATAGAGTCAGATCAAATTATTTTCTTTAAAGGAAGTATATATTCTCCATCTGACCCAGACAACAACATCATTGAACTTTCTGAAAAAGTTTCTATCTCTAACATATCTTTATTTGGCGGTGGCGACGACGTGATCTTTCAAAGACTCACTGGCAAAACCGATCAGTATGGCACCCTGACTATTTCTTTAGTTTCAGATCCTACAGAAACAGAAACAATAACAATACAAGAGTCTGGAATAATAGAATCTGATATATAAATAAGATGAAAAAACTTGGACACAAAAAAGGTTTAGGATTAATAGAGATTGTTGTTGGTACAGCAATAATCTCACTTTCTCTTGTTGGACTCGTTACGGCTTTCAATGTATTTATACGCACAGGTCTTTCAAACACAAACAAAATACAAGCTACATATATTATGGAAGAAGGACTTGAAGCCGTTAGGTATTTGAGAGACGCTGGGTATTCTGCAAATATAAGTTCACTAACTTCTGGAACATCTTACTATCTTTTGTTTGATGGATCAGATTGGAGCGCAACCACAACGCAAACTTTGATCGACAGTAGGTTTGATAGAATTGTAACCATTGCAGACGTATACAGGCGTGATTCAGATGACGATATTGTCGCGTCCACATCGCCAGATTCTAAAACACTTGATAGCAACACAATACAGGCGACAGTTACCGTGTCGTGGGATAGCTCCGGAAGTGTTTCAGAAGAGATAAGCGCAGTAGAATACCTAACCGACTTTTATGATAATTAGTTATATGAAGTATCAACAAAACAAAACAAACGGGTTTTCGTTACTTGAATCTATTGTATACATAGCCATTCTTTCTGTTATGACGGTTATGATAATCAACGTACTGACTTCAACCGCTAACTCTTACAGCACATTACGACTTGCAAGAGGTTTAAATAATTCAGCTATAACTTCTCTTGAAAGAATGACACGCGAAATAAAATCAGCAGATGATATCTCTGTGGCAAACAGTACGTTCGATACTAATCCAGGTAGACTTACAGTAAACATCGGCACTACAACAAGAGAATTTTATATTGATTCGAGTGTTCTTAAAATAAAAGAAAATGATGTGGACAAAGGCGCTCTCACACGAGACGGTGTGTCTGTTGATAATCTAGTGTTTCGTAATCTTAATAACGGTACATCAAAAGCAGTCCGTATAGAAATGACGCTTTCTGGTATATATAAAAACGCTACAACTACAAAAACATTTTATTCGTTTGCAGTTCTTAGAAATTAATATGAATAAAATTTTTAATAACAAAAGAATACCAACAAACAGAGGACAGGCGATGATGGTTGCTGTAGTGTTTTTTTTGGCAGGGAGCCTCGTGGTTTTAGGTGGTGTTGCATCGCCAGTATTAAAAGACATAAAAACTTCTCGTAATTTAGAAAAATCAAAACAAAGTAATTATCTTTCAGAGTCTGGAGTGGAAGATGTAGTATATCGTATTAAAAACAGTATGAACTATTCAGATACAGAGAGTCTGACAGTGAATGGAATAAGTGCAACTACGACAAATGTTGTTGTAGCAAGCAGTAGAGAGGTTACAGCCTTGGGGGATAAAGATAATATAATAAGAACTATAAAAGCTATTGTTTCAGAAGGTTCTGTTAGTGAATCTTTTGATTATGTCTTGCAAAGCGGTGTAGGAGGTATGGAAGTAAATGACGCAGCGACAATAACTGGCGATATATTTTCAGATTCACCGATCGTTGGAGAAAACACGAACACTATAACTGGTAATGCTGTGTCTACAGGTTCGGGTGGTCTTATAAACAACATGACTGTAACCGGTAATGCATACGCAAACACAATAAATAATTCTAGTATTGGTGGCGACGCATATTATCAAAGTATCTCTGGTACTACTGTTGGAGGTATTTCGTATCCAGGGAGTCCAGATATTGGTGCAGGTACGATGCCTATAACAGATTCTGACATAGATACTCTTAAGGCAGGTGCAGAAGCCGGTGGTGTTATAAGTTCACCATGCCCGTATGTCATAACTTCAAATACAACAATAGGTCCGGTTAAGATTAATTGCGATCTGACTATATTGGACGTCCCAACAGTTACTTTAGAGGGCGACATATGGGTAGTTGGCGATATTGTCATAGAAGACTCATCAACAGTTAAAGTGGCGTCATCTTTGGGTGAACAAAGTGTAACTATAATTGCTGATAATCCAGCAGACAGAGAAGATAGCAGTACTGTTAGTATAAAAAACGACGCGACTTTTGAAGGTTCTGGAACAGATGGTTCTTATGTAGTTGTAATTTCTCAAAACAATGATGCGGAAAGTGGAGGCGATGATGAAGCAATCGAGGTCAAAAATAGCGCAAGTGGAGATTTGTTTGTATATGCTTCTCATGGCATTGTACTTGTTAAAAACAGCGCTACCGTTAAAGGTTTGGTTGGGTATGAGGTTGAAGTAAAAAACAGCGCACAAGTAGACGGAAACACTAATATAATAAACATGCCACCTTTAGGTGGCTCTGGTGGGGAGTTTAGCCTAGATAGCTGGCTGGAGATTTAATTGTGATATTATATATTTATGTCTAAACAAAAGAAACTAATAATAGCTAACTGGAAGCTTAATCCAGAGACACTAAAAGATGCTAAAAAACTTTTTTCTGATATTAAAAAAGTTGCAAGCAGGACTCAAAAAGTACAGACAGTTATATGCTCTCCGTCTGTGTATATATCAGAGCTTAACAAAATGTATTCAGGACATAGGATAGAGATGGGCGCACAAGATGTGTTTTGGGAAAACAAAGGAAAGCATACAGGAGAGCTTTCACCCACTGCACTTAAAAGTGTTGGTGCAAAGTATGTGATCATCGGACACTCAGAAAGAAGAGCGTTGGGTGAGAGCAATGCGGATGTAAACAAAAAAATAATTGCTGCGCTTAAAGCAGGACTCAGTGTGGTCCTGTGTATCGGAGAAAGTAAAAGAGATTCGCAGGCATTGTATCTAAAGTTCTTAAGAGAAGAGCTTGAAAGTGCGCTGGCAAATGTTCCTAAAAACCATCTTAAAAATTTGATAATTACATACGAACCACTTTGGGCAATAGGTAAAGATGCAGACGATGCTGTTTCGTCTCACCAGATGCATGAGATGTATATTTTCATAAGAAAGATTCTTGCAGAAATTTATACAAAAAACACTGCATTTAGTGTGCCTATAATATATGGAGGTTCTGCAGAACCTGACAATGTAAAAGAATTACTTAGTAGTGGAGAAATAGACGGCTTTCTCGTCGGACATGCATCACTCAAAGCCGATGAGTTTAATAAGATTCTGGAAATTACAAATATGGGGGAAGGTCGTTCCTCGAGGAGGAGTAAAGCGACGGGAGAGGTGCGACCTTAATATGAAAGATATACGAAAAGTAGAAAATCTAAAAGGTAAAAGAGTGCTTTTAAGGAGTGACTTAAATGTACCTGTTAAAGACGGCAAAATAATCAACGATTTTCGTCTTGTTAAGGCGTTGGAAACTATTAATTTTTTAAGAGAATCTGGAGCAAGGGTTATACTAAACGGTCATATAGGAAGAGACGCTGAATCACTACTCCTTGTATACGAATACCTTAAAGAGCATATTTTACTTAGTTTTACAGGAGAGGTATTAGGAGAGAACACCACTTCTTTAGTAGAGAGTATGAAAGACGGCGACGTCGTAATGCTTGAAAATCTAAGAGCAGATGACAGGGAGATTTTAAATGACGATATTTTTGCAAAAGAGTTGGCAAGTTTGGCTGATGTATATATAAACGATGCATTCTCTGTGTCGCACAGGGAGCACGCTTCTGTAGTTGGAGTTCCAAAATATTTGGAAAGTTTTGTTGGTATTTTGTTTCAAGAAGAAGTAAAAGAACTTTCCGATGCACTAAACCCACCCACACCGTCGCTTTGTGTAATAGGTGGTGCAAAGTTTGAGACAAAAGAGCCGATTATAAAAAAACTAATCACAGTTTACGACCATGTGTTTGTGTCAGGGGCTTTGGCTAATGATTTCTTTAAGATGAAAGGTTTTAATATTGGTAAATCTCTGTCTTCTGATGTAGATATACAAGATTTATCACAAAATGAAAAAATTATAATCCCAATAGATGTAACTATAGAAAATAATGATGGAACTGTTATAAAAAAATCAGAAGAAGTGTTGGACGATGACAATATAGTAGATGCAGGACCAGAAACTATAAAAAAACTACAAGAATTAATTAATAATTCAGAATTTATTTTGTGGAATGGACCACTTGGAGAGTATGAACGAGGTTTTGGTAAACATACAGAAGAATTTGCAAAGATAGTTGCAAATGCAAAAGCCAGAACTCTTATTGGGGGTGGAGACACTATAGCGTCTACAGAGCACTTGGGTCTTGAAGATAAATTTGACTTTATCTCCACAGCTGGAGGTGCAATGCTTAAGTTTTTGCTAGACGGCACGCTCGTTGGTATAGAAGCGCTTAAAGATTAGATTTAATTTTCTCCACATTTCTTTCAAAGTCTTTTTTGTCTCCGATTGCTTCATTAGGCTCGGGAAATATCCAAGTGTGTGCGTGTGGTATTTCTTCACCAACAACTTTAGATAAAATAGCATCTGTGCCAAATATTCCTTGCATTGCTTTAGCGATTTTTTGTACCACAAGTGAGTAACTATCATAGTTTGGTATGTCCCATACCCATCTATAGTGCTCTTTAGGGATTACTTGTACATGCCCGGGTGAGAGAGGGTTTATATCAAGAAAAGCTAGAACATCAGAATCTTCGTACACTTTATGTGACGGCATATCGCCATTTATTATTTTGCAAAATAGGCAATCATTCATAACTCTATTATATGGTAAAATACACAGATGTCTAAATATCCTACTCGTGAAAAAATACTTGAAAGCGATCTTAAAGAGCTTTCAGGATATGGAGAGCTTATGGGGGAGCTTCTTTTTTATCGTGGTATAAAAAGCGCGGAAGATGCGCAAGAGTTTTTAAACCCTAACTATGACAGTCATGTGCATGACCCGTTTCTTTTAAAAGATATGGACAAAGCTGTAAAAAGAATCCTTTCTGCTATTAAAGAAAAACAAAAAATAATAATTTATAGTGACTATGATTGTGATGGCATACCAGGTGGCGTAGTGTTGCACGACTTTTTTAAAAAGATTGGATATAAAAACGTGAGTAACCACATACCACATAGACACGAAGACGGTTATGGTTTTCATATATCTGCTATTGAAGAGTTTGCTAAGGACAGTGTGAAGCTAATCATCACAGTTGACTGCGGTATTACAGATGTAGAATCAGTTGATAAGGCAAACGAACTCGGTGTGGATGTGATAATCACAGACCATCACCTTACAAATGGCACATTACCAAAAGCGTGCGCCGTTGTAGATCCAAAACAAAAGGGCGACAAATACCCAGACAAAAACATATCTGGTGCAGGTGTCGCATTTAAGCTCGTGCAGGCTCTTATACAAAAAGGCAACTTTGAGATTAAGGAAGGTTGGGAGAAGTGGCTACTTGATATGGTAGGGCTCGCAACAGTTGCTGACATGGTTCCGCTTTTAGGGGAGAACAGATCATTTGCACACTTTGGACTTAAAGTGTTACGCAAGTCGCCACGTGTTGGGCTGATGAAACTCTGCAAAAAAATAAAAGTAAACCAAAGTGAGATCACAGAAGACGACATAGGGTTTATGATTGCACCTCGCATCAATGCAGCTTCACGAATGGATCTTCCATACGATGCATTTAAGCTTCTTGTGACGGATGATGAAGTGCATGCAGATGAGCTTGCTATATATCTAAATAAAATAAATGACGAAAGAAAAGGAATAGTTGCAGGTATTGTAAAAGAAATAAAAAAGAAAATTAAACAATCAGGGGGTCTAAAAGACGTAATAGTAATGGGAAACCCTAACTGGAAACCAGCACTTTTGGGCCTTGTAGCCAACTCTATAGCAGAAGAGTACGGCAAGACCGTCTTTCTGTGGGGGAGGGACAGTGGGGATATTTTGAAAGGGTCCTGCCGGTCAGACGGTAGTGTAAACCTTGTGAATATGATGGAGTTAGCGAAAGATGCTTTTGTAGGGTTTGGAGGGCACTCATACGCTGGCGGGTTTTCTATTAAAACTGAAGACGTACATACACTAGAGCAAACTTTAAATGACATATATGAAGAAGCAAGAAAGAACCATACAGATAATCCTGACGAAATGTTTATAGATAAGCATCTTGAAGTAGACGATATAAACTGGAGTACGTATTCTGTTATAGAAAAGTTTGCGCCATTTGGTGTCGGGAATCCAAAGCCGTTGTTTTTATTTAACAGCATTTTAATTGATCAAGTTAGTCATTTTGGTAAAGAGAAGAACCATCTTAAGCTTGAGTTTAAAAAAAGTAATAGTAAGACAATCTCCGCTATAGCATTTTTCAAAACAAATGAAAGTTTTAAGGCAAGTTTGGAGAAGGGAGAGAGGATTAACTTAGTTGCGACTATGGAGAAATCAATGTTTCGTAATTTCCCGGAATTGCGTTTAAGGATTGTTGATGTAATATAAAGTTATGAAAGATAAAATAATTATTTATACAGACGGTGGCTCAAGAGGAAATCCAGGACCTGCAGGGATTGGCGCGGTGATAGTTGGTCTCGACGGTAAGGTTTTAAAAGAGGTTTCAAAATATTTGGGTAAGCAGACTAACAACTTTGCAGAGTACGAAGCAGTCATAGAAGGGCTTAAAGCTTTGAAAAAGATATTAGGACAGAAAATTAAAGATTTTGATATTGAAGTAAAGATGGATAGTCAGCTTGTAGCGCGTCAGCTAAGTGGCGAGTACCAGATAAAAGAAGAAACGCTTTTCGGGCAGTTCATAAAGATCCACAACATGCAGGTGAAAGATTTTCCAAACATTATATTCACCTACATCCCTCGAGAGCAAAACAAAGAAGCCGACAGACTTGCAAACGAAGCAATGGATAAAGGATAGAAATGAACCAAAATTATTTGTACGTACTGATAGGCGGGTTTGCTACAGGGATTTTATTTCGTTCCTTTTTTAACTTAGGTTTTGCTTTTTCAGTATTCCTTATAGCGCTCTCTGGCGCTATTTTTCTTTTATATTATTTAAATCACCAACACCGAGGTTCAACCTCGGTGTTGGTGATAAGTGCGATTTTCATATTAAGCGCTGGGGTAGGGATGTTGCGATTTGATATAGCAGATTTGAATAAAGGTAATCCAGAGCTTGATAGAGAGGTGGGGCAGGAAGTTGTACTAGAAGGTGTAATAGTAGACGAGCCAGATGAAAGAGAAAACAATACAAGGTTTATAGTGAACATAGAAGAATTTGACACCAGAGCGATCGTCATAACAGACATACATCCGAGGTTTTCATATGGAGATAAAATAAGTATAAAGGGTGAACTAAGAAAGCCAAAAAACTTTGTAGATGACGACGGCGAGAGTTTTGATTACGTGTCCTATCTTGCGAAAGACGATATATTTTACCAAGTGTTTTATCCTGATTCCAAACTTATCTCAAGAGGGCATGGTAATATTGTTAAGCGTAATTTATTTGCATTTAAGCGTGCGTTCCTTGAAAAAGTAAGTAGAGTTATTCCTGATCCGCAGTCGTCTTTGCTTGGCGGGCTTGTGGTAGGAGCAAAACAGTCTTTAGGCGATGAGCTACAAGAGGATTTTAGAAAAACTGGCATTATACACATAGTAGTACTCTCTGGATACAACGTAACGATTGTCGCTGAAGCTATAATGCGCTTCTTTGCATTCTTACCACATATGTTTAGCCTCTCTCTTGGGGCTATTTCTATTATTTTCTTTGCAATACTCACTGGTGGGTCTGCAACTATAGTGCGTGCGTCAATGATGGCGCTTTTTGTGCTTCTTGCTCGCGCAACGGGGCGGACGCAGACCATAACCCGCGCGCTTTTCATTGCAGGGTTTTTGATGCTACTACACAACCCTAAGATTTTGGTTTTTGATTCGTCATTTCAACTTTCATTTACTGCAACTTTAGCCCTTATTTATCTTGCACCAAAAATAGAGAAACATTTTCACTTATTACCTACCAGATTCCAGCTTCGCGAGTTTGCTGTTGCTACAGTTGCTACACAAATCTTTGTCTTGCCGATGATTTTATACAAAATGGGAACGCTCTCGCTCGTAGCGCTCCCAGTTAATCTACTTATTTTAGTATTTGTACCTATAACAATGCTCTTTGGATTTATAACAGGTATGCTCGGCTTCGTATCAACTATCATCTCACTGCCATTTGCATTCATAACAAATGCACTGCTTACATATCAGCTAAAAGTGGTGGACATCTTCGCATCATTGCCAGTTGCAGCAATAGAAATAAACTATTTTCCAATATGGATAGCTGTCTTAATATATATAATCTACGGAATAGTTATTTGGAAGTGGCGTAATTAAACATTTTCTCTGGGAAGCTCCAGTTTACATTGTTTAGGAATGCATCAATGTATTTACCTTTCTCTGCTGGTAGATAGTCAACCATAAATGCATGCTCCCACATGTCCATAGCAAGTAGTATTGGTATTCCCGAAAGTGTTCCGAGTTCGTGGTCACCCGTCCATGCGACATGCGGAGTTTTACCTTTAGGATCCCAGTAAAGCACTGTCCATCCGATGCCACGGCTTTTACCAACTGCTTTGAAATGTTCTATGAATCCTTCCCATGAACCGTATTTTTCTGACAAAGCTTTTACAAGCTCAGAGTCTTGGTTAATCTCTTTACTTCCTCCCTCAAGTGCACTGAAATAATATTCATGCATACGCATGCCGTCAAACTCAAAACTGAATCTCCTTCGAAGCTCTGCTACTACGTAGTCGTCGCCTTTAAGTTCTTGAATCTTTTCGCGTATTAGATTTACATGCTTTACGTATCCAGCATAAAGCCCTAGATGTGCTTGAATCTGCTTTTCAGATATTCCTTCAAGCGCTGGAATATCAAATTGTTGTTCTTTGTATGTCATATATGTGCATTATATAATTTATTAATGTCGGGTGCAAAAAAGAGAATTAAACTTTATTTATTACTAGGGCTTTTAGTATTAAATATATTCATATGGTCTGTTATCTTTGAGCAAGGTAGCGGTAAGCTCACTGTGGCATTCCTTGATGTCGGGCAAGGGGATGCAGTATATATAGAGGCGCCAAATGGCAATCAGGTTTTGATAGATAGTGGTAGAAGCAAAGCTGTATTGAGGCAGTTAAGTAAAGTAATGCCATTTTATGATCGTTCTATTGATGCTGTGCTTGCGACGCACCCTGACGAAGATCATATAGGTGGCTTTCCAGATATACTAAAAAGATATGATGTAGATTTCTTTCTTGAATCAGGTAGAAAATCTGACAGCGCTGTATATGAAGAACTACTACAGTTAACTGTAGTGGATAATATAAAGAGAGTTGAAGCAAGAAGGGGGATGGTAGTAGTACTAGATGACGATGTTTACTTGAATATTTTGTTTCCAGACAGGGATGTGCCGGAGCTTGAGAGTAATACTGCGTCTGTCATAGCACAGCTCGTGTATGGTGAGACTGAGTTTATGCTAACTGGCGACTCGCCCAAGTCTATTGAGAATTATTTAGTTATGCTAGATAGCGAGAGTCTAGAGAGTAATGTGCTCAAAGTAGGGCATCATGGGTCTAAGACTTCTAGTGCCGAAGCATTCGTAGGATTTGTACAACCTAAGTACTCTGTGATCTCTGCAGGGAAGGACAACAAATACGGACATCCACATGAAGAAGTTATAAACACACTAGAACAATTTGGTTCGTTGGTGCTCAGTACGGGGAACAAAGGACTCATTGTATTTGAGTCCGATGGAGAAAATATTTTTGTTAAATAAGCCCGGCTTCTTTTAGTGTGGAGTATGCGCCGTTCTTTTTGATAGTCTTGATAGCTTTGGCAGAAAGCTCTAGAGTGATGCTTTTCTTAAGCTCTGGGATGTAGATCTTCTTTTTCTGGAAGTTTGCCTTTCTTCGTACTTTTCCTACTGGGTTAAACTGGGTAGCACGAACACGATTGCTGTATCTTCCAGCAACTTTAGAGCTTTTTTTTGTTATCGGGCAAACTTTCATAATTTTCTTTAAGTAGCTGATATGATATCATAAAAGTCATAATATGCAACCTGATTTTATCTTCATCATCGCAATACTTATATTCTCTGTTGTACTTCACGAAGTATCACACGGCTATGCCGCGAACTATTTAGGTGACCCTACAGCTAAGCTTGCAGGGAGACTTACCCTAAACCCTATAAGACACCTAGATATGATGGGGTCTATTATAATACCCGCGATACTCATCATCACAGGCGCAGGCTTCATCTTCGGTTGGGCAAAGCCAGTTCCTTATAATCCATACAATCTTCGAAAGGGAGGGAAGTGGGCAGAGGCGATAGTTGCTGGAGCCGGTCCTGCTGTGAATCTGTCGATTGCTATTATATTTGGTTTACTTATAAGATTTGGGATTATCTACGGTTTTGCTACAGGTCCTTTTATACAGATTGCAGGTATTATTGTTTTCGTTAATATTATACTTGGATTATTTAATCTAATACCTATACCACCACTTGATGGGTCAAAAGTATTTACTGCGATTTTGCCACTTAAAGCAGCGGAAAGTTATAGAAGATTTCAGGATATGATGGCGCAATATGGTCTTATAGCTATGTTTGGCTTTGTATTTGTATTCATTTTCATATTTGGTCCAATCTTTGTGCGTTTAATCTCAATTATATTCTCACTCATCACTGGGGTATCTTTCTTTTAATCCTTGACAATAGTATACTGATGTGATATAATATAAAGATAAGGTTAGTACATTTTATTTTTCTAATTTTTAACCAAATGAAAGGGGTTAAAAATGAAACGTCTATTCATTAAATTTTTTGTAACAGCAATTATTGTATCTATTTTCTTTTTCATCGGTAAAACTTCTTTTGGTGTCGTTCCTGTTCTTGATAAACCAGAATTATTGAAGAAAGAAGAGGCTACTTATTCTTGTCTGTATAAAGAATTAGAAGAATATTGCAAAGGCTTTTATGACGATAAATCTGTTGTCAAATTGTCAGTTAAATTAGTAGAGGGTGCCACACTTGTGAACGCTCAAACTGACGCTATCATTAGTGACAATGTTATTAGTTTGGAATTGTTTGTTGATGATGAAAGTAAATTCTTATTTTTCGATTCATTAATGGATGACGAAAATGGAAAAAAGGAGTTAGAAGATAATCTGAAATTATGGATTCTGGCTGATGAATATGTAGGTGGTTGTTCAGATGAAAGAATGAGGGAAATTCTATCTCTTGCTATTGATATGAAAAAATCAACACTATTCTATGATATTAGAAAAGAGTTGGTGGAATATTAAGCAATTTTTCACTGAACTACGGTCAAATATACAAGTTATGTATGTTTGGCCGTTTTTGTTTGGATATATTTGCATTATTTTGGCTTTATAGTATATTGTATTTACTTGCTTTGGCGAGTTTTTTTGTAAAAAAACAAGAAAATGTCCACAATTAATCAATTGGTAAAAAAGAAGAGAAAGAAAGACAATACAAAGTCAAAGACTGTGGCTCTTGGACGTGGTTTTAATACACTTAAAAACAAGCCAGTTTTCTATAATTCTCCATTTAAGAGAGGTGTATGTATAAAGGTAATGACAAAGACCCCAAAGAAGCCTAACTCTGCTGTGCGTAAGGTAGCAAGAGTGCGACTTACAAATGGTATGGAAGTTACAGCATATATCCCAGGTATGGGGCACAACCTACAAGAACACTCAGTGGTACTTCTACGTGGTGGACGTGTAAAAGATATTGGATTGCGATACACAGTAGTGCGAGGGAAGCTCGACGCAGGTGGAGTAGAGAAGAGAAACAGAGGACGAAGTAAATACGGTACTAAAAAAACTAAATAATTTTAAATAATGCGAAGAAAAATCAAAAGAAGAAAAGAAGTTGAAAAGGACTCAGTACACGAGTCTGTTAAAGTTGCCAAATTTATAAACTACATAATGCAAGACGGCAAGAAGAACACCGCACGCAAGGTTGTGTACGATACACTTGAAGAAATAAAGACAAAAGAAAAGACAACAAAGCCTGCAATACTTTTTGAAACTGCACTGGACAACGTTGGTCCTAATATGGAAGTACGTTCACGAAGAGTAGGTGGTGCCAACTATCAAGTACCTAGAGAAGTACGACCAGAAAGAAGAATGCTACTTTCAATGCGTTGGATTATTGATGCTGCAAAATCAAAGAAAGGTTCTCCAATGTACAAAAGACTTGCAGAAGAGTTAATACTTGCAAGCAAGAACGAGGGTGAAGCTATCAAGAAGAAAGAAAACGTTCACAAGATGGCAGAGTCAAACAAAGCATTTGCGCATTTTGCATGGTAATAAAATGTCCGGGGGACATTTTATTCATGTTTTATAATAATAATTAATAATTAATTTAAATAAAAAATGGAAAGAGATTATCCACTAGAGAAAGTTAGAAATACTGGAATCATTGCACACATTGATGCCGGCAAAACTACAACAACAGAGCGTGTGCTGTTTTATACTGGAGTATCACACAAGATCGGGGAAGTGCACGAAGGAGAAGCAACTATGGACTGGATGGAACAAGAACAGGAGCGAGGTATTACTATTACTTCTGCTGCGACAACTGCATTTTGGACACCAACATATGCAAAGGGAGACAAAGACAAAGAATATCGTTTCAATATTATAGACACACCTGGGCACGTAGACTTTACAGTAGAGGTAGAGCGGTCTTTGAAGGTGCTAGACGGAGGAGTGGTTGTGTTTGACGGAGTAGCAGGAGTAGAACCACAATCAGAAACTGTATGGCGACAAGCAGACAAATACTCTGTACCAAGAATTTGTTTTATAAACAAAATAGACAGAACTGGAGCTTCATTTGAAAGATCATTCCAGACTATTTTAGACAGACTTACCAAAAACGCAGTCAGAATGCAGATACCAATAGGAGAGGAAGACAAACTAGAAGGAGTAGTGGACTTGTTAAAGCTGAAAGCATATTACTTTGAAGGGCAAATGGGTAACGAAGTACGTGAAGATGAGATCCCAGAAGAGCTCAAAGCTGAAGCCGAGAAACTAAGAGGTGAACTTATAGAAAAAGTTGTTGAGAACGACGAAGGGCTTATGGAAGACTTCTTAGAAGGAAAAGAGATCCCAATAGATGCTCTTAAAAAAGAAATCAGAAAAGCAGTTATTGCAAACGAGCTTGTACCAGTGTTTACAGGTTCAGCTCTTAAGAACAAAGGAGTACAGCTAGTACTTGACGCTGTTATAGATTATCTACCATCACCACTTGATATCCCTCCAGTTAAAGGAACTGACCCTAAGACAGAAGAAGACATAGAAAGAAGCGCATCTGACGACGAGCCTTTTGCAGCACTTGCTTTCAAACTTCAGACTGACCCATTTGTAGGACAGCTTACATACTTTAGAGTTTACTCCGGAACACTTGAAGCTGGTTCTTATGTTTACAATACAACTACAGGTAACAAAGAAAGAGTAGGGCGAATACTACGTATGCATGCTAACTCACGAGAAGAGGTAAAGAAAGTATACGCTGGAGAGATCGCAGCTGCAGTAGGACTTAAAGACACTAAAACATCAGACACACTTTCAGATGAAACTAATCAGATAATACTTGAGAAGATTGAGTTCCCAGACCCTGTGGTAAACCTTAAGATTGAACCAAAGACAAAAGCTGACCAAGAGAAGATGGGTATCGCACTTAAGAAACTTTCTGACGAAGATCCTACATTTAGAGTGACCACTGATCAAGAAACAATGGAGACTATAATCGCTGGTATGGGTGAGCTTCACTTGGATATCTTGGTAGACAGAATGAAAAGAGAGTTTAACGTAGAAGCAAATATTGGTAAACCGCAAGTAGCATATAAAGAAACTATCCAAAAAGAAGCAGAAGCTGAAGTGAAGTACATCAAGCAGTCAGGTGGTCGTGGACAATACGGTCATGTGAAGATCAAGATCAAGCCGCTTGAGGCTATAGAAGAAGGTGCAAAAGTTGCTAAGAATATCACGAGAGAAGAAGGATTTGAATTTATAAACAATATTAAAGGTGGAGTTATCCCAATGGAATATATCCCAGCTGTTATGAAAGGTGTAAAAGAGGGAATGGAGCGCGGAGTTGTGGCAGGTTATAAGCTTGTTGATATCTCAACAGATCTGTTTGACGGTTCTTACCACGACGTAGACTCATCTGAAATCGCTTTCAAGATCGCAGGTTCACAAGCATTCCAAGAAGCAGCAGCAAAAGCAAAGCCTGTACTGCTTGAGCCTATTATGAAAGTAGAAGTAGTAACACCAGAGCAGTTCATGGGTGACGTAACAGGTAACCTAAGTTCAAAACGTGGACAAGTAGAAAGTATGGAAGACCGCGGAATGCTTAAGGTTGTAAATGCTAAAGTACCACTTTCTGAAATGTTTGGTTACACTACTACACTTCGTTCAATGACAGAGGGAAGAGCTTCATCAACTATGGAATTTGACCATTATGAAGTAGTGCCACAAAACGTAGCACAAGAGATCAAAGAAGCCCGAGGATAATAAAAATAAACTAAAATAAAAAACAGCGAGATATACTCACTGTTTTTTATTTAATTATAAGTACTATAGTTAACTATAGTACTTAGCTTTTATTTTCAGTTGCTATTTTTGGATGTTTGTGTAAAATGCGGGTAGATGTAGATATTTTATAATATTAAATATTTATAGAGGAGACAAATCATGGACAATACTGTTGTGGAAAACATTGATGTGAATATAAAACATAAACACATCACAGCCTTTTATAGAAAAGGCGGAAGTCTTAATAATATAATATTATTAATTTTAAGCACCCTAAAGTCAAATGAGTTTGCTACGACTAGATGGATAAGGTCTATATTACCTACATGTCAGATCAGAATAGAAAACGACAGAGTAATGGCATGTATTACCAACTTAAAACAAAAACTTAAATTTATTGATGGTAAAGAATATAACGAAAAAGCAAATGTTGTCGATTATAAAGAAGCAAAGAAAGCAAAAGTTGGTAAAAAAAGAAGTGGCAATATTCATCCCGGCAATATGATTAGGTTAAATGATCTTGGTAGAGAACGACTAAAAAAGATTATTAAAGACAACTCAGAGTGTTTTAAAGATTGATTGAATTTTTCTAAAATTTGAGGGAGGATGGTATTAGTATGGAAAAAGAAGGAGTTCTTGCTATGCATTTGGTGTTGTGGGTACTGATTGGAGTAGCTTTTATCGGTATATTGTGGTGGGCTTTTAATAGTGCGAAAAATAATGAGAAATTGAAGAAAGAAAATAAAAAATTAAAGGACGATGTAAATAAACTTGAAAGAGGGATATTAAGAAGTGACCATTGTTGATTTATATATTTAGATAAAGGGCAGGAAACTCAATACGGAGTTTCCTGCCTATATTTATATCAAATCTTGCGCTTTTTGTTGGGTTCTGGTACTATATATCACATATCGCCTTGTGCGCTTTTTTGTAATGTGCACGAGCTTTGTCGCTTAAATAGAGGGGATATTTATTAATTATTAATAATATAAAATTATTATGGCAGAAGCATTTGACAGGTCAAAACCTCACGTAAACGTAGGTACAATTGGCCACGTCGACCACGGAAAAACAACTTTGACTGCTTCAATCTTGCACGTTCTTAATCTTGCAGGAAAGACAGTAAAGATGAAAAAGGTTGACGAAATCGACGGCGCACCGGAAGAAAAGGCACGTGGTATTACTATCGCGCTTTCTCACAACGAGTACGCTACAGACAAGCGTCACTATGCGCACATTGATGCGCCTGGTCACGCAGACTACATTAAAAACATGATCACAGGAGCAGCACAGATGGACGGTGCGATCCTAGTGGTTGCAGCATCTGACGGTGTAATGCCTCAGACAAGAGAGCACATCCTGCTTGCAAAGCAAGTTGGTGTACCAAAGATTATTGTGTTCCTAAACAAAGTTGACCAAGTTGATGATAACGACCTAGTTGACCTTGTGGAAGAAGAAGTTCGTGAACTTCTTACACAGTACGAATTTGACGGAGAAAACGCTCCAGTGATACGTGGTTCAGGGCTTAAAGCGCTTGAAGCTACATCAATGGACGACGAATGGGCAAAGAAAGTTATGGAGCTTGCAGATGCTCTTGACGAATACATCCCACTTCCAACTAGAGAGACTGAAAAACCATTCCTAATGCCTATTGAAGACATTTTCTCAATTGAAGGACGAGGAGCGGTAGTAACAGGAAAGATCGAAAGAGGAATAGTAAAGGTTGGTGAAGAAGTAGAAGTAGTTGGTATAAAAGAAACAACAAAAACTACAGTTACAGGTATTGAGATGTTCAATAAAAACCTTGACGAAGGTATGGCAGGAGACAACGCTGGTGTTTTGGTAAGAGGTCTTAAAAAAGAAGAGATCCACAGAGGACAAGTGCTTGCAAAGCCAGGTTCAGTAACACCTCACACAGAGTTTGAAGCTGAAGCTTACGTTCTTAAAAAAGAAGAAGGAGGACGACACACACCATTTTTCACAGGTTATAAGCCACAGTTCTACATTAGAACTACTGACGTAACAGGAGAAGCAACACTTCCAGATGGAGTAGAGATGGTAATGCCAGGAGATACAACAAAATTCACAGTGAAGCTTGTGTCACCGATTGCTCTTGAAGAACAACAGAAGTTTGCTATCCGTGAAGGAGGTAAGACTGTTGGTGCTGGAGTTGTAACAAAGATCATTGCATAAATTAAAACATGGTTACAAAAGCGACAACCAAAACTAAAAAAGCACCTGCTAAAAAGAAAGCGTCAAAGAAAGACGAAGCGCAGAAGATCAGGATTCGTGTCCGTGCATACGAACACAAGATCCTTGATAGTTCTATAAAACAAATTATAGATACAGTACTTCGTTTTGATGCAAAAGTAGTAGGGCCGATCCCGCTTCCAACGGAGATCAAAAAGTACACTGTAAACCGCGCGTCATTTGTTTACAAAGATGCTCGTGAGCAGTTTGAGATGAGGGTTCATAAGAGAGTTATCGACATTCTTAACCCATCTCCTAAGATAATAGAGGCACTTACAAACTTAAGCCTCCCATCTGGAGTCAATATTGACATAAAGATGGTCTAAAACTAAATACAAAACCCCCGTGGGCTCCGCCCACGGGGTTTTTGTTATGCTTTACAAACTAATTAATTTGTGGTAAACTACTAAAAGTAGTAGAAGTACAATAAAGAGATAATAATTATTTTGTTTCATCCAAATTTTTTGAAAGGATTTAATTATGGTTAATAAGACTATAAAAGAGGATTCATTTTGTAATCTTTGGAAAACTTCTTCATTGAGTGGGAAAATAGGATGTGTCACTTTTTTTATCGCTATCATAATGGTTGGTTGTTGTGCGGTAGGAGTATTTGGCGATGGTCATTTATTCAATTTAAGTAATCATACTGACTATTCGTCATGTGTCTGTAGTAGATGATGGTCATGGTATTTGATTAGAAATATCTGCAGATTTTCAAGATTTTTGGAAATCTGCAGTATTTTTTATCTAAAATCACGAAAATGTTGCATTTTTTGGGGATTATAGTACACTACTAATTACTTGCGGAAGCGAGTTTTTTATTGAAAATAAAGCTCGTTTTCGACTATTTATGAAATTCATTATAGGAACAAAAGAAAATATGACTCAAATCTTCGATAAGGAGGGGCGAGTTCACCCAGCAACTGTAATAAACGCAGAGCCTACTACTGTATCTCAAATAAAGAATAAAGAAAAAGACGGCTATGAAGCAGTGCAGGTGGGATATGGAGAAAGAAAAGAAAAAAACATAAACAGAGCTCAAAAGTCTAAAGGCAATTTCGAAGGATTTAAAGAGTTTGAAGGTACTGGAGAATACAAAGTTGGCGACAAGATAGACATCTCTAGTTTTGCAGAAGGAGACCAGATAGAGATCGCTTCTATATCAAAAGGTAAAGGTTTCCAAGGTGTAGTAAAGCGTCACGGTTTTCACGGAGGCCGACGTTCACACGGACAAAAGCACTCTGAGCGTGAGCCAGGTTCTATTGGTGCAACAGGTCCACAGAGAGTATTCAAAGGTAAAAAGATGGGAGGGCGCATGGGTAGCGACAGAGTGACTTTGAAAAAAGTTGAAATACTTCAGATTGATAAAGACAATAATCAGCTTGTCGTAAGAGGCGCAGTACCTGGAAGAAAGGGAACTGTAGTAGAAATAAAAGGATAATATGGAAACTAAAGTATATAACACAAAGGGCGAAGAAGCAGGAAAGGTAAATTTACCAGAGAGTGTTTTTGATTTACCTTGGAACGACGACTTGGTGCACCAAGTTGTTGTATCTGCACAGAGTAACTTACGAACTCCAGTAGCTCACACTAAAGACAGAAGCGAAGTGCGTGGTGGTGGTAGAAAGCCATGGCGACAAAAGGGTACAGGACAAGCACGACACGGTTCAAGACGCTCACCAATATGGCGAGGCGGAGGTATAACTTTTGGTCCACGAAAGGAGAAAGACTATAGCAAAAAGATAAACAAAAAGATGAAAGCTAAAGCACTATTCACAGCGCTTTCACAAAAACTTAAAGACAATGAGATAATTTTCGTTGATTCAATTGCTTTTGCAGAACCAAAATCTGCAAAAGCAAAAGAAATCGTTTCAAACCTTTCAAATATTAAAGGATTTGACACACTTAAGACAAAAAAGAAAAACACAGCATTGTTTGCACTGGGACAGAAAGACAAAAACGCAGAAAAAAGTTTCCAGAACTTTGGAAATATTTCAGTTGATGAAGCTAGAAACTTAGACCCACTTGAGATACTTACACACAAATACCTAATAGTTTCAGACCCTGAAAATGTAGTCAAATTTTTGGAAAGTAAATTGCCTAAAAAGACAGTCAAAACTACACCCAAAAAAGAGGTAGTAAAAAAAGCCCCTGCTAAAAAGCCAGCAGCTAAAAAAGTAACTAAGAAATAACATGGCATTATTTGGATCAAAAAAGAAAGAGGAGGTTAAAAAAGAAGTAGCTAAGAAACCAGCTGCAAAGAAATCTGCTGTTAAAAAAGCTGCGCCCAAAACTCCTGCAAAAACAGAGACAAAAAGTGTTTCAAGTTCATTTTCTCATATTCTAATACAGCCAAGAATCACAGAGAAAGCAACAATGAAAGCAGAAAACGGAGTATATGTATTTGAAGTTGCAACAAATGCTACAAAAAAGGAGATAGGGAGTGCAGTAAAGCATTATTACAATGTAAACCCTGTTAAAGTAAATATAGTAAAGATTCCTTCAAAAAAAGTTTCTTCACGAACAACACGAAAGAAAGGAGTAAAATCAGGCGGTAAGAAAGCTTACGTGTTCTTAAAAGAGGGAGATAAAATAGAGATTGTATAATATTATTATGAAGAAATATAAACCAACATCACCAGGAAGAAGAGGAATGACAGGTATTTCATACCGAGGTGTTTTGACTACGTCAAAACCATATAAACCTCTTACAAAAGGTGTTAATCGCTCAGTTGGAAGAAACAGCGACGGAAGAATAACAACTCGACATAAAGGTGGAGGACACAAAAGAGTTTGGAGAGAAATTAGTTTTAAGTACGATAAACGTGAGGTTGAGGGTACTATAACAACAGTTGAGTATGATCCAAACAGATCAGGATTTATCTCTCTTGTATCGTACAAAGATGGAGAGAAAAGATACATCCTTCTACCACAATCAATGAAAGTGGGTGACACTATAGTTGCATCAGCTGATGCTAAAGTAAAAGTAGGTAATGCACTTCCTCTTAACAAAATCCCAGTTGGTACATTTGTATACAATGTAGAGATCAAGCCAGACAGCGGTGCAAAGATCGCACGTTCAGCTGGTAACTATGCAGAAGTGATCGCAAACGACGGTGGTTTCGTACACCTTAAGATGCCATCATCTGAAATTAGAAAAGTAAGTGAAAAAGCTTGGGCAACAGTAGGAGAGGTAAGTAATGAAGAACATAGACTTGTAAACATAGGTAAAGCAGGACGAGCTCGCTGGATGGGACGCCGACCTACAGTTCGTGGTTCTGCTATGAACCCAGTAGATCACCCACACGGTGGTGGTGAAGGGCATGCGGGACGTGGACGAAGACGAGCTATCTCTAAATGGGGCAAGCCAACTGGTAAAGGGCAGAAGTCACGAAAACCTAAAAAATATTCAAATCAACTTATCGTAAAGAGAAGAAAAGTAGGTAAGAAGAGATAAAACAAACAAAAACAGCGAGGTTCAACCTCGGTGTTTTTGTTTGACACAAAGCTAATATTTGGTATACTCTCATTTATAGAGGACTGGAGACAGTGGGTGCTCATAGAGGGCTTAATTTCCTACCTAGGTCAGAATTGCTTCCGCCAGCTGGCGGATTATATGGCAGTTTGACTCCAAGCCTGTATTAACAGGTCGTTTTTATTGAAAAAATAGAGAATTAGTATCACATATGGCATTAACAAAAGAGAAGAAGGGTGAGATATTAAACAAATTAAAAGATATCTTTAGTAATGCAGAATCTGCAGTATTTGTGAAGTTCAACGGACTTAATGTTCTAGACACTTCAGAGATGAGAGATGCATTGAAAGAAGAGGGTGTTGGATACTTTGTAGCAAAAAAGACTCTTATCAAACGAGTATTGAAAGATGCTGGTATTGAAGGAGAACTTCCAGCACTAGAAGGTGAGATCGCTGTTGCATATAGTACCGATCTAACTGCACCAGCAAGAGGAGTATTTGAATTTGCAAAGAAGTTCAAAGAAAATCTAGCGATTGCAGGAGGTGTCTTTGAGGGGCGATATATGAATGAAGTAGAAATGACAGAGATCGCTTCTATCCCACCACTTCAAACACTGTATGGTATGTTTGTAAATATTATAAACTCACCAATACAAAGATGTGCTATTGCTCTAGATCAAATAGCGCAAAGCAAAGCTTAATTATTAAAATAACTAATTATTATGACAACAGAAGAAAAAAAAGAAGAAGTAAAGGTAGATGCTCCAGCTGAAGAAAAGGCTCCTGAAGCTGAAGCTCCTAAAGAAGAAGCTAAAGCAGAAGAGAAGCCAGCTGAAGAACCCAAAGAAGAGGCTGCTCCAGTAGAGGTGCCAGCAAAATTCAAGAAAATCGTAGAAGAGATTGAGAAAATGTCAGTAATGGAACTCAATGAGCTTGTAAAGGTTTTTGAAGCTAAGTTTGGTGTTTCTGCACAAGCTGTAGCTGCAGGTCCTGCAGCAGGTGGGGGAGCTGATGCTGGTGGTGAAGAACAAGATTCATTCACTGTTGAACTTACAGAAGCAGGTGGCCAGAAGATAGCTGTTATTAAGGCAGTTAAAGGACTACTCGGACTTGGTCTAAAAGAGGCTAAGGACGCAGTAGACGGCGCACCAGCAGTACTTAAAGAGGGCGTAAAGAAAGAAGAAGCTGAAGAAATGAAGAGGCAAATAGAAGAAGCAGGAGGAAAAGTAACGCTAAAATAAGCACTAATATAAAGACAAAAAAGAGGTCATTTAGGCCTCTTTTTTGGTGGTTGTCAATTCTAGATATTTATATACACAGGTGGTAGAATATCTCCATCATGAAGATATTAGGAAAACTCTTTGGAAGCCCTGCAATGGTCAAACTCCTACGGCTTTTTATCTTTAATCCTGAACATACGTTTACAAACAAAGAAGCAGCGTCACGTGCTAAGATCACAATGGATACTTTACGTCTAGAAATTTCCATTATGAAACAAATGGGTTTTATAAAGAAAAAGGTTGCATACAGACAAACTACAACAGGAAAAGGAAAGAAGAAAAAGGTAAAAAAGAAGAAAGTGTCAGCCTGGACACTCAATGAAAAGTTTCCATACATAGAATCTCTACAAAATTTCTTAATAAATGCGACTCCTGTAAAGAACAAAGACATACCAAAACGTCTAAGTGTAGCTGGTGCTATCAAGCTTATAGTGATTTCTGGTGTTTTGATACAAAATTGGGACAGTAGGATAGATATCCTTATAGTAGGCAACGGTATAAAGAAATCACAGCTAGAAACAGCCATTAAATCTATTGAATCAGAGATAGGAAGAGAGCTTAGGTACGCTGTTTTTGAAACACAAGAGTTCAAATATAGAATGGGAATATACGACAGACTTATCCGTGATGTGTTTGATTACGAACATGAAGTTATCTTGGACAAGATAGGTGTAGAAAAAACTCCAACTAGTTAAATTTTGTTATCCACACTTAAAACAAAAATTTCGCAATTAATAGTGATAGAATGTATATAAGTGTATGTCTTTCATGCACACTTTAATAAAGGTCGTTTGTTCTGTTTTAACAGAACTAGATATTTTTAGTAGTGTTAAATGCCTAGGCAATCCTATCTGATCTTTCAAAGAACGGATGGGGCAAATTAAAAAGCATGTTAATACAAACATGGAGCGAAGTCCTAACAGGGTCATTCCAAGATCTATGGCTTGGAGTAGTTGATTTCGTACCAAATCTTATAATAGCGCTTATAATATTCATCATAGGATGGATAATAGGTGCAGTGCTTGGACGAGTAGTTGATCAAGTAGTGCGATCTCTAAAGGTAGACAATGCCTTAAGAGGAGCAGGACTTGACGACGCATTCGGACGAGCTGGTTTTGACATTAATTCAGGCCGATTTTTAGGAGGCTTGGTTAAATGGTTCGTTATAATCGTATTCCTTGTAGCATCTCTTGATGTTCTTGGTCTTACACAAGTTAATACATTCCTACAGGAAGTTGTATTGCTTTACCTACCACAGGTAATCGTAGCAGTACTTATCCTTCTTGTAGCAGCAGTTATTGCTGAAGTAATGCAACGACTTGTTATTGGTGGAGCAAAAGCTGCTCATATGAAGTCCTTTAACTTCCTTGGAAGTGTAACAAAATGGGCTATCTGGATTTTCGCAATCCTCGCAGCATTGTTCCAACTTGGAGTAGCTGCAGCATTCGTGCAGACACTCTTTACAGGTGTTGTAGTAGCGCTTGCTCTTGCACTCGGACTGGCTTTCGGTCTTGGAGGACAAGATGCAGCAGGAAAATACATTGATAAGCTAAAGGGAGATATTACAGACAAGTAAGTAAATACAGTACGAAAATAACGTTATTTTAAAACCACCCCCGCCATAGGCGGGGGTGGTTTGTTTCATATATCCACATTTTTAAAAGATACAGATAATAAATAAGGTATAATATATAAATGCAAAAAACTATAACTAAAACTCTAATACTAGGAGTTGTACTAACCGCCGCACTCGGCGTAAACTATCTCTTTGCTGCATGGACAGGCCCAACTCAAAACCCAACAGGTGCTAATACAGATGCACCGATACATGTGGGTAGTACTAATCAAGTGAAAGACGGAGGGCTTTCACTAGACGGACTTTCTGTATTTGGTGGTGGATATTTCCAAGGTAATGTGGGTGTGGGGGTGGTGACACCGACACAAAAATTAGATGTAGATGGAGGTATAGAAATAGGAAACACTACAGATGAAACTGCTGGTACAATCCGTTGGACAGGTTCAGATTTTGAGGGTTATACTGGGACGGGGTGGTTGTCTCTAACGACAGCAAGTGCTGACTATGTAAAGCCTATTGGTGTGTCTTCTCCTACTCTTTCTGATCATAGTAATGGGATTTTTTACCATGCAATTGATGGAAATTGGAATACATGGTGGAATAGTCAACCGGACTACCAAACATGGGTAGGGCGTAAAATAGATTTAGAGTATGATGAGGCATTTATAGCAACAAAATTTGCTATTAAGTTTGATGGTTCAACAAGAAGTAATGTAGTTTCTATGACTCTTTTTGGAGCTAATGATGATATGGTTTGGGTACAATTAGCGACAGGTATTAATTATAGTGGTTCCTATATTGAGGAGACATTTAATTTTAGTAATAGTAATAGTTATAACCATTACCGTGTGAGGGTTGATAGCGCTACCGCTGACACCGGTTATTCTAATATTTGGGGGATTGATTTTTATCGCCGTTAATCAAGAATTTAACTATTATTAAAAAAGCCTGTATCTTTTGTTAAATATTGAAGTTTTATTATATACCGAGTATGTGTTTAGGTTTATAAAAGTAAAAATTCTTAGAAATCTAGGTTATTTAATAGATTTAAACCTCAATTTGAAAGGAGTAAGTTATGTCAGGCTTTAAAGACTTTAATGCTGTGATTAAGGCTTTTGATGAGTTAAATTCTTCCGTTGTGGATATCTATACTTTTGATGGTGATGAAGTAATCTCTGGAGTCAAAAGTATAGATCATTCTGATATAAATTGTCAGAATAATAAAAAGTATGTTAAATTGAAATTTATTGATTCTGAGGAAACAATAGATATTCCTATTTCTACAATACAAGCAATAGCGTAAAATCTGTAGAAGGGCGGCGTAACACAAATACAAAAAAAGGTTATATTGATTTCGTATAGAAATTTAATTCCAGTTAAAAAATGGAGATAAGAGCTTGATACGGCATAGTATCAAGCTCTTCTTTATTATTTGACATATTCTCCATACCGAGTATACTAGTATCTACGTGTTAAAAGAGAAAATTAATCAAATAAAAAAGCGAGTGGGGTGATCCAACATCTTTTTGTTGTATTATTTTACCGCTAAGTTAAGCGGTTTTTTTAATTTTAATACGAGGACATTGACATTTTAAATAAGTCTACATATCTGATTAGAGAACCAGGTGTGTAGACCGAGCAAGTGCCCCGCCGAAGGCGGGGCAAAGACAAAATTCTCACTGAATTAGTATGTCAGTGAGACGAACACAAATAAAATACTATTTCCTGAGTATGTTCTAGACAGCATGTTTGGGAAGCCCCGCCGAAGGCGGGGCAAGCGGTTTTTAGATTTCCTAATAAGAAATCTAAGGGCGTATGGTGGATGCCTAGACTAAAAGAAGCGATGAAGGGCGTGGCGTGGCTGCGATAAGCTTCGGGGAGGTGCCTAGCAACCTTTGATCCGGAGATTTCCGAATGGGGAAACCCTCTGTCTTTGACAGAATTTATTTAAATAATTAAATAAAAGCATACCTTGGGAAGTGAAACATCTCAGTACCAAGAGGAATAGAAAGCAACAATATAGTACTTACATTGCATTACATATAGTTTGCGATGCAGTGTAAGTACTTGCGATTCCCTAAGTAGCGGCGAGCGAAAAGGGAACAGCCCAAACCTCACATTTCGGTGTGGGGGGTTGTAAGGTAGTAGTGTCATATTTATATGAGAAAAGTTACAAAATGTTTTGTTAATTGAATTTGCTGGGAAGCAAAACCCTAGAGCGTTAAAGTCGCGTAAATGAAAACAAAACAACTTTTTTACTACTATTCTTGAGTAGCCCAAGACATGAATAGCTTGGGTGAATCTGCCGGAACTAACCGGTAAGGCTAAATATTCTTTTAGATCGATAGTGAACTAGTACCGTGAGGGAAAGGTGAAAAATACCCCGGTGAGGGGAGTGAAATAGATCTGAAACCGTATGTCTACAAGGAGTCGAAGAGGTGCTTGCACCTCGACGGCGTTCCTATTGAAGAATGAGCCAACGAGTTCATATATACTGCTCGGCTAACTGCGTAAACTGCAGGCAGCCCCAGGGAAACCGAGTGTTAATAGCGCGAATTTGTAGTATGTATGAGACCCGAAGCTAGGTGAGCTTGCCATGGACAGGGTGAACTTCGGCGAAAGCCGAAGGGAGGCCCGAACCGGTTGGTCGTACAATTCCATCGGATGATCTGTGGTAAGGAGTGAAAAGCTAATCGAACCTAGTAATAGCTGGTTCTCTCCGAAATAGCTTTAGGGTTAGCGTTCGGTTTACCTTTTGGGGGTAGAGCACTGGATGGCGTAAATAGGGAGCAATCTCGTTATGCCTATCAAACTCCGAATACCAAAAGTCAATTACCGAGCAGTTAGACTGTGGGGGCTAAGCTCCACTGGTCAAAAGGGAAACAGCCCAGATCTCAAGTTAAGGTCCCAAAATTCATACTAAGTGCACTTAAGGATGTGAGATTTCTCAGACAATGAGGATGTTGGCTTAGAAGCAGCCACCATTTAAAGATAGCGTAACAGCTCACTCATTCAGAGATTTTGCGCCGCAGATAATCGGGGCTAAGTATGATACCGAAACTGAGGGCTTGTGAATTTATTCATGAGCGGTAGGAGAGCGTTCTATTCTGCGATGAAGCCGAAGGGGTAACCCACGGTGGAGCGTATAGAAGTGAGAATGTTGGCACAAGTAACCGCAATACCAGTGAGAACCTGGTACGCCGAAAAATCAAGGTTTCCTTGGCGATGCTAATCAGCCAAGGGTTAGTCGGGCCTAAGTGGATGGTGAAAACCGAACACGATGGACACATGGTTAATATTCCATGACTTTGTTTTTATGCGATGGGGGGACGGAGTGTAGTATGTCGAGCGTATTATTGGATTTACGTTCGTGGTGTGAGGATGTCTCTTTGGTAAATCCGGGAGATATAGTCCAAGCACAGCGAAAATCTTGAGGCTTCGGCCGATTGAAATTTGACAAAGCACGCTTCCAAGAAAAGCCTCTAAGCATAATAAAAACAAAACCGTACCGTAAACCGACACAGGTGATTGGGTCGAGAAGACCTAGGCGAACGAGTGAGTGTTCCTCAAGGAACTCGGCAAAACAGCGACCGTAACTTCGGGATAAGGTCTGCCCTTTTTCGCAAGGAAAAGGGCCGCAGCGAAAGTTTTCCGGGCAACTGTTTATCAAAAACACAGCTCCCTGCGAACTCGTAAGAGGATGTATAGGGGGTGACGCCTGACCAATGCCAGAAGGTTAAGTATGGGGGGTGCGCATCATATTGCATATGACTAATCGTATTCAATATGATGCGTGCTGGACTATATAAGCCCTGGTGAATGTCGGCCGTAACTATAACGGTCCTAAGGTAGCGAAATTCCTTGTCTGGTAAGTTCAGACGCGCACGAATGGTGTAACGAGTGGGGCACTGTCTCGGAGAAAAGCTCGGTGAAAATGCAATACCGGTGAAGACGCCGGTTACCTGCAGCTAGACGAAAAGACCCCAGGAGCTTTACTGTAGCTTCGTATTGGGGCTGTGATTTAACTACGTAGCATAGGTGGGAGACTTTGAAGCGATCCTTTCGGGGGTTGTGGAGTCGCCAGTGAAATACCACTTTTTTGAATTGCAGTTCCTAACCACAGCGGCAAAAACGATGTGGGACAGTGCGTGGCAGGCAGTTTTAGTGGGGCGCTATCCTCCCAAAAAGTAACGGAGGAGTTTATTAAGGTCAACTAGGCGCGAATGGAAACCGTGCCGATAGTGTAATGGCACAAGTTGGCTTAACTGCGACTCGTACATGAGAAGCAGATGCGAAAGCAGAACATAGTGAACCGATGGTCCGCTTTAGATGCGGCCAGAGATTAACGGATAAAAGCTACCCTGGGGATAACAGGCTGGTTCCGCCTAAGCGTTCATAGCGACGGCGGAGTTCGGCACCTCGATGTCGGCTCAACTTATCCTGGTGCTGGAGAAGGTGCCAAGGGTTTGGCTGTTCGCCAATTAAAAAGTTACGCGAGCTGGGTTCAGACCGTTTAGAAGTGAATTTATAATTGACTTCTAAACAAATCTGAATCAATATACAATCGATTTAGTTATCTTCTTTTCGTTTAAGGAAGAAAATATAAATTTTAAAGAATTTAAACCAATCAAATCACGGCGGTCATGAGGAGTGATCCTCATAGCTAAAGTTGACTTATATCGGTGAAATCCATTTTGTGGACAACACCGAGGGAATTAAAAAAGCCCGTAGAGACTAAACGTCAACCTCCCTCATTGAGGGATGAAATTATAGTCCGTGCTATTGGTAACAGTAGATAACATGCGTGAGACAGGTTGGTCTCCTATCTGCTGCAGGCGCCGATTTTTGAGAAGATCTCTCTCTAGTACGAGAGGACCGAGAGGGACTGACCTCTGGTGTACCAGCTGTTCCGCCAGGAGCATCGCTGGGTAGCTATGTCGGGAATGGATAACCGCTGAAAGCATCTAAGCGGGAAGCCAACTTCAAGATTAGAAATCATAGATCCCTAGGAGATGACTAGGTTGATAGGCCTTAAGTGTAAGTGCAGTAATGCATTCAGCTGAGAGGTACTAATTCATCGTCTCTTATTAGGAAATCTGAAAGTCGCTTTTAGTATTA
>CAZNQQ010000002.1:0-56981 GCA_964575575.1 uncultured Candidatus Saccharibacteria bacterium | reverse complement strand
TGCAGATTGTATTCGTGTGGTGTCAGAGAGTATGAAAAATAAATTAATAAAGCAATTTAGTATAGAATCTTCAAACATTTCAGTATTACCAATATTTGTAGATATAGAAAAAATAAAAAATACTAATGTAACAATAGATTTACATAAAAAATATCCACAGTTTGAGAAGATTATTCTTATGGTTTCACGATTAGAAAAAGAAAAAAATATTCCGCTTGCAATATCAGCTATGAAAGATGTAGTGAAAAAATATCCAAAAACAGGATTGGTGGTGGTGGGAGAGGGAAGTAAAAAAGAGAACCTAGAACTAATAACTAACAACTATGGACTAAAAACTAGTATCATCTTTGATGGTTGGCAAAATAAAGAAACTATTTATTCGTATTATAAGTCTGCGGACATGCTACTGGTAACTTCAGATTATGAAGGTTATGGACTTACCATAGTGGAGGCTTTGGCTTCAGAACTTCCTGTATTTTCTACAGATGTTGGTATAGCTCGCGAAGTTGGAGCATATATTACAGATAGTGACTATTTGGCTCAAAACATAGTTAAATATATAGAAAACGAGCCAAAAAAGGCAAGATTGGTCAATTATCCGTACAAAAATAAACAAGATTATTTAGAGCAGTTTAAAGAATCGTTCATATGCAAAAAGAAAAAATAGGGTTTATAGGGCAAGGGTTTATAGGTAAGAATTATGCCGATGATTTTGAAAATCGTGGATTTCATGTTGTTCGTTATGCTCTTGAAGAGCCTCATTATAAAAATGAGGAACATATCGAAACTTGCGATATTGTATTTATTGCAGTTCCAACACCTACAACTCCAGAAGGTTTTGATGACAGTATTATAAGGAAAGTTATAAAACTTGTAGGAAAAGGGAAAATCGCTGTAATAAAATCTACGATTATACCTGGCACAACCGAAAGTATTCAAAAAGAAAACCCAGATATATTAGTGGTGCATTCACCAGAGTTTCTTACTGAACTTACAGCATCAGAAGATGCGTCACGTCCAGACAGAAATATTGTTGGTATCCCTGAAGATTCTCAAAAATATAAAGATGCAGCACAAAAAGTAATAGACACACTTCCCAAAGCGCCGTACGAATCGATATGCAATGCGAAAGAGGCAGAGCTTACAAAATACGGAGGCAATTGTTGGTTTTATTTTAAAGTAATATTTATAAATATGCTTTATGATTTGTCACAAAGTTTTGAAGATGTTGATTGGAAAGTAATACAGAGCAATATGACAGCGGATACACGTATTGGTAAGACTCACTTAGACCCAATTCATAAAAGCGGTCGTGGGGCAGGTGGAAATTGTTTTATAAAAGATTTCGCAGCTTTTTCTGAAATGTATAATAAGATGGTTGGAGATAATGAGGGAAAAGATTTACTAGAAATAATGAATAACAAAAATATAAAACTTTTGTGCGATAGCAACAAAGATTTGGAATTACTAAAGGGTGTGTACGGAAGTCAAATCAAGTAGTTTTTCATATACAATGAAATTATTATTAGTTACTCAAAAAGTAGATAAGAACGATGACGTCCTCGGGTTCTTTCATCGATGGATTTTGGAGTTTGCAAAACATTTTGAATTCGTAACAGTTATCTGCCTGAAGGAGGGTAGTCACGATTTTTATTCTGTAAAAAATGCGAAGCCCCGTAGCGAAAATTCAGCAGAATTTTCTGGTACTGGGGTGAAAGTTCTTTCATTAGGTAAAGAAGATGGGGCGTCAAGACTGAAATATATTTACAGATTTTATAAATATATTTGGAGTGAGCGTAAAAACTACGATGTAGTCTTTGTGCACATGAATATTGAGTACATTATTCTTGGTGGTGTGTGGTTGAGATTAACAAGAAAAAAGGTCTTCCTTTGGTATAACCACACTTACGGCACATTATCTGCTCGCATTGCTGGGATTATTACAAATAAAACTTTCCATACTTCGCCTTTTGCTTTTACGGCTAGGTTTAAAAACGCCATGAAAATGCCTGCAGGCATAGACACCAATATGTTTAAGAGAGATGTGGGTTTGCAAAAAATCCCTAATTCTATACTTTATATAGGAAGAATATCACCAGTAAAATATGTAGATATTCTGTTAAATGCTGTAAAAATACTTAACAATAGAGGTGTTAAGACAACATTAGATATATATGGTTCTGCGCCAGAACGTGATAAAGAATATTATGATGGATTACGAAAAGACGCTGAAGAAATGGAGAAAAATGGTATTGTAAGTTTTTGTGGTAGTATTCCAAACTATAAAAGCCCAAAAGTTTTTAACAAGCATGAAGTATCTGTAAATTTAACACCTGAAGGTAATTTTGATAAAACTGTACTTGAGTCTATGGCTTGCGAGACACTCACATTAGTTTCAAGTCCTGCATTTGAAAGTATTCTACCTAAAGAGTTTTTATTTGAAGAAAGAAATGCAGATGATTTGGCGGATAAAATAGAGAATATTTTAAGCATGTCGCAAGATCAAAAAAATACTTACAGTACAAATATGAGAAAAAAGATAATTGAAGAGCATGACTTGTCTACTCTTGCCAAAAAAATAAAAGTAACTGCAAACGATTAAGTATGAAACAAAGTCTATTTAGAAAACTAACATATAAAAAACTTTCAGAAATCAAACTCGATGGAAAGATTGTTGATCTTGGTGGTGTGAAAAATGCGGACTATCATAATCTTGTTGGTGGTGAAAATTCAATTCTCGTGCTTAACTCTAAAGAGAATACAAATCCAGATATATTACATAATCTTGAGAATACACCCATGCCTGTTGACGGTGATTCTTGCGATGCTGTGCTCATGATAAATTTGCTAGAGCATATTTATAATTACGACAATCTTCTCAAAGACAGCGCACGGATTTTGAAAGAAAACGGAAGTATTGTTATGGTGATACCGTTTCTTTATTATGTGCATTCAAGTCCAAGAGATTATTTTAGGTATTCCAAACAAGCTATTGAAAAGATGATGAAAGAAAACGGTTTTGCTGGAGTGCAAATCATAGAGATAGGCGAGGGGGCATTTAGTGCAGCATTTAATCTCGTTCATAGATTTTTCCCAGCGTTTGTTAATTTTTTCTTGGAAAGAATTGCAGTTGGTTTAGATATTTTAATAAAATCTATATCAAAAAGGATGGGCAAAAAATATACAGGGTCAGAATATCCTATCGGATATTTTATAAAAGCAGTAAAAAATGGCGCAAAATAAAAAGAAAAATAAATATTGTTATTTTGGTATATATGAGCCAACAGAAATGGCACGAAACCAAATCCTATGGCGTGGCCTTAAAGAAAACAGTCTTGAATGTGTGGAATGTGTAGATAATTCAAAATCTTTTTCTAAATTTATTAATTTGATAAAAAAACATAGATTAATCAAAAATGATTATGATTTTATGGTTGTTGGGTATTTAAGCAATATTGTTGTTCCTTTGGCACGCCTTATATCAAAAAAGAAAGTTATATATAATGCTTTGTGCTCTATGTATGAGGGAGAGATACTTGATAGAGAAAAGTATAGAAAGATCTCTTTTGGCGCATTCTATATATGGGCAAGAGATTTCATTGCTTTTCATTCTGCTAATTTGATATTAGTTGAAAGTGAAAGCCAGAAGAAGTTTTTGTCTAAGACATTTTTTATTAATAAAAATAAAATGAAAGTTCTTCTTACTGGTGCAAGTAGTGATGTTTTTTATCCGTCAGAGGATATAAAAAAGAACGATAATTTTTCTGTAGTATTTAGGGGATGGTTTTTACCTGCAACTGGTGCTGAGTATGTAATTGAAGCAGCAAAAATCCTAAAAGATAAAAATATAAAATTCTTAGTTATTGGGCGAGGTATGTTACGCGAAAAAATTGAAGATATGATAAAAAAATACGACTTAGATAATGTAGAGTTAATCACAGAATTTTTACCAGACGATGTCCTAAGAGAAAAGATGCTTTCTTGCAATGCAATTCTAGGGCAATTTGCAGACCACTCTAGGATGCACAGAACAATACAGAACAAAACATTTGAAGCATTAGCACTTAAGATGCCGTACATTACTATGGAATCTATAAGTAATAGAGAGCTACTTAAAGATAAAGAAAACTGTTTGTTTGTAAGACCGGCAGATGCAAATGATTTGGCAGAGAAGATTTTAGAATTAAAAAACAATGTAAAATTACAAGAAGAAATAGCTGAGAGCGGGTACTGTCTTTATAAAGATAAACTAAACCCAAAAGCTATTGGAAAAGAATTTCTAAATATTATCAAATACACCTAGTGTCTCTTCTGCGGTATTCATCCAAGAGAAGTCTTTTGCTCTATTTAATCCTTTATCAATAAGTTCGTGTCGTAGATTTTCATCTGTCAGAACATCTTCAATGTGTTGTTTACATTCTTTTATATTATTTGTTTCAAACAATAACCCTGCATCACCAACCATCTCTGTAATGCTACTGTTTCTGGCAGCTATGACTGGTAGCTCGTATCTAAAAGCTTCAATAAGCGGTATACCAAATCCTTCAAAAGAAGATGGGAATACAAGAGCACTTGCTTTTTTATATATATAACTAAGTGTTTCGTCTGATACAAAGCCTAGGAAGTGTATTTTGTTAGACAAATTATATTTTTTAATTAAGCTGTCGATTTCCTCTCGAAGCTTTTTCTTTTTGGTTACTCCGGTAAATACTATATGTAGATTTGGAAACTTAGCTTTTAAATCATTTAAAGCTTCAATTAATATTTTGTGATTCTTATGTGGCCATAGAGCAGCGGGGTATAGCAAAAATTGTTTTGGAAGCTCAATATTATCAGTGTTTATGCTTTCTTTTAGCTTTACAGCATCTAGGTATACAGTGCTGATTTTATCTGGATCTATATTATATTTTTCTAAAATAGTCTTTTTGGTATAGTTTGAGATTGCAATAACATGGTCAGAGTTTTGAGCTGTATATTTATGATTATGTTTTCTAAAAGCTATCTGAGCATCAGAAAAGTTCTCTGGGTAATATTCGTGTTGCAGGTCATACATTGTTGATATTGTTTTAACCCCAGTAAGTTTTTTAGGGTATATTATTCCGGATGGATAGAAAAATATATCAATATCCTTTCTGTTTATATGTCTTTGTATTTCTCTTCTTACAATCTCTTCAGCTTTTACATCATCTTTCTTAATTTTTGCAATCAATTTGTAGATAGCACGCAGTTGGTGTAATACTACATCCTGCCTGATATCAACAACCACAAAAGACACATTGTTATATGTGCCATATCTATTTTTGAAATAAGAGAAATCTTGCTTTTTTAGAAATATAGTATATGTATTGTTTTGGTCAGTTTCAAAAATATTATCTAGAAGATTTTGAGTATATACAAAAACCCCTGTGATATTTTTGTGTGACAGCCAGAGTGCGTTTATTGCTATATGTTTTGTTTTTTGCATGGTCAGTATATTACAACTAATTAAATATCAATAAAGTGTTCTTGTCCAATCGAGCATCTTTTGATATATTTACAAGACTAATCTATAAATTTAATTATGAAAATACTTGTAACAGGTGGTGGAGGGTTTCAAGGAAGTCATCTTGTTGAATCTTTACTTAATCAAGGTCACGAAGTCTCTGTTTTAAACACATATTCAAAAAGAGCTTTGTCTAGTTTGTCTAATGTATTGGACAAAATTAATCTTATTTGGGGCAGCATAACAGACAAAGAGCTTATTCATAAAAGTGTTCGAGGGCATGATGTTGTTTTTCATCTTGCCGCGCGTATAAATGTTGACGAGTCACTCAAAGACCCTGTTGCCTTTTTTTATACCAATATTTTGGGTACATATCATATTCTTGAAGCTACAAGAGAAAACAAAAACCGACTTATATTAACTTCTACTTGCGAGGTATATGGAGACGGACAAAATCTTAAAGAAGGTGAGAAGCTAGACGAAACAGCAGAGCTAAAGCCAAATAGCCCATATGCATCGTCTAAAGCCGCAGCTGACAGAATATGTTATTCCTACTTTAAATCATTTGGTGTCGATGTAACCATTGTTAGACCTTTTAATATCTATGGAGAAAGACAAAAAAGTGGTACATTTGGAGCACTTATACCTATAGTTGTTGCTAAAGCACTCCGTGGAGAAGATTTAACTATTTTTGGAGACGGAAGTTCAACAAGAGATTATTCTCATATAGACGACATAATAGATGGGTATAATCTTATATTAAAAGACGACTCCCTTGCTGGAAAGACGGTAAATTTGGCATCCGGTGAAAATACAAGTGTTAAAGATATTGTTGAGTACATAGCAAAGAAACTCAATGTGAATGTCGTGCATGGTGATCCACGGCCAGGAGAAGTTACTCGTTTTCCAGCTGATGTATCGTTTGCTAAAAGTCTAGGATATTCTCCAAAAGTTAACATGTGGGAAGGCATAGATAGGTATATAGAATGGGCAAAAAAAGATAATCTCAAAGCTAAAAATTAATAACTTTAGGGGTTTTTAATGGTTATATATACTAATGAGCTAGATTGGGTGAATAGCTTTTTTTATGAAAAAATTAATACGTAATTACCTCAAAAAATATAGAGAATATCTTCCTTTAAAATATCAAAAGAAGTATTTTAAGTGTGCAACTATAAAGCCTAAAAAAGGTCCTATAAAAGGTCGTGCATTAGTGAGCTATTCTATTACTTCTGCTGGACTTCCCAAGGATCACAAGTCTTTAGACTTTCATTCGTGTGCATGGATGAGTAATGAAATAATTTCTATATTTAATAAGTATGGTTACGTTGTAGATTGTATTCACTATAATAATCATAATTTCATTCCACAAAAAAAATATGACGCTATTTTTTCTTTCTCTGGAGATTTGTTAAGACTTGTCGCATACGCACCTGAAGGTAGAGATGCTATTAAGATATGGCACCCTGGAACATCATCACTTAAGCATACAAACCTAAAGGAGATAGAGCGTATAAATAAACTTTCAGACAGACGAACAGGAGCTTTGTATTCACCCAAAAGGCAAGAGCCATACGAGAAAATGGAAGATGCTATTTTGAAGTTGTCAGACAAGGTTATTGTTTTTGGAGAAAATGCAAAAAGAACATTCCACGAAGAATTCTATAGCAAAATAATAGCAATACCAGTGGCGTCTTCTTCTGTATATATTAAAAATAAAGAAGAGCTTGTTGGGGGTGAGCGAGAATTTATATGGTATTTTGGCGTAGGGGCTGTGCTCAAAGGTTTGGATCTCATACTCGATGTCTTTGCAAAGAACCCACAATGGACGCTTAATATTGTTGGCTCTGTTGAGAGCGAACCTGATTTTATGAAGATATATAAACATGAACTTTCAGAATTGCCGAACATAAAACTCCATGGACATATGAATCCAAAAAGCAAAGAGTTTAGAGATATAATCAGACGATGCGTATGTTTTATTGCACCTAGTGCAAGTGAGTCGATCTCTGTAGCTTGTACAACCATGATGCAGACAGGACTATATCCGCTTGTAAGTGTGGGCACAGGTGTACAATTACCAGAGGGTTATGGCATGTATCTAAATGATTGTAGTGTTGATGAGATAGAAAAAAAGGTTGGACAAATATATAACATGGATGAAAAAGAACTTAATCGACAAATCAGCCAAACACAATCCTTTGCACTCGATGAATATTCAAAAGAAAGATTCACAAAAAACATGGAAGCTATACTTTCAAAAATTATTTAGTATATGAAAATTCTATACATCGCACATATAAGATTACCCACAGAGCGAGCGCATGGTATTCAGATAATGAAAATGTGTAGCGCTTTTGCGCAATCTGGAAATAATGTAGAACTTGTAATACCAAAAAGGTTCAACCATTTGAAAGAAGACCCTTTTGTATACTACGGTGAGGGGAAAAAATTTAATATAACAAAAGTTTTTTCTTTTGATTTTGATTTAGGTAAGCTTGGAAGAATAAAATTCTGGTTACAGTACCTTTCTTTTATTATTAGCTCTATATTTTACGTCTTTAAAAAGAAGCCAGATATTGTCTATGTAAGAGAGATTGTGCTCGCTTTTGCAATGACACTTTTTGGTATAAAGGTTATCTTTGAAGATCATGAGCTACCGAAGTCTAGCTTGTTTGTCTACGGAGCTTTTCTTAGAAAGATTAAAAGAAAGGTAATAGTAGCGCATAATCTTGAGGCTGTTTATGAGCAACTTCATGTTAAAAAAGATAGTTATATAACTATACCAAACGGTGTTGATATTGGTGAGTTTGTCAGGCTTGAGAGAGATAGGTCAGTATTTAAACAATTTGGTTTAAAAGAAAATACACAGGTGGTTCTTTATGTGGGGCATTTTTATACATGGAAAGGTGTATATACGTTGTTAGACAGTGTTAATAAAATATCTGAAAACGCAACTCTAGTGCTTGTGGGAGGCACTGTAGAAAATATGGATGATATCAATAAATATATATCTGAAAATAATATAGAGAGAGTTGTTGTTAGAGGTTTTTCTCCCCATAAAAAAGTGATACAATTTATCAAATCAGCGGACGTATTAGTACTTCCCAATACAGCAAAAGAGAAAAGGTCTGCTATGTATACAACACCCATTAAATTATTTGAATACATGGCATCAGGTGTTCCAGTAGTTGCAAGTGACCTTCCGAGTTTTTCTAAATATCTTAAAGATAATGAAAACTCACTTTTGTTTGAACCAGATAATCCTAAAAGTCTTGCAGAAAAAGTAAACACTTTGTTAGAAAATCATTCTATGGGAGAAAAACTTTCAAACAAAGCATATAGTGAAGTCCATGAATTTACATGGCAAAAAAGAGTAGAGAAGATTCTTAATTTTGTAAACAATTAATATGAAAAAAGCATTTATAACAGGAATAACAGGTCAGGATGGTTCATACTTAGCAGAGTTTTTGCTTGATAAGGGGTATGAAGTACACGGTATAAAACGAAGGTCATCGTCTATAAATACAGACAGGATAGACCACATATATCAAGATCCGCATGACAAAGGAAGAAGACTGTTTTTGCATTATGGCGATTTGTCTGATACAGGGAATATAAGAAAATTAATTTTTGATATTCAGCCAGATGAGGTTTATCACCTTGGTGCACAGTCTCATGTAAGAGTTTCTTTTGATACACCAGAGTATACAGCTGACATAACAGGTCTTGGTACCATAAGGCTTCTAGAGGCGATAAAAGATTTACAAAAACAAGGTGGAAAGAAAATTAGATTCTATCAAGCGTCATCAAGTGAGATGTTTGGTTCAGCCCTTCCTCCACAAAACGAAAAGACGCCATTTCATCCAAGGAGTCCATATGGTTGCGCAAAAGTATTTGCATACCATACAACTGTTAATTATAGAGAGGCATATGGAATATTTGCTGTAAATGGAATACTTTTTAACCATGAGAGCGAAAGAAGAGGGGAGACATTTGTAACAAGGAAAATAACACGCGGGGTTGCACGTATAAAAGCAGGTCTTGATAAAAAGCTCTATCTTGGCAATCTAGACGCTAAACGTGACTGGGGCTATGCGCCAGAATACATGGAAGCTGCTTGGCTTATGCTTCAGCAGGATGAGCCTGATGATTATGTAATAGGTACAGGGGAGACATACTCTGTAAAAGATTTTGTGGAAAGTGCTTTTCGGCATGCAAGTATTCCTGATTGGGAGAACTATGTTGAGATTGATCAGCGTTATTATAGGCCGTCCGAAGTAGATGTGCTTAAAGCTGATATTTCAAAAGCAAAAGAAAAACTCGGTTGGGAACCAAAAACAAAATTTGATGATTTAGTAAAGGTTATGGTTCAATCAGATTTGAAGCAGCATGGATTATAAATAAAAAATTGCGATTGAAAAAAATTCTTTTCAATCGCAATTATTATTAACTAAAACTACACAACACTCTATCAGACAGATACTGGAGAGAGTTTTCTTAATGCGAGCAATGCGCATGCAACTGCACTTGCTTCAGCAAAATGTCCTGACAATATGACCTCTTCAAATTCATCTAGCGGTACCATTAAGGTTTCCATGATTTCGTTTGCTTTCGGATTCCTTGCAGCTACTTGATGTTCTAAGTCGGTTGCAAGAAACAGGTGTGCAGGAAGACCATGATCGTCTGGTCCAGCACCTCTGTATTTACCAGTTTCCATCATTATTTGACCAAGTTTTTCCCAATTACCACCACCGAAACCTGTCTCGCGAAGATATATCTCTTTTGTTTTCGCAAGTATTTCCTCGTTTGTGGCATTAGAATCAATTTTGCCGATCCCTCCAGGAGGTAATTCCCAGCTGGCGCAATTTACACCAGGTTTCCACTGTATTAAAGTAATAACCTGATTGTATTTAGTGACACCAAATGTGACAGCCCATCCAAAGTAACGGAGAATAGAAGTATAATCTTCCACTCCAGCGCCAGTTTGGAGTCTGTAATTCAGCACTTGTCCAAAAAATGGAATTTTTTCACCGAGTTCATGTTTTCCAACTAACGGCCACCCTTTGAATCTTTCTTCTCCTGCTATTTTCTTAAATTGTTCTATTGCTGCGTTCAATTTTCACCGCCTTTCTGTATGTAAAGTCAAAAAACTAAGATATTTCAACCTACAGTAAAGCAGATAATTATATATTTGTCAAGTCACTGATTTGCGATAATCCTTGTTATAATCATGGTAATATATTGAGATCTGAATGTGTCTATAGACTTAAAAAATAAAAAAATACTAGTGACAGGTGGGGCGGGGTTTCTCGGCTCTTTTGTGGTGAATAAACTTTTAGAGCGTGGTGTACCGAGAGAGAACATATTTGTACCAAGGTCTAAAGACACTGATTTAAGGAGTTTTGAAAACTGCAAAAGTGCGGTATCAGGAAAAGACTTAGTAATACATCTTGCTGGTAATGTCGGCGGGATAGGATTAAACAAAGAAAAACCAGGAGAGCTTTACTACGATAATCTTATGATGGGCGCACACATTATGGAAGCGGCTAGACAGGCAGGGACTAAAAAATTCGTAGCAATAGGTACGATTTGTTCTTATCCTAAATTTACATCAATCCCTTTCAAGGAAGATGACCTTTGGAGCGGGTATCCAGAAGAGACAAACGCTCCATATGGTCTGGCAAAAAAAATGATGTTAGTACAGGGACAAGCGTATCGTGACCAGTACAATTTTAATTCAGTTTATCTTATGCCAATCAATCTGTACGGTCCAAGAGATAATTTTGATCCATCAAGCTCGCATGTTATTCCTGCACTTATTCGCAAAGTATATGAAGCTCAAAAAGCAGGGGATGATCATATAGAAGTCTGGGGTACAGGTAAAGCAACTCGGGGATTTCTATATGCTGAAGATGCGGCGGAGGGTATAGTGCTTGCAGCAGAAAAATATGACGGAGTACACCCAGTAAATCTTGGGTCTCCAATAGAAATTTCTATAAAAGATTTAATAGAAACTATAAGCGATTTAATGGGTTTTAAAGGAGAGATACGTTGGGATACCTCTAAGCCGGACGGACAACCTCGTAGAGCGCTTGATGTAAATCGTGCCGAAAAAGAATTTAGATTTCGTGCTAGTACAGATTTTAAAGAAGGTCTAAAAAGGACAATAGAGTGGTATAAGAATTCTATAAAAGAATAAATTATGATAATCGAATTTTTTGGTCCATCTGGCGCTGGAAAGACAACTATTGCTAGAGAGCTAAATCTTAATACAGGGTGGGAATATATCGTTGTTAATTCTCGGAAAGAAAAATTTAAATACAATGTTATTTTTTTATTTCATTCTTTCATTAAGTTTTTCTCACTTTTCATAAAAACAATATCAGAAGGAGGAGGCTCTTTTAGTCTTACAAGGCACAAACTTCATTTATTGAGTGAGTATATAGCACGAAACGAAAAAGCAAGAATAATTGGAAGGAAACACAATGTTATTTTAGATGAAGGGTTAGTACAATACGGACTTTCTTTGTATGAGAAGAATATCTCTAAGTTAGATGCAAAAAAATACATTGATAGATTCGCTACAGTACAAAATAAGATTCAAGTTGTAATTTTGTGCAATGACTCTGAAAGGATAAAACGTATGGAAAAAAGAAAAAGAATCCCTCGTGCGTTTTTAAATTTAGACAAAGAAGAGTGGCAAAAAACTATTAGTAATAATACAAATATATTTACAGATATTTTTATGAAGCAAGACGCATTTGTTTTTGACTCATTAAAAGATGATATTAAAAAAATTGTGGATACAATAATACACAAAACATGAATACAAGAAAAACAATAATAATAACAATAATCCGTGGAATGATGGCAAGGAATCTCCTAAAGAATGATTTCTATAAAATCTTGCGTGAGAAATTCAATATTGTAATACTGACACCCGCTGCAAACGATGAGCGTTTTGTGGAGGAGTTTACTCATCCAAATGTAAAGTTTGTTTATTTTGAAGAGCGTGGACATTCATTACCTGACAAAATATTTGTAGGATTGAATAAATATCTTATTTACAACAAATACATAGGACTAAAACTAAAGCACGGCATACGAGGACTTTCAAAACCAGAAGACTTAAGCACGTTTCGTTATTGGCTTTTCAAGATTATATTTAAACCACTTTCTAAATTGAGAATATTGCGGGATTTTGTTAAATGGTTGGATTATCTTTTTGTGCAGAGAAAAGATGTAAAAGAATTTAAAGAACTGATTAAAAGAGAGAATCCCTCACTTGTAGTGAGTACTTCTATTATGTCTGATATTGAAACCGCTGTTATAAAAGCTGCAAAAAAAATGAAAGTAAGGGTTGTAGGTATGCCAAAGAGTTGGGACAATCCATCACGCGCAGGTTTTCGTGCAAAAGTCGATACTTTAGTAGTGTGGAGTGACTTTATGGCAGAGCAGTCAGAAAAGTTTCAGAACTATAAAAGAAAGAATATAAAAGTTATTGGTATACCTCAATTTGATTACTATACAGACAAAAACAGGATTTGGAATAAAGAAAAGTTCTGCAATGAATTTGGACTTGATATAAACAAACCAATCATTTTGTTTACATCGGAAGGCAAGGCAATACCTGAGGACAAGGAGATAGCAACAATCATCCACGATTTTATAGACAAAAACGAACTTAAGAAAGATTGTCAACTTTTGATTCGCCCCCACTTTTTCTACAAAGATGAAGAAAAGAAATTCACTCATTTGTTAGGAAAGAAGGATGTAGTAGTGGATCTTTCCAACAATCCATCTGCAGGTTTCAGGGACCATGCTGATTATTCTTGGTATCATCTGGAACGTTTTATGAATAGCCTATATCATGCCGATGTAGTGGTGAATGTGGCTTCGACAATAGCTCTTGATGCTATGGCGTTGGATAGACCGGTAATACATTTTGCGTATGATGTATACAAGGAAATGGAAAAGTCGCATTCATTAAAGCTTTGTTATGCAAGTGACTATAATCTAGAAATCGTTAATTCTCGCGCGACACAGCTTGCAGAGTCGCGAGAGGGATTTAGAGACATTCTAAATCGTTATTTGGAAAACCCAGAGCTTGAAGGTTCCGAAAGGCAAAAGTTAAGAGACAGATTTTGTTATAAAGTCGACGGAAACTCTGGCAAAAGATTTGCAGATGTTATTATTAGTGAAGTCGAAACAGTATGAAAAAAAAGTATCAAATATTTATAGATTTATTTCTTCGCGCGTTTAGAAAATACAAATTCCAAGTGATTGTTTTGACTGGACTTGGTTTTTTGAGCGGCATTATTGAAGGTGTTGGAGTTAATGCCTTTATTCCGTTACTGTCTTCTTTCTTTGGTAATCCTGCTGGAGAAGTAGATTTCATTTCACGAACTCTTGAGAAAGCTTTTACATTTGCAGGGATTCCATTTACTTTAGTATATCTACTTATATTTATTTCTGTCTCTTTCTTACTTAAGGCGGTTGTATTACTTATTTTTAATTATATAAAGATAAAGATTCGTGCTGATTATGAAAGAGAGATGAGAAGCGATTTGTTTGGTGGTACTCTCAAAAGCAAATGGCCATATCTACTAAAACAACGCTCAGGAAATCTTGAAACAGTGCTTATTACAGATGTGCGTCAAAGTGCAAAGTTGTTCTCCAGTATTGCAGAAACAATCATGATTTTTACAGCACTTACAATGTACGTTGCTGTTGCTATAAATATTTCGTGGCAGATTACTGTAGTTACATTAGGTATTGGTGTTTTAATATTTATCTCATTTAAACCATTGGTATATCGTACACGCCAATTATCGCACAAAGGAAGTCTAATGAATAAAACAGTTGCAAACACTGTAAGTGAATCAATCTTTGGCATGAAGGTGGTGAAGTCAATGAAAGCAGAAAACGCTATTGTAAAAAGAGCTAACAAGCATTTTGACAGTTTGAAAGATTTTCAGATAAGGACATCAATGCTTGGCGCTTTTTCAACCGTATTTATACAACCTATAAGTGTAATATTTATTGCAGTTGTATTTGCCGGTTCGGTACATATTATTCCGGCTTTTAATTTTGCAGTATTACTTGCTGTGGTGTATTTGATACAGAGAATCTTTTCATACATTCAGATATTACAGTCAAACTATCATACGGTAAACAATCTGTTCCCATATCTTTACGAAACTATGAAGTATAGACAAAAAGCACTTGAAAACCAAGAGGGTGACAAAGGCGAACTCCCATTTGAATTTGAGGATTCTATAGAGTTTAAGGATGTTGTGTTCTCGTACGAAGAAAAGAGAGGTGTACTCAAAGACGTTAATTTGTCTATAAAAAAGGGTGAAATGATAGGTATTATAGGTCTGTCAGGTGCTGGTAAGACCACATTGTTCGATCTACTTCTAAGGCTCTTTACGCCAGATTCTGGTTCAATTAATCTTGATGGTAAAGATATTCATTCAATTAAGATGGGCGATTGGCGTGAAAATGTAGGTTATATTTCTCAAGATATTTTCTTAACTAATGATACGATTGCAAACAATATTAGATTTTACAGAGATTCAATAAGTGAAGAAGAAATAATAGATGCAGCAAAGAAAGCAAACATATATGATTTTATAAAAACACTTCCAGACGGTTTCAATACTGTAGTTGGGGAGCGTGGCATACAGATCTCTGTAGGTCAGAGACAAAGAGTTGCTATTGCGCGCGTGCTTGTAAAACAGCCGAGCATTCTCTTGCTTGATGAAGCGACAAGTGCGCTTGATAATGAATCAGAAATGCAGGTACAGAAAGTAATAGAAGAATTAAAAGGAGATACAACAATACTTGTCATTGCACATAGACTTTCAACTATTACAAACTCTGATAAACTATTAGTAATCGAAAACGGCGTAATCAGTGAAAAAGGTTCACCAAAAGAGCTATTAAAAGACAAAGAGTCGTATTTCTACAAGATGTATAATATTAGGAAGTAAAATATGAAATATTTTTATAAACAATATTTAAAAAGATTACTTACTCGCAGATATATAAAGTACGGTGTGCTTGTTTTGCTTGCCATGTTAGTTGTCGGAAATTTCGTTTTTGCATTTCAATATGTGTCTAAAAATAGATCACAGCTTGTATTCAATAAAGGAGTAAAAATCCTTCTACCCGTTTATCGTTCTGTTAGGGAGATAAGCAAAACAGGGCTAAATATTTTCTATATTCCAAAGATGTTGGGTGGCGCTGACATACCACAATATAAGTTAGTAATAAAAAGCAAAGATTTACGTGCACTTAATAAAAACTTACCAAGCTCTTTGTCTGATGGAGTACTTGCGGGGACCCAGTGGCTTTCTGAAGAACATAAAAAAACAGTCCCAGCTAAATTTACATATAAAGGTAAAGAATATGATGTAAAGGTACGTTATAGGGGAGACAATCCAAACCATTGGACACGAGCAAAACGTTCATGGCAAATAAAGTTTGATAAAGACGATTTATTTGAAGGTTTGCGCATTATTAAACTTATAATACCCGACGACAGAGCATACTTTGCAGAATATCTTAATAATTACCGTGCAGATAAGCTAGGACTTAGTTTCCCAGAAGCCGAATATGTAGGACTTAGAATAAATGGCAGTAACCATGGTGTGTATTATCAGATTGAGGATTGGAGTAGTGAATCTCTTGAAAAAAACAAGCTTCCAGCAGATGCAAATATTTATTCAAATGATGACGAATATATACAAAACTCTACTTTTGAAGAAGATGGTAGATCTATTTTTGAGGACGAGAGATTTTGGACAAAACCAGTAAATGATAAGATTTTTGATTATGAAAACTATGCAGAAATTGACATGCTTACGAAAGTAATAGAACAAGAAAACTTTTCAGAAATTGCAGGCGACCTGATTGATGTAGAAAGTTTATATAAATGGCAAGTGGCTTTAATGCTTGCAGGAAGTGACCACCCAAGTGACGAAGGCAACATACGTTTGTATTTTAACAACAGTAGTGGAAAATTTGAATTTATACCATGGGACTTAGAAGTATTTCCTGCTCCTCCAAGTAGGATATCCATAAATACTCTTGTAGGAAGAAAACTCTTTAGTGATTCAGGGCGTGTATATGAGCGCAATAAAATATTATGGGAGTATGTGAACGACAAAGATAATATAAAAGACGATTTTGATTTTTATGATAAAATGTACAAAAGACTGAAAGCAAATTTTTATTCTGATTGGAAGAAGCACGACAGTAATTTTAAATTTGATAAAAAAGTTAAGCAAGTTCGTAAACAATTTGAAAATAATATAGATGACATAAAAGAATTATTTAAAACAGATAATTCGAGATTAGTGATCAGGTATGACACTGATAAAAATCTTATAGCACTCGATTTCTTTGTTGATAATTTTGCAGGGCTTACACTTAAATCAATATCAATTCCAAGCGATGTATTCAACGGTTCTGTTTATTACGATACTGATAAAGATGAAGAGTTTGATTTGAATGATGAATTTTTAGTTTACTCAGCAAAAAAAGAAGACGACAAAATTCTATTCGATAATATTGATTACTTTTTGTATGATACAAAACACACTGTATTCATAAAATTAAATGATAATGCGCAAGCTATAAATCCAACAGATATAAAAATAAATACTGACAACGCTATAACAAATAAAAAAGTGAAAATAAAAGACAAGAGATATGTTGATGCAACTACTTTTAATTACTTTTCTGATATAAGTCAGACGATTAATCAGTTTGTCGCTAAGCACTGGATGTTTATACGCTCTGGTGACAACATAATACTTCCAAGCGGTAACTACTATTTTAGTGAAAATATAGTAGTGCCAAAAGGCTATAGATTGAAAATTATGCCCGGTGCAGTACTGAACTTCGCAAAAGGCGTTTCCTTAGTTTCTTACAGCCCAATTGAGGCAGTAGGTACTTTCTATAGTCCGATCGTATTTAGGCCGTTTACGGGCCAAATATGGGGCATTTTGGGCGTTTTAGGGGCAGAAGAGAGCCAAAGTATCTTTAAAAATACTGTATTTGAGAGTGGGAGTAATGCTTACATAAATGGTGTGTTTTTCTCAGGTCAATTGTCAGCTTACCATTCTAATATAGAAGTCTCTAATAGTACCATTGAAGATGCAAAAGGAGATGACGGTATTAATGTAAAATACGCTGTAGCAAATATTTTTGACAATAAGTTTGTGAGAAACTCGGCTGATGCTATAGATATTGATTATGCAGATGGAGAGATTAAGAGTAATTTTTTTGATAAGAATGGAAACGACAGTATTGATATATCTGGCTCAAGTATATTAATTTCTGATAATTATATAAATGAATCAGGAGATAAATGCATTAGTATTGGAGAAAATTCAAAAAAGCCAATTATTTTTAATAATGTACTTAAAAAATGTAAGATTGGTATTGAAACAAAAGATAGTTCAACACCAAGAATTATAAACAATGTGATTATCGGCAACGAGATTGGTCTCAACGCATACAGGAAAAAGGCAATATTTAAAGATGGTGGAGAAGCGAAAGTATACAATTCAATTGTTTGGGGTAATGATGTGGAAGTACAAGATGATAAATTTTCAAAAACAAAGATTTACTACTCTGATGTTGAGGGTGGATATGATGGGGAAGGGAATATTTCTATAGATCCACTCATCTCATCTTGGGATATCCGTAACGTATCAAAGAACAAAGCTTTGCAAAATGTAGGTAATATTGATATGGTGTCTGATATTCTAAAAGATGTTCTGGATATAGATATAATTTCAATTGGATTAGTAAGAGATATAAAATAATGCAACAAGAAAAACCAAAACTTCATTTTCAACGTTTAGAATTCAAATATATTTTAGACGCAAAACAATTTAAAGAAATTCGTGAGATTCTTTGTAATTATGTTGAGCTTGATAAATTTGTAGGTAATACAAAGCATGGCTTTTATGAAGTCTTAAGTTTGTATTATGACAGCCCAAAGTTCTATTCATACTGGGAAAAAGTAGACGGTGCAAAGAAAAGAAAAAAGATACGTTTGCGAACATATCGTACCGACGGAGTTTTGAGCCCCAATATGTTTTTTGAAATAAAAAGAAAGCATGACTCAGTTGTTCTTAAAGACCGTTTTGTATTAAAGGGTAATGATTATGAGAATCTAATAGAACGCGGAGATTTTTTTAATTCTGACTCAATACGTGATGAAAATAGGAAAGAAATATTGGAAGAATTTCATTCTGTAAAGGGACGCCGCTTCATATCACCCAAAATCCTAATTTCATATAATCGTGAGCCGTATTTGGGTAAATTTAATAAAAATGTTAGAATCACCTTTGATTATGCTATAAAAGCAAAGCGTGGAGAGCATTTGTTGCATGATGAAAATGGTTTTATTGACCTGTCTGGCACGAAGGTTATTATGGAGATAAAGTTCACAGGAGCATTACCGTTTTATATAGAAAATATTATAAAGACTTATAATTTAGAAAGGGTGCCATATTCAAAGTATTGTGAGGGGGTTGAGGCGTGCTATACTTTACCATTGTTGCATGCGTTGGGTAATAATTCTCAATCTGACTCTCTAAGGTTAAACAAAAATAGATTATTGATTAATGATTAATTTATATGATAGAAAATTTACTTACAATTGGTGATGTAGCGGGGAATTTTACAATAGGACATGTTGTACTCAATTTGTTTTTGACATTAGTTTTGGTTATTTCAATTACTTATGTTTACAAGATAACACATAAAGGATTTTCATATTCTCAACACTTTGCTTCAACTCTTATAATCGTCAGTATGGTTACATCAATTATTATGATGGTTATTGGAAACAGTCTAGCAGTAGCTTTTGGTTTGCTTGGAGCTTTTTCAATTATTCGTTTTCGTACTGTTGTAAAAGAGGTGAGAGACACAGGTTTTATTTTCCTCTCTCTTGCTATGGGTATGGCAGTTGGTACAAATAACTACACTATCGCCATTGCATCTACGGTTGTTATGCTTGTTGTTATCTGGCTTATGTATAAAACAAATTTTGGTTCAATACATCACAATGACTATCTTCTGACTTTTGTAGTTGATTCAGACAGAAATCCACCAGATTCTTTCTCAGGTGTATTTGAAAAATATTTAAAAAACAGTATGCTTCTAAATATTTCATCAAAAGGAGGTGGACACTCATCAGAGATGGTATACAGCGTGAGGTTTATTGATGAGGCAAAAAGTAGTGAACTTGTAAAAGAGGTCTCAAGGATTGAAGGGGTAGACAATGTGCACATTATAAGCTCAAAGTCTGATATAGAATATTAGTAACCTCTATACATTAGAGATGTTATAATAGATAAATAACTAGCCGCAATATTGCGGTTAGTTTATTAAATAAATTTAATGGAAAAACCAAAGATATATTTTGTGCCAGTATATATTGCCTCTATGAAATATTACGCAAAGCTTTTTCTGTATCTCTCAGATAGCTATGATGCTCGATTTCTGATTGTTAGAGGGAAAAATGAGAGAAGAGAACAGATGGAAAAATTCTGCAAAGAAAACAATTTTCATTATGATCTTGTGGAAAGTGGACTAAATAAGACAAAGTTTAGAGTACCGTTTTTTTCAGCTTTATATGGTAAAAGGGAATATACACAGGCGGTCAGATCTTTCTTAAAAGAAAAATCACCTAAGAAAATTGTGCTGACAAAAGCGTTGCCGCCGTTTAATACGATTATCAGTGAAGCTAATAAGTTAGATATTGAAACGATTGTCTTACAAACAGCACTTATTCCATCTGAAAACCTATTTTCTGACAGACACATAAAACAATCATTTATAAAAAAAATCTACTATTATATTATCGATTTCATTTTTAATGCTTTTAATTCTTTAGATAAACCAAAAAAAGTTGGAGTTATAGATGAAAACGCTGTAGAGAGTTTTAATCTCAAATTTGATTTTGATTTAGATACTATACAAACTGTTGGTATTGTAGATTTTCAGAAAGTTTATAATATGAGAAAAAAAATTACTTCAGATCAAATGTTTAAGTGTGAGATGGAGAGTAAGTACGGTATTGATTCTAATAAACTTAATATTATAATAATCGCACAAAGTCACCATCTAAAAGCTGGGACTAATCTTACAACAGAAGGACAGATTAAAAGATATCGTAATATTGTCCAAACAGTAAGAAAAATATTTACCAAAGATGAGGCTGATGTTTTATTAAAATTACATCCATCGGATAAGCCAGACATGTATGAATTCTACAAAGAGCTTGGTGTAAAAATTTTTGCGGATGAATCAGATACAGATGAACTACTTTGTATGTCGGACTTGTGTATTACAGATGCGTGGACAAGTACTAACTACATGGTGCTTGCAAGTGGTGTTCCGGCCATCTTCATTAATCTGTTTTTGTCAGATGCTTTTAATAAAGTTGCAAAAAAATATTATAAAGTAAAAGATGTTGTAGTAAATGATAATATGTTTTTGGATAAATTAAATCAGTTTAAGAATAATAAATTAGAAAATCAATACGACAATGGTCATATTGATTTAGATTCAATAAATAAAATAATTAAATTTATAAAAAGCGATTAAGCCTTCCTTCTTTTTTCGAGCATCATACGCGCAATTTCAAAATCAATCGGTGTGTCTATGTCTATAGTTTCTCTATCTAAATGATACGGCAATACTTTATCACCTATAACAGATTTCTTTTCAAGAAGTGTGCTAAGTCTTAGCACACCAATGTCAGCAGTTGTTTGATAAACTTTTGGTAACAACTGTCTTGGAGCGGTGTGAGCGTCTTTAATTATATTACCATCTGAACCTTTTACCTCTTTTATAAAAGGAGTCATATATTCTTCATCTACAGTCCACATCTTAAATGGAGGCTTTGGTGGTTCTTGTACAGAGCGGACACTGTCTGCTTCTGGGTTATCTATCAAAAGCTTGATTGCTTCGTCGAGCTCTTTTGCTGTAACCAACGGTCCTGTGGGGCGTAAATGGACTATAATATCAGGTATATAGCCCTCTTTTTCTTCTAGCCATTTGATTGCGTGCTCAATAGTAGGGGGGTCTGGAGTCATGTCTTCAGCGAGTTCAGATGGTCTTATAAAAGGCACTTCTAGTCCATGCTCTTTTCCGACTTTTGCGATATCTTCATAGTCTGTACTTAAAATAGTGCGTTGTATATATTTTGATTTCTGCGCTTCATCTCCAGTCCATGCGATAAGAGGTTTACCCGCAAGGTTTTTAATATTTTTTCCTGGTATTCCTTTTGAGCCACCACGTGCAAGCATAACTGCAATTATTTTTAATTCTTTATTTTTGTTCATAGTTACTTGTTTATATCTTTTTCTTCCCAGTTATCAATCCACCCATCTTTTGTTGGGCTGGCAAATCTTCCACGATAGTAGTCTCTGTTGAGTAGTTCGGTTTTTGTCATTTCTCTTGTTTGAACACCTAATAGTAGTTTCCAATTAGGGTATTCTTTTTCAATTTGTTTTTTCTGTTCTTCATATGAGAGTTTTCTAAATTCACTTAGCTCTTTAAGTAGGTCTGGGGTTATAGACACTGGACCGTCTTTTGTATCACCATGTCCCAGTGTTGTAAAATGTCGCTCAATAAAATCAGCACCAAGCATGATCGCTATCTTTGCTGCTGTAATGCCATCTCTTTCAATAAGTGTATGATCTGACCATCCGACTTTTGGTGTAAATTGTCTTAGCCACTCCATACGTGATAGATTGGCCATCTCCAGTGTGTTTGGATAACTCGTAACACAATGAAGAAAAGAAAAATTTTTACCCAAATCTTTCATCAATTTAGCAGTACTTTCTATCTCACTGTCGTATGTAGCACCTGTTGATATAATAAAGTGATCAAAGTGCTCAGCGAGTTCTCTTAGCATTGGCAGACTAGCGCAGTCATAACTTGCAACTTTTATTATTTTTTCTGGCCAGTCAAGAGATGCGACTTCTTTAATTCTATGTCTTGCAAAAATTGTAGTCATTGGCGTAACGTTATACTCCTTACATTTCTCAATAAAGAAAGCTTCATCATCCATAGTAAGATCTAGTTTGGATAATCTCTCATATTCATCTTTGTACGGTCTTTTGATTGAAGTTTGTTCACCATTTTCATCAGTCACACCTTCTTCAAAACGGTCTCTTTTGGTCAAATCAGCAGAATATATTGACTGCATCTTAACAATATCAGCACCACTTTTAGCCGCTTGAGCTATCATTTCCTCAAGCTGCTTTCTGTCGCCATTATGGTTTTGGCATATTTCCACTATTATTTTTGTCATATATTTAAAAAGTGATTAACGATCTTTTTAGTAGTATACTCTATTCCATCAAGAGTACCATAGGTATCCATAAGATACTTATTTATTTTTTCTATATTTGATACATATACGTCTTTAATTTCTAGTAATTCGTCTAAATTTTGGTTTTTATAAATTGTCCCTAGGCCAAGTTGTTCAATACAAATATTGTTGAAATAAATTTCAGGGTCATCGTCCTTATCGTAAGATGGTGTAATAAAAGGTGTTTTTGTAAATTGAGAAAGCCATACTGATCCCCACCCAGATCTTGCAAAATGTAACAATATATTTTCATGAGCCATAATTGACGGTGATGCTTTAATGCTTCCAGCGACAGATTCTGGCTTGTTGGAGTAAATTTGTAATCCTATATTGCGTGCCTCTTCAAACAGTCTATTGAGTCCAGGTATACCTGTTACAGTTACGTAAATACCTTTTTTGATATTATCATCGGTATTTTTTAATTTGTGTAATGTTGGTGGAGTATACACTTCATTTTTTCTACTTTTTCTAAATTCTTTACCTTTGTTTGAAAATGTTGCAGGATCTGCGACAAAGTAAAGTTGTTGGTCATTTTCAATCTCTTCAAACAATGGAATGACTTCTCTTATAACTTTTTTATCAGTATTGCCTACATTTTCTTTTAGTGTTTGTTTTAAAATATCTGAATTGTAAGCAAAACTAACTGAATACGACGGGTAGATATTAAAATTTAATCTTGGGTTTCTATTTATTTCAAATGCAATATCTTTTTTATCAATAGAGATAGTTGTTCCATCAAATGTTTCAGCAGTTAATCCGTTTGAGATATAATCTTTTATAGTTGTTTCAACTTTTGTCTTATTTTTAAGGAGAAATTTTAATGATTCTTCATAACTTTTTTCACCGTAAAAAACAGACTTCAGATAATTCCCTAAAGTCTCATCAAGTAGTATAGCATCTGGATTTTGTTGTATTGTTTCAGAAAAAGATTCACGCATTATTCTTCTCTGATCATCGCCATAAATAAGCGGGACTATAATACCAAATTTCTCCCCAGTCTTTTCTTTGAGCATGTCATTAACCGCAATGGCTAATTCTGTAGTTCTAAGTGGCGGACCAAAACCATATGCAAAATTAAGAATAATATATTTCATTATTTTTTCTTTTCCAATATATAAAAACCTTTAGCACCGCTTATCGGGCTTGTATGGTCAAACTCGCTTACTTTTTCAAGCCATTTCATAAGGGATCTTACATCAGCTTTCATTTTTGCGTCAGATAGGGCGTTAGTTAGGCGTTTTTTCATGTCTATAAGCATTTTCTTGTTGTTGCCAAGATCAGTATTGAATGTATGCCATTTTAGTTTCATATCTAATTTTTTTGCATATTCTTCAAAATCAAAAGGGTAGAGAAAGTTGATATCAGATAGAGACATTGGTACATCAAAAAGTTTTACGAGAGTCATCCATACGTATCCCCGTATATTCATAAATGAAGGACAAGTTATTACGATCTTTCCATTTCGCTTCAGTTTCTTTTTTAGTTTACGCAAATCTTGTAATGGTTTATCCATATGTTCAATAACTTCTTGAAGTACTATAATGTCAAATTCGTCTTTTATCTTGTCATGTGTAGTCGTTCTAAATTCTAAATTACTGCACTTTTTTTTCTGTGCTATGGCTACAGCTTCTTTTGAGAAATCGGTTGCAAGCACATTACCTCCTTTTTTTACTATCGCAAGTGCAGTGTCACCAACTCCACAGCCAATTTCTAGAACCTTTTTATTTTTAAAGTTTACGGATTTTATTATTTCTTTGGTTATATAGTCTGTATTAAAAGAAAAAAAATCATCTTTTCCTTTTTTGTAAACTTTATTATATAGAGTCTTAAGACCTTTACTTGTTTTTAACCTATTCATCTTGCTTTAAATGCTTTGGTAATCAATATTATTTATTTGTTCAATAGCGGTTTTGTCAAATAAGTGCCACGCATCAAAGAACATACCAGATTTATTCATAGTTGATAGAAGTTTATATATATCCAAATCTTTATATGATTTGTGATTGTTTAATACAAGAACACAGTCGGCATCTTTAAAGCCTTGGTTCAGTGTGTTGTGAGTTAGACCTAATTTTTTTATTTCACCTTTTTTAATAACAGGATCGTATACAACAATGTTTTTATATTTTTTCTTAAGTTTATTTATTATTGTCATTGATGTAGATCCTCTGATGTCAGATGTTTCTGGTTCACCTTTAAACGCTAGACCTATTGCAAAGATCTTAATCTTTGATTTTGTTAGTTTTTGTTTTTTTGCAAAAGTATCAACTTTTTCGCATACATGGTCGAGCATTTTATCATTTATATTCCTTGCAAGTAGTGGTAATTTTGCATCGTACCCTTTTTTTCTTACAGAATCGACAAGTATATATGGGTCTTTTGTAAGACAATATCCTCCAACACCAGGGCTTGGTTTTGGTACTAAAGATCGAGCATACCCATAGTTTGCGGCGTTTATTACTTTATGACTGTCCAGATTAAATTTGTCGCATATAAGCGCCATTTCATTTGCAAATGAAAATGTAAAATCACGGTACGTGTTATTTATAAGTTTTACCATCTCGGCATCTTCAATGTTGTCTACAAGAACAATCGAGTCTGTAAGATGTTTGAATAGTTTTACAGTGAGCTCGGTACTCTTTTTGTCATATCCACCGATAACTTGTGGTAGTGTTCTTAGTTCGTTGAGAGCGTCACCCTCAATGGTTCTTTCAGGTGCAAAACCAACATGAAAATCTTCACCGATTTTCATGTTGGTTTTTTTCTCTATAAACGGCACTACAATGTCACGACATGAACCAACTGGTATAGTGGAACGCAGTACTACCAAATCATCTTTTTTGATAGTGTTTGTAATATACTGCAATGCATTTTTAAGTGCTTCGGTGTTTACTCTTCCTTGTTCATTGACTGGTGTGCCAACGCAGATAACATAAACGTCGCTGTCGTTATTTTCAAATTTGTCTTGGATAAAGAAATTTTTGTTCAAGTGCATATTTAACAGTGTCTCTATCCCGCGTTCATGTATATGACTTTTTTTATTTTTTAATTGTTTTACCACTTTTTTGTTACTGTCTACTCCTATTACTTTAAAACCAAGATCAGCAAGCGTAAGTCCGAGTGTAAGTCCAACATAGCCAAGACCTACTATTGAAACTACTCTGGTTTTTATTTCACCTCTTTTCCATAATTCAAAAAAAGGAAAGACATCATGTGGCTTGTTATCATCATCAACTGTGATTATTACATCAAGCCGGCTGTTTGCAGTTTTTCTTTCTTTGACAATATCAATCGTTTGTTCAAGGATTTCTTCTGTCGTAGTGTTTTTATGAAATGTAGCCGGATTTGTGTTAATGATTTTATCTACGCAATCGTCTATATCTATACCACCAAGAATAGCGCGTCTTATGTCGCCATCAGTTACTATGCCGATTAGTTTGCCATCTTTATCAACCGCCAGAGCTATATTGCCAGGAGTGTCAGGTGCTTTGTGTGTTTCTTGTTGTATTACACGCATAGCACCTCTTATAGAGATATTTGGTTTTATTAGGATTGCTTCAACTCTTTGTTTCATGTTTTGTAAAATTAATTCACACAATAGTATTTATTGTGTTTATGTCAGTTTTTATTGCTTATTAATATATAAAGTATCGTTATTATAGCATGCTAATAAGTCCTTTATTGCCTGATTCTAGATATAACCCATATAGCTATTGATAAGTGACACCGCGTTTATAGGCTTCAATCAGTGCTATAGAGGTTGGTACAATTGAATCTGAATGCTTCTTAACAAAATCATCTAGTTCGTTTATAGCTACGAATGCTGGATTATTGTATTCTTTAGAATTTTTAAATTTTTCCTCAACAATCTCTATTTTAGTATTAAGTATGATTTTACAACCAATATCATAGACACCGTGGTTTTTGTCTAGAATTAAGGTGAAACTTGAAATATCTTTTACCAGCTCTTTTGACAAACCGGTTTCCTCTATAAATTCAGACAATAATTTAGATTTATAATTTATATTTCCGTTTGCATCTATACACTCTTCATCAATACTGCCAGATGGTACTAATTCAAAAAAGTTTGGGTATTGTGTCACGTCGTTGGCTCTTTTTGCAAAAATTAGATATTCAGTATCTGTTTCTTTTATTAGAGTAATACCACTTACTCCAACTGGTTTGATATTTAGATTTATATCTTTGTGTAATTGCGCAAAAAAGTTTTTATACTCTATAAAATTTCCACTGATATTTATTTGATTTTCATTTTTATTGATTTCACAAAAATTCAAAAGCTTCCCATTAAACATTTTTTTATTTTTTAAAGCATCCTCCCATGTATTTTTTATAAGATCTTTATTTTTATCTATTAATTTTTCTGTTTGTAGATTATTTCTAACTTCTTTTAAATGAATATCTCCAGTAACTATTATTTCATGGTTATTTTTATTTTCTAAAATAGCCACAATATCTTTTAGTTTTGTGATTGTTTTATCAGCACCTGCTTTGAATAACTTTTCTTCAGGCTGATTATTTGCAAATCCCACAGTAAAGATTTTTGCTTGTTTTGCGGATTTTATACCATTAATTGAGTCTTCCACAACTATTGCTTCGTCAGGAACTGCAGCTGTTCTTTTAAGTGCTAATTCATATATTTGCGGATTTGGTTTTGAATATTTAACTTCATCTCCAAAAACATAATCTTGAAAATATTTTCCCCATCCTTGCTGTTTAATAAGTTCAAATGCGATTTTATGACTCGATGAAGTAACTAACGCTAACTTATAGTTTTTACTTAATTTTTCAAGAATATAATTAGCATTGGCTACAGGTTTTATGTTGTTTTTATATACGTTATCAATTTGATTCAAGTATATTTGAATCAAATTGTTTTCATCACCATTTAGTTTGTATTTATCCTTTAGAATACACACTATTTCTGGAATTGACGGACCATTTAATTTGTTAAATTCTTTTCTATTGCTTTTTATATTGAACTCACTCAAAAAGTCTATATAAGCTTCATATAGAGTGTCGAAATTATCCAGGAGAGTTCCATCCAAGTCAAAAAATATCCAATTAGTTTGTTTATTCATATGGTTTAATTATAACATCTGACTACCTATAGATTTTTAAATTAAACTCCCTTTATCTGTTCTTCAGAATAAAGGGAGTTATTTCTTCAATCGTCAATATTGTACTTTTCTAATACACGTATTGGTGTGTCTTTACCATTTGTTAATAAGTGTTCCAGAACTTCTTTTTCTTTAAGTTTGTGAAATGTCCCTATTTCAACCTGCTTTTCTCTCTTGCAAGTACTTGTCCTTATGCAGCTCCAGTTTTCCATGAACAGTATTCTGATTGCTTCGTGTAACTTTTCGTAACTTGTTTGCAGAGTATCTTCTTCTGATGAAAATTCAACTATTTCTTGGGCGATTATATCACCAGTGTCTACACCTTCGTCAAGATAATGAATAGTTACGCCTCGTGGAGTGTTTTCAATCAAACTCCAAAAGCATGGTTCTGCTCCCTTGTTCCACGGCAAGTACGATATGTGAAGATTTACTGCACGTCCTTCGTATTCATCAAGAATATCTTTTTTGATGATGTGACGGTATCCGTAGCTTACTATAAAATCTGGATTATGTTTTTTAAGAAAATCTAGATTTATCGGTTCTTCTGTTGACATTACCTCATTTTCCCTGTGTTGAAGATATTTGAGCAGCTTATTATATTTATCTTTTTTTGCCCCTAAAAAAAGGATTTTCATATCTTGTTCCTCCTATTGTATTAATTATTAACAATTACTATCTACGCAGTATAACGGTGTACAGGGTATAAAAGTTTCATTTATAAAAATTAAAAAAAAGAAACTCTCTAATGAATTGAGAATCTCTTCTATAATAAAATTAAGATTAATTTTCTATAACATCCCATGATAGCGGAGTTGCTTCTGGAATATCTTCTTTTGCTTTTTTCCCTAACACCTTATCAAAATGTTTTGGAGCGAGTCCATGCTTTGGACGTGCTACACGTATATTATCTATTGATAATATTTCCCCCTTCCTGATTGATTTTTTTACCCATATTGATGGACGAAACAATGTATTCTCCTCCTCTTTTTCACTAGCTGGACCGTAATGGGTATTGCCCATCATTGTTTCAATCTCTTCTTTTGATGCAACCTCATTAATTGCAGAAGAATCTTTTTCAATCTTTCTGATATCAGCTACCATTTGTTTGAACTCTTTTGGCTCAATTGAAAACCTTGCATCTGGTCCGCCATCTTCGCGTCGCAGTGTCAGATGTTTTTCAACAACAGATCCACCAGCAACTGTTGTAGCTATAGTGGGCACCTGAATACCGGCATTGTTGTCAGAGAAGCCACTCAGTACGTCAAAGCGCTCTGCTATGTCCCTAATTGTTTTAAGATTCATATATTGCAGGCGTGCATTGTCAGAATATTCTGTAACACAATGAAGCACTACAATCTCTCCAGAACCATTTTCTTTAAGTGTTTTAACGGCGAGTTCTACTTCTGGAAGTGTTGCAAACCCAACAGACATAATCACCGGCTTTCCAGTTTGGGCGACTTTTTTCAAAAGTGGAATATGAACTGCTTCGTACGATGCTATCTTATAGAAGAGCACTCCCATATCTTCTAAGAAATCTACAGCAGTATCGTCAAATGGGGTAGAGAAGAAAAGCATACCAAGATCTTCTGTAACTTTTTTTAATTTTGCTTGCCACTCCCAAGGTGTGTAAGCAGTTTTGTAAAGATCATGAATGGATTGATTTTTCCATATGTCTGGTTGGTCTTTACCTCCAACTATGAACCATTTGTTCTTTGAATTAAGTGTAAGTGTGTCGGCTGTATATGTCTGAATCTTTATTGCATCTGCTCCGCTATCTGCGGCTTTTTTAATAAGCTCAACAGCTTCATCATAATTTTGATGATGATTCCCAGAAAGCTCAGCAATGATAAATGCGGGCTGATTATTGCCAATTTTCTTATTTCCAATTTTGATTTCTTTAGTCATTTTTGATTGATTTTTTCAACCCCTCATATCTTTTAAGGTGTGAATTCTTATTAAGTATATCTGGGTTTTTATTCAGTGTTTCTATGTATGTTTTATAACCAGCATCTGTTCCGATTGTTTCTATTAAAAACCTTATTACCTCAAGATCTTCTGGGTTATCTACTGTAAGTCGGTAATGTGACAAATCTTCATCAAGTGATATATGTCCACTTTTAAATAAGGATGGATTATTTCTCATGTGTAGTGTAACATGCTCTTTCTCTGATTCTAATTTCACATCTTTACTTGTTCTTTCTAATGCTTCTTTTGTAAATATTTCAGCGTTTATACCGTCTGGATATCCATGCTTTCCAAATTCTATATTGCTCGCATACTCGTATTCACTGTCATTGAAAAAACCAATTACTTCATCAACTACTTTTTCATCTACCAACGGGCAATCTCCAGTAATACGTACAATTGCATTATACTCTGGATAATTTTGTGCGCACTCATAGTAACGGTTGAGTACGTTTTTCTCGTCTCCTCTGAAACAGTCAATACCTATTTCTTTACATAGATTTTCTGTGACGTCATCTTCTGGTTGGTCTGTTGTTGCAACAACGATTTTATCAATTAATTTTGTTTTTTGTAGACGATTTATTTCATGTTCAAGAAGAGGAATACCTTTAACTTTCTTTAGTATTTTACCCGGTAACCGTGTTGACTCCATTCTTGCTTGTACTATGCATAATACTTTATTCATAAAATTCTTTTATCTTATTACTTATATATACAACATCTTTTTTTGTAAGTTTTGCATGAAGCGGTAGTGTAATACATGTGTTTTGGTACAGTTCTGTGTTTTCTAATTTTGTGTTCTTATATCCGTTTTCTCTATAATACGGATGTGAATATACAGCGGGGTAGTGAAAGTTCACTCCAATCTTGTTTTGTTTCAAATATTCAGCCAGTTTGTCGCGATCCATTGGTCTTTTTGTTCGTACAATATACAAATGCCATCCAGAATAAACACCATTTAATTCTTCTGGCAAGATAATATCTTTAATGATAGATAGTTCTTTATTGTACCAACCTACTACTTGATGTCGTTTTTTAATAAAATTATCTAATCGTTTTAGTTGGTTTTCTCCAAGTGCTGCTTGTATGTCTGTTATCCTATAATTATAGCCAAGTTCTGTCATTACATTTTTACCTTTTTTATCTTTATGTATGCCGTGACTTCGTAATGATAAAAGTTTTTCATAATATTTTTTGTTATCAGTAACTATCATACCGCCTTCACCTGTGGTAATAGGTTTCACTGGGTGAAAACTAAATATTGTCATATCGCTAATACCACCGACTTTCTTGTTTTTATATCGTGCTCCAAGTGCATGACATGCATCTTCTATGATTAGAAGGTTGTATTTTTTAGCAATCTTTTTAATAGTATCCATTTCGCATGGGTGACCGGCAAAATGTATAGGAGCAATCGCTTTTGTTTTATTGGTTATAAGTTTTTCTATCTTTTTCTCGTCAATGTTGTATGTATCTGTTCTTATATCACAAAATACAGGTTTAGCTCCGATGGCAATCAGCATATTTGTAGTAGCGACGAATGTATTTGGGGAGGTTATAACTTCATCATCATTTTTAATTCCAGCTGTAAGATATGCAAGATGAAGAGCTGTTGTACCATTGCTTACCGCCACAGCATATTTGACACCACAGTATTTTGCCACCGCTTTTTCAAATTCTAATATTTTTGGTCCTTGTGTGAGGAAATCTGACTTGAGTGTTTTTAATACAGCTTGAATATCGCTTCTATCGATATTTTGACGTCCATATGGAATCATATTTATATTTGTTTCTTAAATTTAATTAGTATTTTATTGAAATCATTAACTGAAAGCCATTTATCGTTAGTATCGCTTTTAAACACAAAATCAGAAGCCACTTTTTTTCCTTGTTTAGAGTATTTTGTATAAGGGTTGTTCTTTGACCAGTTATGTGATTCAGGTAGAATTACAAAATATTTACTCAGTTCTTTTGCTGTTCGCGCCTCGTTGCTAGTTAACAGAGCTTCATGAAGTTTTTCGCCAGGTCTAATTCCGACAACTTCTTTTTTTGCGTTTGGCGCCATTGCATCAAATAGGTCAACTAATTTCATACTTGGAATTTTTGGTATAAATATCTCGCCACCAACCATATTTTTGATTGCAAACAAAACCAAATCAAAACTTTGTTCAAGTGTAATCCAAAATCTTGTCATATCCATGTGGGTGATATTTACCTTCTTGGTATCTGGATTAGCAATTAATGATTCAACTATACTTCCACGACTGCCTATTACATTTCCATATCTCACTACTGAAAATCTAGTTTTCTTGGGTGCGTATGTATTTCCTGATATCAGAAGCTTTTCAGCGCACAGTTTTGAAGCGCCGTAAAGATTGGTTGGTTCTGCGGCTTTGTCTGTAGACACAAGCAATACCTTAGGTACTTTTTGATCCACAGCTGCTTCAATGACATTTTGTGTACCAATTACATTAGTTTTTATAGCCTCGTCTGGATTATATTCAAGTGCCGGAACTTGTTTGAGTGCAGCAGCATGTATTACTATATCAATATCTTTAAAAGCCCTGTGAAGACGTGATTGATCCCGTATATCTCCTAGAAAAAAACGTACCCTATCGTCATTAAGTTCTTTTGCAAGATGATGTTGTTTAAATTCATCACGGCTAAATATAACAAGCTTTTTGAGCTTTGATTTTTTTAGCAGATGTTTTGCAAAACTTTTGCCAAACGAACCGGTTCCGCCAGTAATTAGAACGTTTTTGCCTTGAAAGGTGTTATACATAGTGTTATATTGAGCGACATATACGTCGTTATATAATCAAACGTGTGTTTAGTGTACAAAGTTTCTCCATTAATTTCAACATGAACGATAAAAAACATAAAACAGTATTCATTACAATTTCAAGAGGTTTTGGCGTCCGTAATATTTTGAGGACAGGTTTTTTGGATTATCTTAAAGAAAATAAAGCAAAAGTTGTTTTACTCTTTTCTGATATTCGTGGAAAAGAATTACCACAGTATCTAGTAGATGAATTTAAAGATGTGGATGTAGATATTGAAGTTGTGTCTTTCCCTTATAAAAATAAATTTCGCAGGAAATTTTGGACGTTAAGTCGATTACTTGTGTATAACAAAACGGATAGAAAATTACGTTATTTAAGACGTGGTAAAAGAACTGTTGCAGGGGAAATCTTATTGTTTGCTGAAAATATTTTCTTTGGCGTTATAAGTAGAATGCACATACTTAAATCAGCTACTCGTCTGGTTGAGCAGAAAATATTTTCAAGTAGTTGGTGTGAAAAGTATTTTGATAAATATAATCCTGATGTTGTTTTCTCAACATCTATTATATCTAGTTTTGATGTAGATATTTTAAAAGAAGCTCGAAAGAGAGGTGTAAGAACTGTAGGTATGCCACGAGGATGGGACAATGTCGCAACCACTTTCTACAGAGTTGTTCCAGATATTTTGGTCGTACAAAATGAAGTAATGAAGAGTGACGCAATACGTTGTCAAAATATAAAACCACAAAATATAGTTGTTATAGGTTTCCCACAATTTGATTTATATGAAAGAAAAAATATTTTGTTATCAAGAGAAGATTTTTTCAAATCAATCGGCCTTGATGACCCAACCAAAAAATTAATTTTCTGGGGATCGTCTGGTATGTGGACTCCTGATGATAATAATGTGTGTGAATTGCTTGTTGATACTATAGAAAACAACAAACTTGATATGCCAGCTAATTTATTTATTCGTTCACATTTTACAGATGCTGTTAAGAAGAGATTCCACTACTTAAAAGATAGAAAAAATGTGATCGTTGATGATAATTATACTTTTTCTGAATTTTTCCGTGATAATTTTGATGCTACAACTCCTGAGATTATAAAATTTGTAAACACCATTTATCACGCGGATGTTATTATATCCCTTTGTTCAACATTGGTTTTGGATGCTTTGTGTTGTGATAAGCCTGTTATAAACACTGCATTTAATGGGCTCTATGACAAAGAAGGAAATGATATTTCTTATGTAATGTATATGCATGAGCATTATAAACCGTTGTTAGAATACGGCGCTATTAAGCTTGTGTCAGATAAAGATGAATTAACATCAAATATAAATAGATATTTACATAACCCTGAATATGAAAAAGAAGCACGTATGAAAGCATTTGAAACATTGTGTTATAAGGGTGACGGTATGGCCAGCAGAAGATTAGCCGATGTTGTTTTGAGTAATATATAATATGTCCTATTCATTTTCTTCAAAATGGGCAAATATTGCCGAAAAAAATACAAAAGATTCTGACGAAAAATCTATTTTTGTCGATGTTGGGGGTGTACCAATAACACAACGACAGCTTGATTTGTATTATTACTTTTTATTTGCAAAAAATATTTTAAAAAAGGTTAATGCAAATAGTGTGCTTGAAATAGGGTGTGGTAGAGGAACAATGTCGCTATATATAAAAAAATATTTAAATCTAGACACTACACTTCTAGACAGTGTTCCCGATGCGATTGAAATTGCAAAAAAAGAATTTAATAAATATAAAGAAAAAGCAGAGTTTTGTGTAAAAGACGCACTCAAGACAGGTCTTCCGGATAATAAATTTGACGCTACAATATCTATAGGCCTTGCCGAGCATTTTGAGAGTGTTGATGAATTGTTCAAAGAGCAGTACAGAGTACTTACAGATGGTGGTGTAATGATTTCGCTGAATATACCAAAAAAGTTTTCAATACAATTCCTTAATAAAATTATGAAATTTATTAAGAGAAAAGTTTTACGTAAAGATGTTGAGATGAGAAAAGATTATTATAGAAATTCTTTAACAGCAAAAGAATATAAACAATCTGCACTTAAGGCTGGATTTAAAAAAGTTGAAATTATCTATGTATGTCCGCTTCCGATATATGCACCGCTTTCTATTAAGTTAGACAAAAAAATTGCAAAATTTAACAAAGCTGTTCTTAAGGCTCGAAGCTTGTTTCAGAAGTATCCATATAAAACAAATAAATTATTTGCCCAAGCACATTTTTTGGTTGCATATAAATAACATGATTGGTGTTGATATTACAGATATAAATAGGTTTGAAAAGATTTCAGAGAATGATTATTCTTCATGGGAAAAAGTCTTCACAAAGAGTGAATGGAAATATTGTTTCAAAGGAGTAAATTCAGCAATGCATCTTGCTGGCATTTTTGCTTCTAAAGAGGCTGTAATGAAGGCGGTCGGCAATGATATAATGAAACGATACGATCTTATTGAAGTTGTCCATAATGACGAAGGTAAGCCAGAAATTGTGTTAAAAATAAAAAAAACACATAAAATAGAGGTTAGTATAAGCCATGATGCGGGAGTAGCTGTCGCTGTAGCGATGGTTGCTAAATAATCTATGAATTTTTCTCTAGACAATAAACATATTGCTATTACATATCATTATGTAGAAAATCCAAGCGATAAGCGTCGGGGTATTTTCCCATGTTCGGTTGATGAATTTGAACGCCAAATACGTTTTTTGTCTGAACATTACCGTTTTGCTTCTATAGAAGAAGTATACAATGAGGCGAGTAAGGGGAGCGATGAAAGAGTGTGCGCTATTACCTTTGATGATGGACTAAAGGATCAGTATGAAAACGCATTACCGATTTTGCAAAAATATAGAGCAATTGCAACTTTTTTTATTATAAGTGGAATATACGAGGGCTATATACCGACTGCACATAAGATTCATATACTTTTATCTATAAAAGTACCAGAAGAACTTATAAATACATTCAACAAATATGTTGACACATATCTTAAAGGTGACGCTGAAGAATTGCGCATATCCGAAGATATAGCGATTACAGAAAAACGAAGACATGAAAAAAAAGTATCAATAAAAAATTTTAAAGAAGCTCTGTCACAGCTTGATCTTGGTAAGCAGAAAGAATTTTTCAAATGGCTTTTCAAAGAATATGATTTGGATGAACAAAAGCTCATAGAAGAATTTTTTATGAGCATAGAAGAAGCTAAGAAGTTGTTTAGCGTGGGTTTTATTTTAGGTAACCATACTAACAACCACCCAGCATTTGATAGTATCTCAGTCCATGAGATGAAAAAAGAATTATCAGATTCACAAAAACAATTAACAGAACTTTTTGCAAAAAAGCCAAATATATTTTGTTATCCTTATGGTCGTCTGGGCAAAGACTTGAATGGTATGTTTGAAGTTTTAAATAAAGAAGGTATTGAATACGCTGTTACAACAGAACCACATGATGTTAGAGAAAATGACAATCCTCTTACTATTCCACGATACGATACAAACGATATAAAAGATTTTCTTAATCAAAGTAATATTAAATAATATGGAGCTTAAAGAAATACAACACAAAGTAAGTAATCTTTATTCCGATAAGTCTGCCTCGGTGGGTGATTATATTTTGATGGGAAAAGATTTAAAGAATATTAAAAACAAGATTCCACAATATATGCGAAAGACAAAAGTCGCGTTTCTGAGCAGTTTTACAGTGCAGGGTTTGTCAGAGGTGTTTTCTTCAAACGCATTATTTCATAACGTATTTGTTGACACATATAATGCTCCATATAATCAATTTACACAGGAAATCTTGGATAATGGGAGTGGCTTGTATAAATTCAACCCAGATATAGTCTATGTTTTAGTTGATGCAAGAGATATTAGAGACAATAAGCATATAGAAGATTTAGTCAGTTCTCTTTCTCTAAATACCAATGCAAAAATAATATTTTCAAATTTTGTAGTATCACCAAAAGAATATGGTAATACAGTTGATGAGATGAGAGTAGAAGAGTTAAATAAAATTCTTAAGAAAATTGTTAATGAATATAAAAATTTTTCCGTATTTAATTTTGAGGATTTTCTAAAGAAAATTGGAAAAGATAAATATTGGTATACAAAGTTTACAGAATTGGGAGACATACGTCTTGCTGTAGATGCATTTCCAGCACTTTCGGAAGTATTTGCAGAATATGTAGTAGTGAAGACTGGTGTGACAAAAAAATGTCTTGTACTTGATTTAGATAATACTCTTTGGAAGGGGATAGTAGGCGAAGATGGTGTGGATGGCATTGTGCCAGATGTAGATTTTCAAAAATATATTCTAAGTTTATATGACAAAGGGGTACTTCTTGCAATAAATAGTAAAAACAATGAAAAAGATGCATATGACGCGATAGATAATAACAAAGACATGATACTTAAAGGAAAACATTTTGCCGCTCATCGTATAAATTGGAATGACAAAGCAACCAACATGCGCGAACTGGCAGACGAACTTAACTTGGGTATGGACAGTTTTGTATTTGTCGATGACAGCGCTTTTGAGCAGGACTTAATACGAAGTTCATTTCCAGAGATTGCAGTTGTGCCTATAAATCGTTTGAATACATATACAGGTTTTTCATCAAAGGGTATTACAGAAGAGGATAAAAAAAGAAGTCAAATGTATAAAGATGAGAAAAAGAGAAATGAATTGAAATTCTCGTCTATAGATGTAGACGATTATCTAAGAACACTAGAACTAAAAGTTAAAATTAAAGAAGTTTCCAAAGAGACGATTCCGCGAACTAGTCAGTTAACTCAAAAGACGAATCAATTTAACCTAACTACAAGAAGATATTCTGAAGATGATATTAAGAATTTTGTTAAGAAAGGCTGGAAAATCTGGACACTTGAAGCAAGTGATAAGTTTGGTGACTATGGCATAGTCGGGGTTGTTATATTAGAGCCTAAAGGAGATATATGGAATATAGATACATTTTTACTTAGCTGTAGGATTTTGGGAAGGAAAGTTGAGGAAGTATTGTTTGGTTATATATTGGATAATGCAAAAAAAGAAAATATATCAACTATTGTAGGGAAATTCATTCCAACACAGAAAAACAAGCCAAGTGAGACGTTTTTTGCAGATATTGGCTTCAAAGAAGTCTCAAAAAGCGATAAAATACATATATATGAGTATCATATAACACGCGATTTTAAGACACCTAGTTTTATAGAATTAAATTAAACTTAATCATGACAGTAGAAGAAACAGTTGGAAAAATATTAAATATTGATCCAGATAAAATAAATGATGATACAAGCCCAGAAAATACTGGCCAGTGGGATTCTTTCAATGGTCTTTTGCTTGTGTCAGAACTTGAGAAAAATTTTAATGTTAAATTTGATATCGAAGAAGTGATTGCTATAAAAAATATTGGCGATATTAAATCTATACTTAAAAAACATAAAGTTTTATAGAATGGAACTCAAAAAATATATAAAATTACTAGATGAGAAAGATTGGGCGCAGTTTGTTGCTTTTGTTGGAGGTTGGTTTCATGATCGTTATATTTTAACTAACAAAGAATTTGTTAACTGGCAGTACAAAACTCCTTTTTCAAAAATATCAGGCATAAATATATTTATTATTAAAATAAAAGAAAAAATAATGGGATTTCTTGGTGTTATTCCACTTTCTTTTAATTATTTCGGGAAAGATATTTATGGAGTATGTCTTGCTAATTGGCAGACAGAGGAAGTACTTCACTCTAAAGGATTTGGGCATGAGATGTTGGATGTTGCGCTCAAGGATTCACAGATTGCTTACACTACATCTTATAAGCTAGCACTTGAAAAACTTTTTGATAAAAATGGTTGGCAAATTCATACTGATAAGCAAGAGCAGATGCTAGTTCGTAGATTTGTAAAAATATTTGATGCAGAAAAAGTTAAAAAAATGATTAGTAAAGAAGGTTTGGTGTTTGATGAGACAAAAAATTTATCTAAGAAAGGTGAGTTTGAGTTTTTACAAATTAATTTATTTAATAAGGACGTAGATAGTTTTTGGGGAAGTGTGAGAAATAAATACAAAGTCGCAGTAAATAGAAATAGTAAATATTTAAATTGGCGATATGCTAACCACCCAATTTTTGACTATAAACTTTTTGTTGCAAAAAAAGATAATAAAATAAAAGCGTTTGCTGTCCTAAGATTGGAAGAGTCGGGAGAGTACATGGTTGGACGTATAGTTGATTTTGCATCAGAAGACGAGATAGAAGAATTTATGTTCACAGCAGTATGTGAATGGTTTGCTGAAAGAAAAGCATGTCTAGTAGACTTTTCTTTTACTGGAGATTTTTATAATAGCGCGCTTGGAAGTGTGGGGTTTGAGGAAACCAACAAAGAGCCCTATGTATTTGTACCATATCTTTTCAGTCCGATAGACCATAAACGTCGTTCAACAAACTTTGCATTTAAAATTATAGATGAAGATATTAAAAGTCTTGGTACGGCAGAATATAGCTATTTTTACATAACTCGCGGTGATTGCGACCAAGATAGGCCAAATCCGAGATAATGCTAAAATAGTCACTTTTTTGGCTTATATTGGTTGTATAAAGCACAACATATTAAATACAAATGATTTCAATAAATACAAAAAATACAGCTAATTTACTTGATAAAGACTATGTTTTTGTGATTGCAGAAATAGGTAAGAATTTTATTCAAAGCGAAGATAATCGCTCTGTTGAAGAGTATCTACAGAATGCGAAAGACTTGGTAGATGCGGCAGTAGAAGCAGGTGCTGATGCTGTGAAATTTCAAACACATGAAGTTGAAGATGAACAACTTAATATCAACATAGTGTCTCCGCATTTTAAAGGGAGTGATAGGTATAGCTGGGTAACTAGAAACACAAATGCAACCCCGCTTGAAACTTTTATAAAGCCACTGAAAAAATATTGTGACGAAAAAGGAATAATCTTTTTCTCAACTCCAATGAGTAAAAAGGCAGCACAAAAACTTCAAAAAGTTGACGTACCATTTTGGAAAGTTGGTTCAGGTGATGCACAAGATTATCCAACACTTGATTATCTAGCGAGCACAGGGAAGCCCATCATTATCTCAAACGGTATGGTGAGTTTTGATGAGCTTGATGAAACAGTTAAATATTTACAATCAAAAAATGCTCCAGTAGCTTTGCTTTACTGTATTAGTCAGTATCCTGCTTCGTCTGATTATTTTAATTTGAGTACAATAGAGAAATTAAAAGAAAAATATCCAGATATTACAGTAGGTTTTTCTGATCACTCTGTGGGTTACGATATTTCTCTCGCTGCAGTAAAGCTTGGTGCGAGTATAATAGAAAAACATTTTTCTCTATCACGAGATTTATGGGGTTCGGACCACAAAGTTTCAATGACGCCAGAAGAGATGAAATCGATGGTTAGTGCAATAAAAAGTCATAGATACAAAGACATCAACGAAGCTCCGTTTTATGGAAATAAAGAAAAGGAACTTGAAGGTGCTGACAATAAATTTAGGCCATATTTTAACAAGTCGCTTATGGCGGGGTGTGATATCCCTGAAGGAACTGTTATAACAAAAGATATGGTGTTCGCTATGCGCCCGAAAATGTATGCAAAAGGATTGCCTTCAGAAAAATTTGATGAAGTGGTCGGTAGAAAAATAAAAAAGAGTATTAAAAAATATGATCCAATAATACTCGATGTGCTAGAATAGTAAAATTATGACAACTATTAAGAAAAAAAGAAAAATATGCTTTGTGATTACTTCAGTGATTCACTATGGTAGGAATAAGATTCTTTTGGAGGAATTGAAAAAACGCAAAGACGTAGAGCTCCAAATCATAGTTGGTGCTTCCGCTCTTCTGCCAGAATACGGTGACGTGCTTTCTATAATGGAAAAAGACGGCTTTAAATGTAGCGCTAAAATCATTATGACTTTAGCGGGTGGAAGCCCTACTGCTATGGCAAAAACAGCTGGTATTGGTATTACAGAATTTGCGACAGTATTTGAGAATCTTGAACCTGACGTTGTTATTATACGTGGTGACAGATACGAAATGCTTGCGGTTGCTTTGACTGCGTCATATTTAAATATTCCAATTGCACATATTGAAGGTGGTGATTTGTCAGGAACAATAGACGAGAGTGTACGACATGCAATTACTAAATTGTCACATATTCATTTTTCAACAAATGATTTATCTAAAGACAGAATAATAAAAATGGGGGAACATTCAGACTATGTATTCAATGTAGGTTCTCCGGATATAGAATTTATAGCAAAAAATAATTATAAGGCTCATAACAAACTCGTCAATCATTTCGGAGTAGGAGATTCTATTGATATAAACAAACCATATCTTTTAGTATTAAATCATCCTGTTACTACAGAATATGGAAAAAATAGAAAACATACTTTAGAGATACTCAATGCTATACACGAACTTAAAATACCAACTATCTGGTTCTGGCCAAACGTTGACGCTGGTGCTGATGAAGTGTCAAAAGCAATCCGTGCTTTTAGAGAAAACAATAATCCAAAACATATACGTTTTATTAAATATTTACCACCTGAAGAATTTACAGGTTTACTGAAAAATACACTTTGTGTTGTGGGGAATTCATCTTCTGGTATAAAAGAATGTTCGTATCTTGGGATACCATCTGTTAATATCGGTAGTAGGCAAAACGGAAGGATGCGAGGAAGCAATGTTGTTGATGTAAATAAGCATAATAAAGATGATATTAAAAAAGCTGTGCGAGGACAGATCAAAATTGGTAGATATAATAAAGACGATATATATTATAAAGAAAATACAGGAAAGAAGATTGCTAAAATTTTGGCAACAATAAATCCAGCTATACAAAAAAAGTTTCATGAGTAATTATATTAATTATGTATAAAGAAAAAAAAGTATTAGCTGTTATAACAGCGCGTGGCGGTTCAAAAGGAATCCCTGGTAAAAATATAAAACCATTTTCAGGAAAACCTTTGATTGCATACACTATTGAAGCTGCAAATAAAAGTAAATATATAACGCGTACAATAGTATCAACTGATGATGATGATATCGCAGAAGTTTCTAAAAAATATAAAGGGGACGTGCCATTTATGCGTCCAAAAGAAATAGCTGGAGATAAAAGTACTTCAATGGAGGTTGTGCAGCATGTTCTAAAATGGCTTAAAGAAAATGATAATGAAGAATACGATCATTTGATGATTTTACAGCCGACTTCGCCATTGCGCAGTGTAGAAGATATAGATGAATGTATTAAAAAAATTGTTGATACGGACGCAGATTCAGTGATGAGTATGGTGGAACTTACAGATTTCTCGCTTAAAAAATTGAAGAAAATAGAAGACGATAAGATCTTGCCATTTTTAGAAGATGAGGGAAAAAAATCTGCACGAAGACAAGAGCTTTCAAAAGTATATAAAAGAAATTGTGCAATATATCTCACAAAAGTCGAATACATAATGAAAGGGGATTTGTTCGGCAAAGTGTCGCGACCCTATGTTATGCCAGAAGAACGCTCTACTGATATAAATGAACCAATTGACTTTGAGCTCGCAGAATTCTGGATGAACAGGCTTAAGAAATAATAATATGTTATATAAAATTTTAAATACAATTGGGGAAGATTATGCTAATGAAGCAAAGGCTATTTTGGGTGAGCTTGGAGAAGTTGATTATATTACACCGACACAAAATGAGCTGGTGGAGATTATAGAAAAGTATGACATGGCTGTCATTGGACTTGGTCTTAATTTCGACAAAGACATACTTGAAAAAGCAAAAAATCTGAAAGCTATCGCAGTTCCCGCAACAGGGCTTGATCATATTGATTTGGAATATGCACAGTCAAAGAGTGTAGAAGTGCTAAGTCTAAAAGAGGAGACAGAGTTTTTAAATTCTATTACAGGTACAGCAGAACTTGCATTTGGTCTTATGGTCCAATTATTGCGATTAACACCAGCAGCATTTGATTCTGTAAAAAATTATCAGTGGGATAGAGAAAAATTTCGTGGGCATAATCTGTATGGCAAGACACTTGGTATTGTTGGATTAGGGCGTTTGGGTAGATGGATGGCGCGATATGGAAAAGCATTCAATATGAATGTGATTTACTGTGATCCATATGTTGATGATACTGAATATGAAAAAAAATCTTTTGATGAATTGCTTTCAAACAGTGACATAATTTCAATCCACGCACCTTTAAATAATGAAACTGAGAACATGTTTGATTCTAAAGTCTTGGGGAAAATAAAAAATAATGCTTATATTGTAAACACATCGCGTGGTAAGATAGTCAACGAAGATGATTTAGTCAAAGCGCTTGAAAAAAAGCAAATAGCAGGATATGGAACAGATGTGTTAGCAGATGAACTTAAATTTGCTGAAAATTTTTCTGATCATCCACTTGTTGAATATGCTAAACAAAATCAAAACTTGATAATTGTTCCACATATAGGGGGAATGACTTATGAATCTAGAGTAGCCACAGACGTGTTTATTGCGAATAAGCTCAAAAAACATTTAAATATATAAATGGAATATTTAGAATCAAAAAAAATAAAAGAGAAGCCAGAATTGTACGTTGGTATTAAAGAGTCATTGAGCTGGATTTTAAAAGAGCCCTTTATCTTTGATTATTTTAATAAATTCATTAAAAAAGATTCCAAGATACTTGAAATAGGGTGTGGTAGAGGCTATTTTCTTGATAAATTAGACAAAATAGGCTTCCAGGATTTATATGGTGCCGATTTAGCAAACTATCTTGAGAATAAAAAATACAAACATCAGTCATTAGATTTGAATATCGAGAAGTTAAATTTCAAAAATGACGAACTAGATGTCGTCGTCGCTTTTCAGGTAGTTGAACATCTAGAAAATTACTTTCTAATTGCACAAGAAACATCAAGAACTTTAAAGAAAGACGGGATGTTTATATTTTCAATCCCAAATCAATTTAATATCTTCTATAGAATAAAATTTGCACTTACTGGCAGTATGTCTGGTTGGACACTTGATAATAATCATTTACTTTTTACCACAAAAGACGTTTTCAAGAAGACTTATTTGAAGGACTTTGACTTAGTAAAAACTCACTACAACAGAGGCCCTATGCCGATGCTAGGACGACTAAATTTCTTGCCGGGGGTTAATTTCCCAGCAAAAAATAGAATATTACCACGTTGCGAAGCTTTTTCAGACAGAGTATGTTTTTTCTTGAAAAAAAAGTAAAATTTATCTGATTTATGTTTAATATATAATATATGATATAGTATACAGAATGAAAATCAGAAGAATTCTTAAATATCTACTAATTGGCGGTATATTTATAATACCTTTTATACCATTTGTTATATCCAGTACTATGTTTTTCCCTTTTATTACGGGGAAGAACTTTTTGTTTAGAATATTAATCGAGCTTCTCTTAGGTGGATGGGCAATCCTAGCTGTATTTGACAAAGCGTATAGGCCTAAGTTTTCTTGGCTTTTGATATCCGTACTTTCTTTTGTGGGTATTATTGCTATCGCTGATATATTTGGTGCAAATTTCTTTAAAAGCTTCTGGTCAAACTTTGAAAGAATGGAGGGGCTTCTTACCCTAGTTCATCTTCTTGGATATTTCATTGTTGCTGGTACAGTATTAAATACTGAAAAACTTTGGAATTGGTTTTGGAATACAACTGTTGCAGTAAGTGCCATTATTGGTATATATGGATTATTACAACTTGCAGGAAAGATTAATATAAATCAGGGTGGAGTACGTCTCGATGGTACTTTTGGTAATGCATCGTACTTGGCAATTTATATGTTTTTCCATATATTTATTACGCTATTTTTGCTTGTAAGATGGCGCGGTGCTTCGTGGGTGAAGTATTTATATGGTGCAGTTATTTTATTACAGTTTGTTACTTTATATTTTACAGCAACAAGAAGTACACTGCTCGGTATCGTAGCAGGAGCATTTCTTACGACTCTTCTGATTGCTTTATTTGAGAAAAACAGAAGAAGAATAAGAAAGGTATCAACAATATCACTCATTGTGATTGTAGTTTTAGTAGGTGTTTTTGTTGCTATAAAGGATACTAAGTTTGTAAAACAAGGACAAGTTTTAAGTAGGCTTTCTCACATAACTCTTGAAGAAGGTGCTCCACGTTTTACTATTTGGGGAATGGCTTGGGAAGGAGTTAAAGAGCGGCCTATACTTGGTTGGGGTCAGGAGAACTTTAATCTTGTGTTTAATAAAAACTATAAGCCATCACTTTATGCGCAAGAACAGTGGTTTGACAGAGTACACAACATTGTATTTGACTGGTTAATAGCTGGAGGTATACTCGGTTTTCTCTCTTACATAGCTATACCTATATTTATGCTTTATTACCTATGGCGCCGACTTGAGATAAGTTTGTCGGTGACAGAAAAAAGTATATTTACGGGGCTTTTGGCAGGATATTTCTTCCACAATTTGTTTGTGTTTGATAATATCATAAGTTACATCTTGTTCTTCTCTGTCGCTGCGTATATCTACGCACATTCTGTTATGAAAAAAGCAGACGATGACAATACTCAACAGCAAAACATAGAAAACGGTAGTATGAAGAAAGTCGCTGTACCTTTTATTATTGTTGCAGTAATCTTTTCTCTTTATTTCTTTAATATAAAAGGAATGTCAACAGCAAAAGCTATTATAGCTAGTATATCACCACAAGCAGAAGGTTTTGATGCGAACATTGCAAGTTTTGAGAAAGCTACGACATATGGAGTTGTCGGCAAGCAAGAGGTGGCAGAACAAATGATAACCACTGCGCTTAATATAAGAAACCAAGGAGCAGATATTGAAACACAAACGAAGTTTTTTGAACTTGCCAACAAAACCATGGGTGCGCTTATCGAAGAAGTGCCAAACGATGCTAGATTGAGGATTTTCTACGGTGGATTTTTAAATCAGTTTAATTTGTTCAATGAAGCCCTTCCGCACCTCAAAAAAGCAGTTGAACTTTCTCCTGACAAACAAACCATCAGGTTTGAACTAGGGACTACATATCTAAATCTTGGAGATACCGACAAAGCATTTGAAATATTTAAAGACGCCTATGAACTTGATACTAACTTCAAAAACGCTGAGATAATCTATAGAGTAGGAGCGATATACGCCGGTAAAGAAGCGCAAGTAGATGCTGAGATTGGCCCTATATCAGACAAAGACAGAACTGAAGGCAGGATTATAAATGCATACACTCGAGCAGGGCGGTTTAATGACGTAGTACGTTCGTGGGAGTTGTCTATTGAGAAAAATCCAGAAAATCCACAATTCCACGTATCTTTAGCTGCAGCATATCTGCAGGTCGGTAGAAGACAAAATGCTATAACTGAAATACAAAAAGCGATAGACCTTGACCCTAACTTCAAAGATCAAGGAGAATTCTTTATAAAAGAGATACAGGCAGGACGAAATCCATAAAAACAAAAAACCCGCCGTGAGGCGGGGTTTTTGTAGACTTTCGTTAGAGCCACCCTAAAGTGACACTCACATAAGTAGTATAGCAGATTGCAGATATTTGTCAAATGTATTACTATTATTATGTACCTAACTGATTGTTTCAAGCTACGACCGGCGTCGGCACTCACATAGACTTTTATTGGAGCTCGCTCTCGCCGGTCATAATTTGACGGAATCATATGAATATAGAGAAAAACATATCTCTTAGGCAACTCAGCACTTTTAAGGTCGGCGGTCCAGCCGATTATTTTTGTAAAGTATCTCAATTAGACGAACTTAAAGAAGCTGTACAGTTTGCAAAGCAAAAAGATTTGGAAGTTTTTATTTTAGGTAGTGGCTCAAACGTTTTAATATCTGACAACGGTTTTAAAGGTTTGGTTATAAAAATAGAATTAAAAGGTATTGTATTTGAAGGCAGTAAAGTAATTGTGAGTGCAGGGGAGAGTTGGGACGACATAGTTAAACTTGCAGTAGAGAAAGAGTTATACGGAATAGAAAACATGTCTTTCATACCAGGCACAGTTGGCGCTGGCGTAATAGGGAACATCGGCGCATATGGAAGTGAGATAAAGGACATCGTGAAGTATGTGGAAGTGTTTGATTTAGAAACTTTAAAAACTTTTATTTTAGAAAACAATGAATGCGAGTTTGAATACAGAAACAGCGTGTTTAAGAAAAATAAAAACTATGTCGTCACAAAGGTTTGTTTACAGCTTTTTAAAGACAGAGAGTTAAATCTGTCATATAAAGACATTAAGGCGTATTTTGCCTCTAAAACTCCAAGTATAGGGCAATTAAGAGACGCTATAGGAAATATAAGAGGCAATAAGTTTCCTGATTTAAACAAGTATGGCACTGCTGGATCCTTTTTTAAAAACCCTATAATAGACGGCAATAAAATACATCTGGCTAAAATATTAGATGAACTTGGACTAAAGGGATATAAAGAAAACAATGTTGCGCTTTACGAAAAGCAACCACTCGTTGTTGTAAATTTGGGCAACACAAATGCAAAAGAAATAAAAAAGTTTACTGACAGTGTTGCACAAAAAGTTTTTAATGAAAGAAAAATAAAAATTACTCCAGAAATAATTTTTGTTGGAAAATTTTAAAAAAGTTTTATAAAAAAGTTTTTTTAGTTATCCCCACTTTTTTAAAAAAAATATTGTTTTAACTTTTTTTGTATTAGATAATATAAGTAAACACATGCAACGTTTTTATTTTTAAATTTTATTTTAAATTTAAAAATAAAATTAGATTGGTCGGCAGTTGTTGTTGTTTGGTTACTAATAATTAATTGATCAATTAAAATCATTATGGCAACAAAAAGAAAAGCTGCTAAAAGGAAGCCAGCTAAAAGAAAAGCTGCTCCAAAGCGAAAAGTAGCAAAGCGAAAGCCAGCTAAAAGAAAAGCTGCTCCAAAGCGAAAGGCTGCTAAAAGGAAGCCAGCTAAAAGAAAAGCTGCAAAGCGAAAGCCAGCTAAAAGAAAAGCTGCTAAAAGGAAGCCAGCTAAAAGAAAGAAAGCTGCTCCAAAGCGAAAAGCTGCAAAGCGAAAGCCGGCTAAAAGAAAAGCTGCAAAGCGAAAGCCAGCAAAGCGACGACGACGATAATCTCGTCTCAAAGCTAAACAAAGCCCCGTATATACGGGGCTTTGTTTTTGTGTTAAAATGGTTAAATTACTATGTTTTCACTGAAAAAGCTATTTGGCGACGAAAATAAAAAGGCTCTAAAAGGTATAGAGCCTATAGTCTCACAAGTAAACTCTTTTGAGAGTGGTATTTCTGCGCTTTCAGATGATGCTCTTAAAGAGAAAACCACAGAGTTTAAAGAAAGACTTTCAAAGGGCGAAACGCTTGATGAGCTTCTGCCAGAGGCGTATGCAGTAGTACGTGAAGCAGCCAAGCGTAATTTAGAACAAAGACACTTCGATGTTCAACTTATAGGAGGTATTATTATGCATCAAGGAAATATTGCCGAGATGCGTACAGGTGAGGGAAAGACTTTAGTTGCGACACTCCCTGTGTATCTCAACGCGCTTTCTGGAAAGGGTGTACACGTAATCACTGTTAACGACTATCTTTCAAAGCGTGATGCAGTATGGATGGGGCAAGTTTATGATTTCTTAGGTCTTTCTGTGGGTATTATTAATCATGAATCTTCTTTTATATATGATCCGGAACACAAAGAACTTGACGAAGAGCGCGACGAAACAGGTTCTTTCAAAGTAGTCAATGAATTTCTACGTCCTGTAACAAGAAAAGAAGCTTATGCAGCTGATATTACATATGGTACAAACAATGAGTTTGGTTTTGATTATTTGAGAGACAATATTGAATACGAACCAGCAAACTTACGTCAAAGAGGTCACAACTTTGCAATAGTTGATGAAATAGACTCTATACTTATAGATGAAGCGCGAACACCGCTTATTATCTCAGCTCCAGCTGCAGAGAGTGGTGAGATGTACGCGCAGTTTGCAGGGATTGCTAAGCAGATGAATAAAGAAGAGGATTTTACAGTAGATGAAAAGATGCGAGCAGCGTCGCTCACTGACGAAGGCGTAGAAAAAGCAGAGAAGATCTTGGGTGTTGATAATCTTTACACAGAGAAGGGGATTAAGTTTGTGCATCACCTAGAGACTGCAGTACGCGCTAAAGCTCTGTTTGAAAAAGACAAAGATTATGTAATCAAAGAAGGTGAAGTTGTAATAGTAGACGAGTTTACAGGTCGCTTGCAACCAGGACGCCGGTGGTCCGAGGGCCTGCATCAAGCCATAGAAGCAAAAGAGGGCGTAGACGTCCAGAAAGAATCTCGTACATTTGCATCTGTTACTTTCCAAAACTACTTTAGGATGTACGACAAGCTCTCCGGTATGACAGGTACGGCGCTTACTTCAGAAGAAGAGTTTTACAGTGTATACGGACTTCATACTATAGCTGTACCTACAAATGTCACTACTAAACGAATAGATAACGGTGATCTTATTTTTCAGACGGAAAAGGGCAAGTTTAAAGCCATAGCTCGTGCTGTAAAAGAGCTCAACGAAAAGGGTCAACCCGTGCTTATCGGTACGGCGTCTATTGAGAAGAACGAACTCCTAAGCGCATATCTGACACGCGAGGGCATAGCTCACGAAGTTTTAAATGCCAAAAAGCACGAACAAGAAGGTGAAGTAGTAGCTCAAGCAGGGATAAAGGGGAGAGTGACTATCGCTACAAACATGGCGGGCCGTGGGGTAGACATCAAGCTAGGTGGTAACCCAGGGTCACAAGAGCTATACGAAGAGGTAAAGAAACTCGGCGGTTTGTTTGTGCTAGGTACTGAAAGACATGAAGCACGAAGGATTGATAACCAGCTTCGCGGGCGTTCTGGTAGGCAAGGAGACGAAGGTGAGACACAGTTCTTTGTATCGTTAGAGGATTCCCTAATGCGCGTATTTGCGTCAGATATGATAAAGAAGATGATGGGGCGCTTTGGTATAGCAGAAGACGAGCCAATACAAAACTCACTCATAACTCGTTCTCTTGAGTCAGCACAAACCAAGATAGAAGGCTTCAACTTTGATTCACGTAAGCATGTGCTTGAATATGACGATATTATGAACCAGCAACGTTCCGCTGTGTATGAAAGAAGACGAAAGATAATGCTTGGAACTCCAGATGAGATAAAGAAAGAGCTTGAAGAGCTAACAGTAGGCGACGAAAATCTACAGAAAGTAATAGCGAGCAAAACAGAACAACTCGGTGAAGAACAGTTCCTAAATGCATTTAGAAAGTTAACACTACAAGTGATAGATATGCTTTGGGTAGAGCATTTGGAGGTGATGGACTATACAAGAGGTTCTGTGAACTTGCGTGCATATGGTCAAAGAGATCCACTAATAGAATACAAAAAAGAAGGGTTACATTTGTTTAAAAATATGGAGATGTCTATAGATGACAATGTATTAAAGCTATTACCAAACATAGGCGGTGATGCATTTGCACAAGAACGTCAGAAAGTAAAAGAAGTTCACGAAGAGGGAAGTATCTTAGCAAAGCAAGCACAAAAACCACAAGACCCAGTCGCGACCGCTCCCGCTACAGACAATACACACACACCAACAGGCGAGAAGATAGGACGCAACGACCCCTGCTACTGCGGCTCCGGCAAAAAATTCAAAAAATGCCACGGACAATAAAATAACTTATTCACTTAGGAACCTTGCCACTAAGTAATACATTTTGTAATATTTTAGTATGTCTATAAGGAAATTTGAATTTGCAAATGGTGAATTTTTTCATGTTTTTAATCGTGGTGTAGATAAACGAGACATATTTTTAGACAGTAATGACATTGAAAGATTTTTTAAAAGTATGGAAGAATTTAATGTGGTTGATCCGATAGGTAGTATCCACAAAAATTCATTTCACAAAAATAAAAATAATCATCAAGATAAATTAGTAAATGTAATTTGTTATTGTTTAAATCCAAATCACTTTCATTTTATATTGGAACAACTTGTTGATAATGGTATACCAAAATTTATGCAAAGAATAGGAGGATATTCAAGATATTTTAATTTGAAATATAAAAGGAGCGGAGCATTATTTCAAGGGAAATTTAAAGCAGTTTATTTGTCTCCAGAAGATCACTTGTTACATAATAGTGTATATGTAAATCTAAACTATAAAGTTCACTCACTTAGTGGCAAGGTTCCTAAGTTGATAAAATCTAGTTGGGATGAATATGTTGGAAAGGGGAATAATAATTTCTGTAAAAAGGATATCGTTTTAGATCAATTTGATAACAAAAAAGAATATAAAAAATTTGCAGAAGAATTACTAGTAAGTATAAAGAAACAAAGAGAAGAAGAAAAAGAGTTAGAAGAACTTCTAGTTACTTAGTGGCAGGGTTCCTAAGTAAGATATAGGAAGTAAAAAACTCACCAACACCATAGAATCCTAGGGTTATCCCTAGGATTAATCCTAGTATTCTTTTATAATATAACTATGGCAAGAAGAAAATTAAATAACAATCATATTAGAAATATTCAAAAGTCAAAAGGGTCTTACTATATTACTATTCCAATAGAAATAATTCGTAATATGAGTTGGCGGGAAAGGCAAAAGGTGGAGGTTAAGCAGTACGGAAAGGATAAAATACTCATCTCCGACTGGAAATAGTCTGTGGGGATAAGTTAGTGGTTTTGTTGAGTTTATGGTGCGATAATATTTGTGTCAGTCTATTATTAACATTATTTACGGGCTTATTATATAGTCCACACTTTTAATATGTACACAAATACAAATACTTTTTCATGCTTCATGAAAAAAAGTTTAGTCACTACTATAGGACTTGTTCTTTTAGTATGTTTTTCTTTATTCATTTTTAATATAGGAGTAGCTTCAGCTGAAGAACACGAACCAGAGCCTGAACCTGCTCCAGAACCGCCACCTGCCGATACAACAAATACTTCAGATGATGGAACATCAGCAAACATTTGGGACGCATGGAAATCATTGTTTGGCCTGTAATTAAATGGTATCTTTTCAAAAAATTTGGAAATCAATAAAATCACATCACATTATATTTATAGTTCTTGTAGGACTTGCAGTATATTTTGGTAGCAGAGCCGATATTATTGACTACTTAAGTCAGTTTATAAAAGGCGATCTTTTGGGTACAATATTTTTTATTGTAGTCTTTGCGCTGATAACAGTCCTTGTGCCGCTTACTGCATTACCTCTTATAGTGCCTGGAAGTGCTATCTTCGGGCCACTACTTGTAAGTGTGTATGCTACTTTAGGTTGGTTGCTCGGTTCACTTATAGCATTTGTCATAGCGCGTCATTTGGGCAAACCTTTTCTCTCTTTGTTTATTTCTATCGAGAAGATAGAAAAGTATGAAGAGTATTTGTCAGGCAAGATAGAGTTTTGGGGTTTAGTGCTTTTGCGGATGGTCATGCCTGTCGATCTTCTAAGTTATGCGGTAGGGCTTTTAAGCAAAATCTCGTTTAAAAAATATATGCTAGCTACATTTTTAGGTGTAGCTCCTTTTGCATTTATATTTTCCTATATAAGTGACGCTCTAACACAAAAGCAATACATTGTATTTATAGTATATTCAGCAGGAGCTATTTTGGGGTTTGGGGTTTTGTATATTTTATATAAAATCTATCGAGCTGGTAGAAAGATACAATATAAAGAAGAGCACTTTAAATAGTGCTGTATTTCCTTTATAATACTAATTATGAGTAAATATATACCAACTATTGGGCTTGAAATACATGCAGAGCTAAAGACGAAGACTAAGATGTTCTGTAGCTCCAAGAACGACCCAAATGAAGAAAAAGCTAATACAAATATATGTCCTATATGTATGGGGCACCCTGGGACGCTTCCTGTTATCAACAAAGAGGCTGTTAAGCATGTTTTGACTGTAGGCACCGCTCTTGGTGGCAAATTAGCCGATTTTACCGAGTTTGACCGCAAGAACTATTTTTATCCCGATATTCCAAAAGGATACCAAATAAGCCAATACAAGTACCCACTTGTATCAGGGGGCTCTTTAGCAGGGGTTGATATAACAAGAGTACACTTAGAGGAAGATACAGCCAAATCAACGCACCATAGCGACTATAGTCTAGTAGACTTCAATAGAGCTGGTGTGCCACTTATGGAGCTTGTTACAGAGCCTGTAGTTAAAGATGCCAAGCAAGCAAGTCTTTTTGCTAAAGAGCTACAGCTTTTACTGCGTACGCTTCAAGTAGGAGACGCAAACATGGAGAAGGGTGAAATGCGCGTTGAAGCCAACATCTCTGTTAAGAAAGAAGGAGACAGTGAATTTGGCACAAAGGTGGAAGTTAAAAACCTTAACTCATTTAAAGTTGTAGAAAAAGCTATAGAGTATGAGATCAAAAGACAGAGCACACTGCTTGATGAAGGTGGCAAGGTAGTACAAGAAACACGTGGTTGGGATGAGGACAAACAAGAGACTTTCTCACAACGCATGAAAGAAGGTTCTGCTGACTACAGATATTTCCCAGACCCAGACCTACCCAAACTCCACATAAGTAAGATAGAAGAATTTAAAGAAGAGAATCTGAAGAGTTCTTTGCCAGAGCTTCCGTGGGAGAAGAGAGAAAGGTATCAGAGTGAGTATGACATCAAGGGGGAAGATGCAGACATGTTCGTACGAGACGAATTCTTATCAAAACTTTTTGATGCAGTTTCAAAAGAGTTTGCTGAAGACAAAAAGCTCATCAAGACCGCTTCCAATTACATCACATCTGACATTGCAGGTCTTGTAAAACAGGGAAGTGGAGAGAGCGATAAATTACACAAAAACATTTCTGCAGAAAACTTTGCACAGTTAATGTCTATGATACACAAGAACGAAATATCATCTCGTGGAGCAAAAGATATTCTAAGTGAGATGTACGAGAGAGGTGGAGTGCCGAGTGAGATCGCAGAGGAGAAAAACTTATTCCAGAAAAGTGACGAAGGAGAGCTCAAAGAAATTATTGCAAAGATAATTAAAGAAAACGAAAAAGTAGTAACTGAATATAAAAATGGAAAAGAAGCAAGTTTACAGTTTTTGATAGGGCAGGGTATGAAAGCAACCCAAGGTTCTGCAAACCCAGAAGTATTGAAAAAGCTCTTTATAGAAAATATTAAATAGCTTTTCGCTTCGACATAGCTCTTTCCCAAAAAGCACACATAAATTCGTATCGACGAATTTTGCTCTGCTCGTCTTGTTGAGACAAGACTGCGCAAGGCTTTTGAAAAAGACTATGTCTACGCTTATAAATATATTTAAAATCGTCAGGGAACTGGCGGTTTTTTGTACTTTTCCACATATCGTGATTACTAAGTATTTTAAGGGTAGAGTATAATGATAAGTAATATGGATGAACTAATATTCGCAGGAAACAAGTACATCTCGTCTAAGCGAGCAGGGAAGTTAATGGGCTACACTACTGACTATATCGGGCAAATGTGTCGTGGAGGTAAGATGGCATGTAAGCTTGTTGGTAGGAATTGGTATATCAATGATGAAGCAGTAAAGGGGCAGAAAAAGAGTTTTAAAAAAGAACAATTAAAGGAAGCTGACAGAGCTATAGAATATAAAAAAATTGATCTAGAGCCAATGTATTATAGTAACGATGACCGTTCTAATAATATTAATTTAAATAAAAAGCCTATAGTAGTAGAAGAAAAAGAGAAAGATTCTGAAGAAGCGGTTCAAATAAACTCTAGAGATGATGTGCAAGAAATAACCCATTCGACAAGCTCAGGGCAAGAGAAAGAAGAAGAAGATATAGTATCAGTACTACACATGATTGAAAGTCCTGTAGTTGACTTACGAGAGGTTAAACAGGAAGCTATTATCAACCCAACAAAACAGATTGTTAAAAGGAAAGAATTACTCCCCCAAAAGAGCCCTATTAGACTACCTATAAGTAAGGTTCTAGCAACTATATTAGTACTTCTAGTATTGTTATTTGTTGCAAGTACACTTACGTTACAACAGACTATAAGATATGCTTCTTCTGGTAACACGCTAGATACAGAGTATCAGTTAGCAGGAGTAACCAACTTTCTAGATTTCTAGATATAAAAAATCTCGTTTAGACAAGATAGTTATATATAGCGATATATAATTAAGTTATAAAATAATTTATATATGAATAAAACAACTCAACTTAATGTTGAGTTGTTTTATTATCTACTAAATAAGCTTCTAAAAGACTGTTTTATCTATTTTATTTTAAATATTTTATAGGTAGTTATTATAGTTAATTTTAAATTAAATTAAGAGGTGTTTTTTATAAATTTTTATTAAAAATTATAATTTTAGTTTGACGAAAATAAAAGACATTTCGTTAGGACGACCATACGAAAGTTATCCACATTTAAGCGTTTTAAAGGACATTTTTTAACGTTTTTTTAAGGTAAAATATAGGTAATTCGGCTCTAATAAAAAAACTCAAAAAGACATTCTAAAAGACATGGATAAGAAACTAACATTTAACAATAAAAAATATCTCTCCTCAAAATATGCAGGAGAGATTTCAGGTTATACAAATGACTATGTAGCTAGGCTTGCGCGTCAAAAGAAAGTTCTTGGAAAGAAGGTTGGAAGAAGTTGGTATGTAGAAGAGAATTCTTTACAAAATTTTATAAAAGATAATAAAGTTCAAAAAACACAATTACATAAAAAATTATCTGATAAGAGGGTTAATGATCTAAAATATTCTCAAAGAGAAAGACAGATAAACGAAGACTTTAGAAAGTTTAGATCAAATGTTTCTTCTGTTTTTAAAACAGAATTATTTAAAAAAAGTGTTGCATTTGTAGTAGCTGTCACTTTTGTATTAGGTGGATATATTGCAAGTGACACTAACATTGCAAAAGCAGGTTTCCATAGATTTTCACAAGCTGTTGTAACGAGCTTAGATGCAGTTTCAAAGTTTGACCCAGCAAGGTTTGGAGTAAGCTCAATATTTACACTTAAAGATGTAAGTAAAGATGTGGCACTTAATGTACATAAAGGTATGGAGAAGAGTAGACCTTTTGCATCACAAACTGCAAATAGTACGTACCTTCTTACAAAAGGAGATAGAAAAGAATGGGAAAGTCTAAAGAATAATGTAATTAGCACTGTAAATAGCTCACTAGCTTCTATGAACTCCAGTGTGAAAAAAATAGCTACACAGTCTTTTGCTAATGTAACTAGTATACTTAATCCATATACAAACCTACAAAATATACGTGCTAATGTATTTGCAAGCATAACTGATAGTATAAGCTTAGTCATCAGAGAGGAAGCTCTTTATATAAACAAAACAGTAAATAATCTTATATGTAAATTCTCTATCTGTGATAACGATATAGAAGGTAAGGTCTTAGTGCAGGTTCTAAAAGAAGCTCCTGAAGAGAAAACGGTAGTTACAACTCGACCCAAAACCCCGAACGACAAGCTAACGGGGCAAACAATAGTAAACCAACCAGTCATAGAACGTATAGTAGAAACTAGAGAAATCCTCACAGTAGGCGGTATTACACGTAGTGACTTAGAGCTGGCAATACAGCAGTCACAGAACAAAATCTATTCAGACATGAGTAGCTTAACATCAGCTAACGAAACAAGAATAATAAACAACTACACAAACGTATCAGCACCAACAAACAAAATAGACAAACTAGGAAACGTAACAATATCAAACTCAACAATACAAAGTTCATCTTTCTCTGGAACAAGTGGAACATTCTCCAGCTCACTTACTGCAGACAGTGCATCAATATCAGGTGACCTTACGGTAAACACCAACACACTATACGTAGATTCTACAAACAATCGGGTGGGGATTGGGACGACGACGCCAGGAGTAACATTGCATTTATCTAATGCAAGTGATCATGTTCGTCTAGGTATTGATGCTGCTTCAGATAGTAAATCCGAATTAAGATTTTTGTCAGGTAGTACATGGGAATCATCAATTTATCGACCTGCAAATTCTAATGATTTACGTATATGGACGTTAACTTCAGGGGATACATTGTCTGTAACACAATCCGGCAACATCGGCATCGGCACCACCTCCCCTTATGCAAAACTTGCTGTAACAGGGGAAATTGTTATGAATTCATTCAACGC
>CAZNQQ010000001.1:40959-63314 GCA_964575575.1 uncultured Candidatus Saccharibacteria bacterium | reverse complement strand
TGATAGACAAAATTGAGGAGATAGGAGATATGGGTATTTTAGCGTGGCATCCAGATCGTCTTGCGAGAAATTCAGTGGATGGTGGTCGCATTATCTATCTTGTTGATCAGAAGAATATCGTGTCTTTACGCTTTCCGACATTTTGGTTTGAACCGACACCGCAGGGGCTCTTTATGTTGCAAGTGGCGTTCGGACAGAGTAAGTACTATTCAGACAATTTAGTTGAAAATACAAAGAGAGGAATGCGCGCAAAACTCCGCAAAGGTGAGTGGCTCACGCGCGCTCCATTCGGGTATGTGAATAATCCAAAGACAAGAAACATTGAACCACATCCCACTCACTCAAAGATAATCAAGCGCGCGTTTACTGAGTACATAAAAGGAAGCCACACTCTCGGCTCTCTTGCAGATTTTCTTGCGCATCATGGCGTAACGACAGGAGCAGGAACGCCAATTGCCAAAGCTTCCGTCAAACGCATACTTACAAACAGAGCATATCTTGGATTCATTAAGTATCATGATGAATGGTTTGAAGGAAGCTTTACGCCAATTATTACCCCGAAATTATTTGAAGCCGTGCAGAAAGTATTAGCGACAAGAGAGCGACCGCGCAAAACAAAAGTTGGACATAATTTTCCTTTTGTTGGACTTTTTCGTTGTGGAGAGTGCGGGAGTATGTTCACAGCACAATGGGCAACAGGAAAATGCGGAGGTAGATACAGATACTATCGTTGCACGAAAAAGAATGGAAAATGTAGTCAAGGATATTTGCGCGAAGAGATTCTTGTCGCACAAGTTAAGGAACGGCTTCAATCAATTTCACTTTGCGATGAGAGGGTGGATTATATGTTAAAGAAAATTGAGCAGATTCAAAAAGAAGAAAATCTCTCATCACAAAGCAGTGTTCAAAATCTTACTGACAAAATCAAAGCAAGTGAAGATCGCTTAGAAAAGTTAGTTTCTACATATTTAGATGGAGATATACCAAAAGAGATTTATATACAAAAGAAAGATGAGAATATGCGCTCAACACTTACTTTGAAAGAGAAATTGAAAGATTTTAAACACTCGGGTAATAATTGGGTCGAACCCCTGCGGGAATGGATTTTAGATACGAAACAAGCCAACTTTTTAACAAAGTCAGATAATTTTTATGATATTAAGGTCTTTGTCCAAAAAGTTGGAACGAACCCCTTGGTTCGTGACAAATCCGCGCGCTTCGGCGTGCCAGTTCCCAGCGTTTTCGTCGCTGACCGACGGGCGTTTGGGCAAGTTGTAAATTGTGACCCCACGGGGAATCGAACCCCGATTGACAGATTGAAAACCTGTTGTCCTAACCGTTAGACGATGGGGCCATTTATTGCTAAATAGCCTAGCTATTGTACAACATTTTCCCAAAAACGCAAAATTTAAAACAAAAAGCTCGCAGGACGAGTTTTTTGTCCAACGAGTTGAATATGTTTATCCATTAATTTTTTTATTCCAAGCTACAAGATTTGGAAACAAAAAACCCATACCTATAAACAAAACTCCAAATGCAATGATTGCCACTCCTGTACCACCACCTATAAGTATGTTTTTTGAAAAATAACTACCTACTGCTACGATACAGCCTAAAAGCATAGTTAGCAGACCTGCTAATAAAAGAAATCCGCTAATCGATCGTTGAGCGTATACCTCATACTTAGTTTCGTTATACATAATAGTCTACTCCTCCATAAGGGTTGATCGTTCATGTGAGGCTAAAGCATATTTTCCTCCAAGCAGTAACAATACACAAAATATTACACACGGCACGGCATATCCATCAGGTATTTTGTTACTGGCAGATATATATATTGCTGCAAAAAAAAGTATCGCACCAACAGTTACAAAAGACCAGCCTACAAATTTAATCATAATATGCTCCCTTTTTTGCGTGGTTTAATCTGACTAAATTAAAGTTTTCTACCTTTGAAAATAGCATATTGTGAGGGGATTTTCAAACATTAAAAACTCCTCAATACACCCACGACTTTGCCTTGGATCTGGACGTTAGTCTCGTAGAATGGACTTAGCTTTGGGTTAGCTGGTTGGAGCTTCACCCTGTTCTTTTGTACGTATATTTTCTTCAACGTTGCAGAGTCTTGGTCGGGAAGATATGCGACTGCAGACTCACCGTCTTTTACTGTGGATTGCTCACGTATGACTACTGTGTCGCCGTCAAAGATTCCTTCGTCTATCATAGAGTCGCCTGTGACTTTGAGTGCATAGTGTTTGCCGGAGCTTGCAACCATATTCTCTGGGACTTGTATTTGTTCAGGGTTGCTTATAGCTTCAATGGGGGAGCCAGCAGAGATAAGCCCAAAGATCGGGATGCTCACCATCTTTCCGTTTTGTAATAACTCTATAGAACGTGCTCTCTGACTTTCTTTATTTAAAAGATTAAGCTTCTTGAGCTTGTCTATGTAGTGGTGAGCAGTAGAGACAGAAGCAAGCTTGAAGTGCTTGCGTATCTCATGGAGAGAGGGCGCGTAGCCGTTCTTTTTGGTATATGACTCTACATAATCAAATACTTTCTTTTGTTTTTTTGTAAGCATAATATTTAAATTAAAACTGTGGATAACTAATTTGCAGACTTTCTATTTTCTTTCTATACTCTAATTATACTAGAAACAAAGTAGAAAACCAACAATACTATTGTGGATAACTTAAAAAACATTATGAATACATTTTATATAAAACTATCAGGAGTAGTTACAAGATCAAGACGCCGAAACAAATGCAGGCTTATAGACCTATCTACGTTTTAGGGTTTAGAAATCTGGTATAATAGACACATGAATACTATGAGTCGAACAATAGCAGGGATAGCCTCAATCATTTTGGGTTTGTATATAATAATCACTACGGTTTTAGATAAACCTGAAGGTTGGATTTGGATTTTAGCCTACGGAGGCTTTTTTATTGTTATAGGATTTTTTATCTTTTTCAATAAAAAAGAAGATGATATTGAAGAAATTAAAAATAATAAAGATAAATAAAATAATATGAGCAATATAATCATTACAACAGGGAGCGAGATCCCTAATAAAAAAGTTACAGAGATACTCGGTGTAGTAAAAGGCAATACAGTAAGAGCTAGAAACGTCGGTAGAGACATTGGAGCAGGACTCCGAAGTATAGTCGGAGGAGAAGTAAAAACTTACACAGATATGACAACCAGTGCAAGAGACGAGGCTTATAACAGGATGGTAAATGAAGCTATAGACATGGGAGCTGATGCAGTTATTAATATGAGATTTACAACTTCAATGATAATGCAAGGAGCTTCTGAAATGCTTGCTTTTGGAACTGCTGTAAAGATCGGGTAGATAATAGTATGAAAGAAACAACAACATCACGTAGCGCAACGGCTATGATCTTCCATAATGGCAAGGTACTAATGCTCTTAAGAGACGATATACCGACTATTCCATGTCCTGATACTTGGAGTTTGATAGGCGGTACGATGGAAGAAGGAGAAGAACCACTTGAAACACTTAAGCGCGAGATTCTTGAGGAGATAGGAGTCGTGCCAGCTAATATAACATATATAGGAAAACCTGATCGAGAAAGATACAGATATTTCGCACATCTTACAGATGAGGAAAAAGCGAAAGTAAAACTTGGCAATGAAGGTCAGAAGTTGGGTTTTTTTGAAATAGATGAATTGCTAAATATAAAAACAACTCCAAGAATGAAAAAGTGGATAGACAATCACTTGGATAAAATAAAGCATTTGGCAATTACTTCAAACCCAGATCCAGATTTTGTAAAAGATTTACTTGATTAAAATGACGAAAAGATTTCAGAGGAAAATAGAAGATTTTACTTGCGAAAAGTGTGGGGAGGAAGTAAAGGGAGATGGATATACGAACCATTGTCCTGTCTGCTTGTGGAGCAAGCATGTGGATATTAACCCAGGGGATAGGGCATCTGTCTGTGAGGGGCTTATGGAGCCGGTAGATAAAGAGATAGAGAAAGACGGATATGTGATAACTCATCGTTGCCAAATATGTAAATATGAAAAGAGAAACAAGGCTACTTCAGAAGATGACTTTGATAAGCTACTAAATATTTTTTAGACAAACATAATAGTTGACTCTACCGCCATATTGATGTATTGTTCTTGCAGAATTAAATAGTAAATTAAATCATTTATATTTTGATACTAAATTTAAGGAGGGTTGTATGGAAATATCTATTAAAGTAGTTGATTCATTGGAAAGGCTTTCTGATGCAGTTGCTGCGAAAGAAGCCAATGTAGTTATTTATGAATATGGACAAAAAGATATTGATACTAAAGAACTGAACGGAAAAAAGTATTGTGATGCAGTATTAGTGGATGATGATACAACAAAAGTATTCTCAGGTAATCAATTAGAGAAATTTTCTAATTGGGATGCTAATCGTGTTGTAGCATTTAAATCTTGCTATAGGATAAGATCAAATTCCAGTGTATTGATTCAAGATTTGAAAGAGGTATTTGATGTGGTAAAAGCTTAAAGATACTATTAAGATTTAGAAGGGATATAAAACTCGTTTTGTGAAGCCAGTAGGCGAAACAAAACGGGTTTTTTGCTATGTTATAATACCTCTACTATGAAGCAAAAAGAGGCATTAGATATATTAAAAATGGGCGCAAATGTGTTTTTGACTGGTCCTGCAGGTAGTGGCAAAACTTATGTGCTTAACGACTATGTGAACTTTCTGAAACAGAAAGGTGTAGAAGTAGGGATCACTGCTTCTACTGGTATCGCTGCGACTCACATAGGAGGGATGACGATACACTCATGGGCAGGGATCGGTATTAACGACGATATGTCAGAAAGTGACATCCGCGAGCTTTCTAAGAAAAAGCATTTGGGAAAACGTTTTGCTAGGACGAAAGTTTTGGTTATAGACGAGGTCTCTATGCTCCACCACTTTCGTCTGGATATGGTGGACAAGGTCTGCAAAATGTTTAAAGAAAGCACTGCGCCGTTTGGTGGGATGCAAGTAATACTCGTGGGCGACTTTTTCCAGCTTCCGCCGATAGCGCGCGGTGGAGAGCGAGCGCACTTTGTACATAAGTCCAATGTATGGAATACGATGGGTCTTAAGGTGTGTTACTTGGACGAGCAATACAGACACGAGGACGACACGTTACTTAATCTGCTAAATGACATACGCGCCGACAATACTGGCGAACATACACTTGAACCACTTAGAGAAAGATATAAGAAAAATGTAGAAAAAGTAGAAAAGCCCACGAAGCTTTACACACACAATATAGATGTAGACAAAATAAACGAAAGAGAGCTAGACAAACTCCCTGGGAACAACAGAGTGTTTGAGATGCGCGGTCACGGTGCACGAGCACTTCAAGATACTTTGAAAAGGAGTTGTTTGGCGCCAGAGTATTTATATTTGAAGAAGAATGCAATAGTGATGTTTGTGAAGAATAATTTTGAAAAAGGTTATGTAAATGGCACGTTAGGTAAGGTGGTGGATTTTGAATTTTCTGACGAATATAATGACGAGATACCGATAGTAGAGACTTTAAATGGTGAGAGGATATTCGCTGAACCTGAGAGCTGGCGGATAGAGGAAGAAGGGAAAACAAAGGCGGAAATCGGCCAGATTCCGCTCCGTCTTGCATGGGCTATAACAGTACACAAAAGCCAAGGAATGAGCCTAGATGCAGCCGAAATGGACCTCTCAAAGGCTTTTGTGGCAGGGCAGGGATACGTTGCACTTTCTCGTGTAAGAGCGCTTTCTGGTCTTAAATTAATGGGCTTGAATGACACGGCGCTTAAGGTCAATAACGAGGTTTTAGAGTTTGATAATGAACTTATAAGTGAATCAAAAAAGGCTGTAAAAGAGCTAAAAAATTCTGAAGATAATAGTAAGAAACAAGAAAAATTTTTAGAATCAATAGTACCAACTCAAGAAGAAAAGGAAGAAAAACTTTCTACATATGAAAAGACAAAGCGCTTACTTGCTGAAGAGTTTACAGTAGAAGAGATAGCAAAGAAAAGAGAGATGACAAAAGGTACAGTAGTGGGGCATATAGAAAAGCTAAAAGAACAAGGTGAATGCCCTGATATATCTCATGTAGAAAATACGATTGATAAAAAAAGATTAGAAAAAATTAAAAAAGCATTTGCAAAGTCAGGTGACACTAAGCTCTCACCTGTGAGAAGTATATTGGGTAGTAGTTTTACTTTTGACGAGCTTCGCTTAGCGAGATTATTTATATGATTTTTAATATTTACAAACCGATTGGAGTATCACCTTTAGATATGATCAAACTTTTGAAAGAGAAAGAACCTGTCACATATGCGGGGCGGCTTGATCCAATAGCAGAGGGTGTTTTGATACTGCTTTCTCAAGATGACGTTCACAAAAAGGAGGAATACCAAAAACTTGATAAAGAATATGAAGCAGAGATACTTTTTGGTTTTAAGACGGATACTTATGATATTTTGGGATTAACTCAACCGGTTGAGTTAATCAAAAAAGATATAGAAAGCTTAGTTGGTGAGATTACTTTACCACTTCCACCGTATTCTTCATATAAAATACAAGGCAAACCACTTTTTATGTGGGCACGGGAGGGGAAACTCTCTGAGATAGAGATACCTGCACGGACAACTACAGTTCACAATGCTGAAGTTTTAGATTCTTACGAGATAGGTTCTGAAGAATTGCTTAAAAGAATCACAGATAAAATTAATTTAGTAAAAGGAGATTTCAGGCAGGAAGAAGTAATAAAAAGCTGGCAAGAAGTTTTAAATAAAAAAGAGCAAAAATATTTAACAGTGAAAGCAAAATTCAATGTATCGAGCGGTACATACATCCGTTCTATAGCGCACTCTCTTGGAGGAGTACTCTTAGGGCTCACTCGCACAAAGGTTGGGGATTTTGATATAAAAGATTCTATAAAAATTTAACACGGAGGTTGAACCTCGGTGTTAACTATCGTGCGGTGTGAGCTTGATAGATATCCTCAACTGCTTTTACTGCATCGCCTGCTGCTATATTGTTCTGGTGGTAGAGCTCATCTGTAACGTCGCCAGCTGCCCATATGCCAGGAGTGCTAGTCTGTTGGTTCTTAGGGTCAGTAATGATTCTGTTAAAATCGTCTAGTTTTACTACGTCTTTTGCGAAGTCTGTTGCCGGTATGTTACCTATTTCTACAAAGATACCGTTTGTTTCTATGTCTTTGATTTCTCCTGTTTTTAGATCTTTATATGAGATACCAGTTACAAATTGGTCACCTTTTACTTCTGTTATGTCAGCTTCTGTAAGTACTGTCATGTTTGGGTGAGCTGATACTTTATTTACTGTTACTGGGTCGGCTTTACATACTGGTTTTCTACAAAGGAGTGTTACGCTCTTAGTATATGCTAGAAGTTGCGCTGCTGTTTCAAAGCCGGCATTACCTCCGCCTATTACTACTACATCCTGACCTGAAAATAATGGTCCGTCGCAAGATGCACAGTAAGTAAGTCCTTTGTGTTCAAATTCATCAGCTCCTTTGACAGGAAGTTTTCTTCTGTTTGCACCTGATGCTATAAGTATGTTTTTTGCTTTGTATTCTTTACCATTTTCAGTTATAGCTACAAAATCATCCCCTTCTTTTGAAAGGTTTTTGATTTTTTCGCCTTCTATTATATCTACAACATCTCCTGCATAAGCTTGTAAGTGCTTTTTCATATTTTCTGCAAGTTCTTTACCTGGTATTGAGACAGTTCCTATCCAGTTTTGAACATCTTCTGAAACAACACTCTGTCCGCTAAATTCACAAGCTATTACGGCTGTCTTGAGTCTTTTACGTGAAGCGTAGACTCCGGCGGCGGTCCCTGCGGGACCGCCGCCGATTATAATAAGATCGTACATAGTAGTTTTTTTAGATTATTAATAAAAAATGTTAGTTAAGTATACAAAAAAAGAAACTGGATATCCAGTTTCTTTTTTATATTTTTATTACTTAATTTTTGATCTTCTTAGAAATGCTGGTACTACACCCCAGTCGTCATCGTCATCGTCTTTTTTGTCATTTTCTTCGTCTGGTGTTTTAGGAGTTTGTGATGCTGAAGCGTCTTTTTTAGCTTCAGAATCTTTATTGATCGCATTGAAGATCTTTCCACGCGCTTTGTCTTCATCCATATCCTTCACTTTTACATCGTCTGTGCTTTTCATTGCGCCAGCCTGGAAAAGTGGAGGACTTTTGTGAAGTATTGAGTCAGGGAAACCTGTTGCGATAACTGTAACTTTAATCTCGTTTTTCTTCACAGAGTCGTCTCTTATTGTTCCAAAGATAACTTTCGCATGTGGGTCTATAGATTCTGTTATAACTCTAGCAGCTTCTTGTATCTCAAGCATTCCTAGGTCATCTCCACCTGCAACAGCAAACAGTACTCCCTTAGCGCCGTTGATAGATACTTCAAGAAGAGGTGATGATATAGCCATACGTGCTGCTTCTTCAGCGCGCTTCTCGCCACCTGCAATACCGATACCCATAAGAGCTGAACCTGCGTTCTCCATAACTGCTCGTATGTCTGCGAAGTCTACGTTAATAATACCTGGTGTAGTAATAAGGTCAGAGATACCCTCAACTGCTTGGAGTAATATATTGTCTGACATACCAAATGCGTTTTTGACACTTGTGTCTTTGTCTACGATTGCAAGTAGTCTGTCGTTAGGGATTATCACAAGAGCGTCAACTTCTTTCTTAAGTTCTTCAAGACCTTTTTCTGCTATCTCCATTCTGTGTTGTCCTTCAAATGAAAATGGTTTTGTAACTATCGCTACTGTAAGTGCACCAAGTTCGCGAGCTGTTTTTGCTATTACTGAACTTGCTCCACTTCCTGTACCTCCTCCGAAACCGCAAGTGATGAAAACCATGTCTGAACCTTTTGTAACTTCTTGTATTTCTTCTTTTGTTTCTTCAGCTGCTCGTTTTCCAAGTTCTGGATCCATTCCTGCTCCGAGACCTTTCGTTAAGTTTTTACCAATGTGGATTTTCTTCTTTGCTTGAGAGTGATGCAAGTCTTGCGCATCAGTGTTTACAGCCACAAATTCAACACCTTTGATCTTTGAAGCGATCATGTGGTTTATAGCGTTATTTCCAGATCCTCCGACACCGATTACTCGGATTCTTGCGAAAGATTCTACATCAGGTTTAACTTGTTTCATATATTTTTGGCAATTAATTAAGTAAGCACTATCATATCAGATAGTGCTCTGCTTGTGAACTTTGACAATAATGCCAACAATGTCTTAATTTTTAGGGTAAAATTAGGGTAAAAACTGCTTTATCCACCCTACAATGTTGCCTCCAGTTTGTTTTGCAAGTTTTATTCCAACGCCGTCTTCTTCAGTAGAAAGTCCCCAGATGCAAAGTCCATATGCAACTGCCCACGAAGAGTCGCGCACAGTTCCTTGTACAGAAACAGAGTTATTGTTATTACCATTGAACCCAGAAGAAGTTTTAGATGGAAGTTTAAGAGCAGCACGAGCTAGGTCTTCTATAGTCGCTATGCCTGACCCGCCACCTGTGATTATAATACCTGCAGGGAGTAGTCCGTTCTTAGAAATCTTTTTCAGGTGCGACTCGATAAGTTCAAAGATGTCAGTGAGTCTTGCTCCTACTATTTCATCGAGTTTCTTTTTGGGGAATTCTGCACCAGAGAGAGAGCCTGTTTTTACGCGCTCTGCTTGATCAAGAGGTATTTTAAGCCCTAGTGCTATGTCGTTTGTTATGTCTGTTCCTCCTATTGAAAACACTTTTAGAGATATTGGAATATTGTTCTCAAATACTACTATTGAAACTGTTTCTGCACCGATGTTTGCAAGTACTGACCCCGCGATCTTTTGTGCGCGAGAAAGTGTGACGAAACTTCCTGCAACGGGAGAAGCCATTACGTCTTCCACTACTATCCCCGCTTCTTCTACTGCAGAGATTAGATCATTTAAATGTTGTTCAAGACAAGTTATAAAAAGAACTTCAAGTTCAAGCTTGCTTCCACGCATACCTTGAGGCTTACCTAGAACTTTTTGTCCGTCTATTTTGTATTGTATTGGAACTTCATGCAAGATTTTTCTATTTGCTGTTTTTTGTGCAACTTTTTTCTCGCTGTCTTTTATTGCCTTTTCAATATCTAAATCAGTGATTTCTGAATCTGCTCTTGCGACTACAGCGCCACCACGAGAATGCACTTCTTCAAGACCAACTCCACCTATAGAGATAAACGCTTTTTTGATTTTTATTCCTGATGATTTTTCAGCTTGCGCTACAGCACTTTGGATACTGCGTATAGTGTCGTTTTGGTTGATTATATAACCGTGTCGTAGGCCTTTAGATTGGGAAATACCAGTACCAATAATCTTAGGTAAGTTACCATTGCCGTTTTTGCCATACTCTGTTACCACCACTTTCACTTGGTATGTGCCGATATCTATCCCTGTTGTTATGTTGCGCGCCATATATGAAATAATTATACAACACAATCTCCAAAACCCCCAAATTTATATATACTTTTTCTTTAGTTTTTCCTCTTCTTTTTCCATTTTGTCTCCATGTTTTAGTCCTTTTAGGTGTAAAAGTCCATGAATGAATAAATAAGCTATAAAATCGTTTTCTTTCATATCAAATTTCTTTGCATCTTTTCTTGCCACTTTTGGAGCTATAAATATCTCTCCTTCTGATTTAGAAAGAGGAAAAGTTAGTATGTTAGTAGGCTTGTCTTTCTTTCTATATTCTTTATTAAGCGCTTTAGATTTTGCACTACCGATAAATACCAAACTAAGCTCATAATCTTTACCAAGTACTTCATCTTTTATACGAACAAAAAGTAAGCTTTTTTGCTTACTTTTAGTTTTATTTAATACTGAGAAATTAGTATCTTTCATTTATCTTCTTCTTCCAAATCTACCTGTTTGTTCTGTTATTTTACCTAGTTTTATTTGCTCATTGCGCTCTGCTCTTTTTGCTATTCTTTTTAGAGTCTTTTTCTTTCTTACGAAATCTGATTTTCCTCTCTCATAGTAGCGAAGTCCTCGTACTCTCTGGAGTATGCCAGATCCGCGCACACGTTTAGTAAACCTTCTCATAAGGCCTGCTGTGTTTTCTTTGTCGTTTTTGTTTACTTCTATATTAGTGCTCATAGTTGTGTAGAATATCACATAGTTTATATATTCGCAATATCTTATTAGATGTGCATTTCCTTTAAATATTGCGGTAGTTCGTCTATAGAAACAGTATGCTGAAACTGTGTATCCATGTTTCGTACTATAATAGTACCGTCAAGTGCTTCGCGGTGTCCCATTATTATTGCATACGGTACTTCAAGATACTTTGCAAAAGAAAGCTGTTCGGTGAGTTTGTCGTTATCAAGTGAATGGTGTATGTATATGTTGGATTTTCGTAATGTATCAATCACAAAGAGGCTTTTTCTCTTTGCTTCACTACCAAGCTGTATAAAGTAAATCTTTGGCTTTCGCGCTCTTTTTGGTGCTTGCAACTCTTTCTCTTTTATACCTTTTTTCTCAAATTCAAATACTATGCCAACTGTTGGTATATCAGCATTAAACACTCTTTTTGCTATTTCGTCGCACCTACCACCTTTTGCAAGTATAGAAATGTTTTCGGTTTCTTGTGCGTCGCGTATTTCAAAAAGTGTCTGAGAGTAACATTCGTTGTTGCCTATAAGAAAGTTGTCTATTTCATATGGTATAGAATCAGTTTCCATATATTCAAGTATCTCACTCAAGTGTTTTCTGTTGTTGTCTGAAAGAAATTTGATCGGTTGAGGTGCTTCTTCTGGGAAACCATACTCTCTGTATAACTGATCGTAAGCTCTGAAGACATCTTTTTTTATGGATTGTCTTATGCGTGACGGAACAGAATTTATATTCTTTCTAAAGTATGAATTTAGCTCATTTACAAATTTTAGAGACGAATCTTTGTCTCCCATACTGTTTATATGAACCTGAATATTTTTGATACCGATATCTTCTAAGATAGTCGTCGCCGTTTTTATAATAAGAGCTTCAGCTATACTTTTTTTCATGCCAACTGCTATAAGCCCAAAATTCAACTTCTTTTCTTTTGGGTCATTTACAACGCTGCTTTGTTGTATTAGTAGGGGACGGTCATTAGGTAGAAGTTTGTTGTGGGCAGCGGTTTTTAATGCACAGAGAATCTCGTCACCAGCTACATCTGTGTTACAGCTTTTTGTGGTTTGTTTGATACATTTTTGTTTTGTTGTAGGCTGTGTAGGTTTTTTGGCATCTAGGTTTGCTTTTTTCTCAATCTCTTCTAAGTCATCAAAACGTTTTTTTTCTTGAACTATTATTTTGTCCATACTGTCAAAGCCATAACACGATGCAATATGTATTGCTTTCTTTAGCAAGTCTGTGGGGTTTGATTTTGGTAATGTTTTGGTATGTATCATAAAGTTATAGATGTTTATTGGTTACTATAATCTCCAGGGTGGATGTCAAACTCATTTACAGGGAATAGTCTTGCGAATGCTTTACCTACAATGAACTTTTCCTTAAGTGGTCCCCATATTCTTGAGTCAGAACTATGCTTTCTGTTGTCTCCTAATACAAAATACTCGTCGCTTTTTAATACTGAAACAAAAGTGTCTTGTGTATCTTCTTTTATATAAGGTTCTTCTACACTAAAACCGTCAGGAAATGAGTCGTTTTTTATAGTAAGACTCCCAGAATCCATAACAACTGTCTCATTTGGGAGACCTATAACTCTTTTTATGAAAAATATTGAAGGGTCTTTAGGGTATTTAAAAATAACCACTTCTCCGCGTTGTGGCTCGTCAAACCTTAGGCTTAGTTGGTCAACTATAAGATATTCTTTACTGTCAAAACTAGGTTGCATTGACGCACCGCTCACTACAAACGGCTGTGCAATAAAAATACGTATCGGCGCGACAATAAGAATCGCAATTAATGAGAATTTGAGAACTTCTTTGAAAAAATTTTCTTTCTTAGGTTCCATTTACGTACATTGTACTTGAAACTTTTGTTTGACACAATATTTAAAAGTGTGTGATATAATTTATTTTATGTTTTATATAGTAGGTTTAGGAAATCCAGGTGAGGAATACGAAAACACTCGACACAATACGGGAGCTCTTTCTGTCGCAAGCTTTGCAAAGAAGAATAAATTAGACTTTTTCGAAACAGAAAAATTTGGTAAAGCAAAAGTGCATCTTTTACTACCTAAAACCTTTATGAATAAGTCTGGAACTCAACTTGTAAAGCTTATAACAAGCAAGAAGAAAGCAGAAAGCCTTGTGGTGATTTACGACGACCTAGATATGCCGCTTGGTAAGATCAAGATTTCATATGGAAGAGGTTCAGGCGGACACAAAGGAATAGAATCTATAGCACGTTCTATAAAGACTAAAGACTTTATAAGAATCAGAATTGGCATCGCGCCATCTACTCCGAGTGGAAAAATCAAGAAAATAAAAACAGAACAGAAGGTTATAGATTTTATACTTAATGATTTTAGAAAACCAGAATTAGAAAAACTCAAAAAAGTCTTCAAAAAAGTAAACGAAGCACTGGAAACAATAATAAAAGACGGAAGAGCAAAAGCAATGAATGAGTTTAACCGCTAAATTGTACAAGGGCGACCCTTGTACAACAAACCAGAGTGTAAGATAATATTTACATATGGTTACAAGGAAAGTCATTTTCACTGTTGGCGAATATTATCATCTATATAATAGAGGGATATTAAAAACTCCTATCTTTTTAGATGAGTCTGATAAAGAACGCTTTATAAAACTTCTTTTTGTATGCAATAGCGATAAATCTGTTATTTTTAGATTAGTACAAGGGTCGCCCTTGTACGAAATAGATATAGGAAATACTCTTGTAGATATCGGGGCTTATTGTTTGATGCCCAATCATTTTCATATTCTTATTAGAGAAAAAGTAGAAAATGGTCTGAGTATATTTATGGGTAAATTATCTACTGCATATGCAATGTATTTTAATACCAAATATGAGCGCAAAGGAATTCTTTTTGAAGGAAGATTTAATGCAAAACATATTGATACTAATGAATATTTAAATTGGGTGTTTTCATATATTCATCTTAATCCTGTTAAATTAATCGACTCAAATTGGAAAGAAGGTGGTATTTCTGATCCAATAAAAGCAAAAATTTTTATAGAGGATTACAGGTATTCAAGCTACCATGATTATTTTTTAGGGGATAGATCTGAAAAATTAATTCTTAATAAAGATTCTTTTCCAGACCATTTTTCACAATTGAATGATTTTAAAGAATTAATAAAAGAATTTATTAATGTACAAGGGCGACCCTTGTACTGAACTTGTACTTAACGGCTCAGCTTGTTGAGCCGTTCAAACAAAAACCCCGCGGGCTTTGCCCGCGGGGTTTTTGTTTATTTAGTCTTTCTTATAAGAAAGTGTCATTTTTTGTTCCTTTGGTTCAAAGACTGTGATCTTGAAGTCGTAAGTCTTTCCAAGTTCTAGTGTCTTTCTTAATTCTTCTTCGTTTTCAAATTCTGACACATGGACAAGTCCCGCTACACCTTCTTCGATTGAAGCAAGAGCTCCGTGTTTGTTGTATTTGATCACAACACCTGTAACCTCTTGGTCTTTCTTATACTTGTCTGTCGCGCTTTTCCATGGGTTTTCTTTAAGTGCTTTTATAGAAAGTGAGATCTTTCCGTCTTTTATTTCTATAATCTTAACTGGTGTTTTGTCTCCAACTTTAAACAGTGCTTTAGGATCGTCTACTAGACCCCATTCGATCTCAGAGATGTGCACGAGTCCTTCAAGTCCGTCTTCAAGTTTTACAAAGATTCCAAAATCAACGATACCTGTTACTTCTCCTTCAGCAACATCGCCAACTGCATATTTATCAACTATCTTTTCTTTCTCTTTCTTTTCTGGATCTTTTTCAGAGAAGATAAGTTTACCTTCTTTTGGATCTGCGGTGATTATTGATACTGAAAGTTTTGTACCGACAAGTTTCTTAAGTTCGTTTAAGATCTTGTCTTTGTCTCCGTCTGTAACACGTGGATAATGGCTTGCTTTAAGCTGTGAAGCTGGCAAGAATCCTTGTATGCTTTTCCATTCCATAATCAGACCACCTTTGTTGGCTTCTTTTACTGGAACTTCAATAACACTCTTGTTTGCAATAGCTACTTCAGCTTCGCTCCACAGAAGTGCCTGACGAGCCTCTTTAAGTGACAGCTCAATGTATCCGTCTTTGTTTGTAGTTCTGTCTACTACTTTTGCGGCGACGTTGTCTCCTATGCTTACCTTTCTAAGTATGTCGGACGCTTGTAGGAACTCTTTTCCATAAATAATACCAGTACCAAAAGGATGCATATCAATAAATACACTTGATTTATCTATACCGATTACAGGACCTTCAACAAGGTCTCCAACTTCTGGTGGGGTAGGACTGTCACCTAATAGCTTTGCCATTACGGAGTCCTTTTTCCCTGCTTTTTTTGCTGGCTTCTCTTCGTCTTTTATTTCTTCTAATTTTTTATCTTCTAATTCTTCAGTTTTTGTTGTCATAACGTAAAATAGCGCAGGATGTCCTCTCATTCTCTTGCATTTACGGTGTTGAGTGGGGTTAATTCCTACACGAAACTAATAAAACAATACCCAGTATATTACTATAAAACTTAACTTTTTGCAATTGTCTGATATAATCTGTTTATGGTAATCACATATCACGGAGGGGAATTTTTTAAAGCGACATTTGGAGATACTACTGTCGCTATAAACCCTATCTCAAAAGAATCAAAATTAAGTGGCGCTAAATTTGGTGCTGATATTGCTGTCGTAAGTTTAAATGACAAAGACTTTAATGGTGTAGGGCAAGTAACTCACGGCGACAAAGAACCCTTTGCTATAACAGGGCCAGGGGAGTACGAGGTCAAAAAAGTTTTCATAAAAGGTGTTCAAAGTACATCAGGGTATGGTGGAGAGGAAAGAATCAATACTGTGTACTCTATAGTACTTGAGGGTATGAATCTTGTATTTCTAGGCGCGCTTAATTCTAAAAAACTAAACGCAGACGTAAAAGAAAAGCTTGGCAATATTGATATCTTATTTGTACCAATCGGTGGAGATGGAGTACTCAACACTGTAGATGCTCACGCACTAGCAGTAGACTTGGAACCTAAAATCGTAATACCGATGCACTACGGTGACATAGAAGAAGGAGGAAAAGCAAAGGCTCTTGCGAAGTTCCTAAAAGAAGATGGAGGAGAGAACGGAAAGCCAATTGATAAACTGACTATAAAAAAGAAAGATCTAGATGGCAAAGAAGGAGAAATAATAGTTCTTAAAAGTTAATAAAATCTATTATGTTAAAACAAATAGAAAAATTAAGAGAAAAGCCAGAATCATACCGTACTAAGGTGGCGTTTATTATATCTGCATCTATCGCTGGGGTAATATTTATAGTATGGCTTTCTGTGGTAGGAGTTAGACTAGGTGGTGAAGAAGAAATAGTAAAAGATGAAGGACCTTCTCTTGTGGCGGGTGTAAAAAGTGGGTTTTCTGAGGTATTTGAGGAGGGTAGAGAGCAGTTGGGTGAAAGCAGACGAGAACTTGAAGGAATATTCCAGCAATAATCTACCTCTTGACACAAAGCAATATATGCAGTATTATAGCTGATAGAATATTTCAGTATAACTTTATCGCGAAAGGGGTTTTAAAGTGAATACAACAATCAAAAAACTGATGGAAGAAGGTATCTTTTTTAGTGCTAAAATTGTCGCTAATTTTGAATACAATAGATTTAATGAATATTTCGAACAACAAGAAGAAATAAAAAGATGGTTTGAGGACAACATTAGTCCATATTTTGAAAGTAAGTTTGAACATGATGAACAACCTTTTTTCTTAATGTATAAAGATGAAACGAAAGATTATCAAGTTATATTTTACATAGCAGTATTTACATTAGAAGAAGAGTTAAAGAGTGTGTTAGATGAAATACTTAATAATGACAGTATTGAAAGTACATCTATTTCTATTTATGATTCTAATCTTGTAAAAGAAATAGAGGAAGACCATGAAGAAGAACTTTCTGAAGAACTTCAGGCACTGACTGATTAATAGTTTTTAACTTTTATAACAAGGCAACTTGCGATGTTTTTATTCGCGAGTTGCCTGTTTTTTCTTTCAAAAATATCCCCAATATGCTATAATTGACCTAAATTATGGCAAAGAAAGACGACGAAAACAAAGATAAAAAGGCGGTAGAAGTACCGCATCAGAATGTCATATCTCAAAGCATAAGCTCCGAAATGAGGGAGTCTTATTTGGATTATGCGATGTCCGTTATTACAGCTCGTGCGCTCCCTGATGTGCGTGACGGTCTTAAACCTGGTGCAAGAAGAGTTTTGCATACTATGAATCAGATGAACCTCACAGCGTCAGCGAAGTTCAGAAAGTCAGCTGCAGTAGTTGGAGACGTAATGGGTAAATACCATCCACATGGTGACACAGCACTTTATGGTGGTATGGCAGCTATGGCCCAAGATTTTACATATAGGTATCCACTTGTTATAGGTCAAGGAAACTTTGGTTCAATAGATGGAGATAGTCCAGCTGCTATGCGTTACACAGAAGCAAAAATGTCAAAATATTCTGCAGAGCTTTTGCGTGACTTGGAGAAAGACACAGTAGAATGGCGCCCCAACTACGACGGCACAAGAAAAGAGCCAGTAGTCCTTCCAGCTGCAGTACCAAATATATTACTTAACGGTACTCTAGGTATTGCTGTTGGTATGGCTACAAATATGGCACCGCATAATCTTACAGAAGTATGTAATGCGACAATTGAACTTATAGACAATAAAGACGCTGGCACAGAAGACCTAATGAAACACATCAAGGGTCCTGACTTCCCAGTTGGCGGTATTATTTATAACCACAAAGACATCCACCATGCATATTCAAGCGGAAAGGGAGGAGTACTTACACGTGGAGACGCAGAAATAGTAGAAGACAAAAAGGGGAATTTCAATATTATAATCAGCTCTATTCCATATAGAGTTAACAAATCTGACATGATAGTAAAGATTGCAGACTTGGTGCGCGACAAAAAGCTAGAAGGTATCAAAGATCTACGCGACGAATCTGCAAAAGGGGACATACGAGTTGTTGTGGAGCTCAAGAGCGGTGCACAACCTCAAAACGTACTAAACTATATTTATAAACACACACAACTCGAAGAAACATTCCATTTCAATATGGTGATGCTTGTAGACGGTGTACCCCAGACACTCTCACTTAAGAGAATCTTAGAAGAGTTTGTCTCCCACAGACAAATAGTAGTAAAACGAAGAACAGAGTTTGACCTTAAGAAAGCTGAGGACAGAGAACATATCTTACTCGGTCTTAAAAAAGCTCTTGATCATATAGACAAAATCATAAAGACTATAAAAGCATCCAAAGACGCACCTTCTGCGCACGCTGCACTGATGAAAACATTCAAATTCTCTGACAGACAAGCAACAGCAATCCTTGAGATGCGTCTTCAAAAGCTCGCAGGACTTGAGAGAAAGAAAATAGAAGACGAACTCAAAGCAGTACAAGACCTGATCAAGAAGCTTAAAGATCTATTAGGAAGTCCTAAAAAGATCCTTACTACTATCAAAAACGAACTCAAAGAGATCGTTGAAAAGTATGGCGACGAACGAAGAACCAAAGTTGTAAAAGGTGGAGTCAAATCTATATCAGTAGAAGACCTTATACCCGACGAAGAGAGCATCTTGGTACTTACTTCAGGAGGCTACATAAAGAGAACTAATCCAGACGAATACAAAAAGCAAAAACGAGGTGGTGTAGGAGTTATTGATTTAAATACAAAAGAAGAAGACTTCGTGACTACATTTTTAACTGCAAGTACGCATAGCGACATGCTCTTCTTCTCTGACCGAGGAAAAGTGTATCAGATGAAGATGTACGACATACCAGAGGGAAGACGAGCAACACGAGGAAAGTCTATTATGAACTTTCTCTCACTTCCACAAGATGAAAACATAACTTCAGTACTTGCACTTCCAAAGACTGCGAAGAAAGACGCACTGTCCCTTGTCATGGTTACAGAAAGTGGCACTGCAAAGAGAGTAGCAGCAGAGAACTTCTACGATGTACGAAGGAGTGGACTTATAGCTATTACACTTGGCAAAGACGACAGGCTTATTTCTGCGTCACTTCTTGAAAAGGGTGATGAAGTAGTAGTCGCTACAACAAAAGGTCAGTCTATCCGCTTTAAGGGAGAAGATATACGAGAGATGGGGCGTAATGCAGCTGGAGTACGCGCTATAAAGATAGGAAGTGACGACAAGGTTATAAGCGCAGGTGTTGTTAGAAAGGGTGACAATGATGCAGAGATATTGGTATTGAGTGCATCTGGATACGGCAAAAAGACAAAAATAAAAGAGTATAAAGTACAAAACCGCGGTGGTTCAGGTATCAAGACAGCAAAGGTCACCACAAAGACAGGAAACCTGATTGCAGCAAAAGCGATAGGTAGTGCAGGAGCGGACGAACTAGAGCTTGTAGCTATGTCAAAGAAGGGGCAGGTGATCAGACTTGACCTTAAAGAAGTACCATCACTCGGACGCCAAACACAAGGAGTACGAATAATGAAACTCCGCGCAGGAGATAGCATAGCTGCACTCGTATGTCTCTAAAATAAATTGTATAATATAATTAATGTTTTCAGACCCGAAAAATAACATAAAACAATTAGGGCTAACCGAAGGAATGCAGGTTGCAGACTTTGGTTCAGGTTCTGGGCATTATGTTATGGCGGTCTCTGATGTAGTAGGAGACAGAGGTCGTGTCTATGCGATAGATCTTCAACAAGCACTTTTACAAAAAGTTAAAAATATGGCTGCAGAGGAAAACAAAGAAAACATAGACGTTCTCTGGGGTGACATAGAAAGCATTGGAGGTACAAAGCTTGGCGACGAATCTGTAGATGCGGTGATTATCGCAAATACACTTTTCCAAGTAGAAGACAAGAGTACGACCATAATGGAGATACGCCGTGTATTAAAAGACAAAGGTAAAGTGCTTGTGGTAGACTGGAGCGACTCTTTTGGTGGCATGGGACCACAGTCAGGTGATATAATAGTACAAAGCAAAGCGAAAGAGATGTTTATAGAAAAGAGTTTTAAATTAGATAAAGATTTTGATGCAGGAGCGCATCATTATGGATTAGTTTTCCATAAAGGATAATATTAAAATATACATAGGATTATGAAGAACATGACAGTGTTTCAAGTTGTAGTAATAGGAATATTTGTAATACTTGCTATTATAGGCGTTCTCGTGTTTTCTGGTGTTGGAGGTTTAGGGGATGACAACCAGAGAATAGGTAATGTGGAAATATGGGGCACAATACCGCACCAGATAATAGATCAGATGATTTCTGAATTAAATAGCGGTAACGGACGTTTTGATGGTGTAGAGTATGTTGAAAAGGACGAAGAGACATATGAGGAAGAATTTGTGCAAGCTCTAGCAGCAGGTGTTGGGCCGGATTTGTTTTTGCTAGAACAAGACAGAATAATAAAGAATCAAGACAAGATAATAGAAATACCATACGACACTATCTCTGAGCGTGATTTTAAGAATACGTTTATAGAAGAAGGGGAAATGTATCTTACAGGCGGTGGTGTACTTGGTTTGCCGTTTACTATAGATCCGATGGTTATGTACTGGAACAGAGACATCTTCCAGAGTGCGGGTATAGCAAACCAGCCTGAGTTTTGGGATGAGCTTTTTGTATTGAGTCCAAAGATTACACAACGTGACACAGCATCAAACATCATAAGAAGCTTTGCAGCGCTTGGAGAGTTTACTAATGTTGAAAATGCAAAAGAAATACTCTCTGCTTTTATAATACAATCTGGCAACAGGATCGTTATACCAACAGCAAATGGATTTGAGTCAATAATAAATGAAAAACTTGATTTTGCTACACCACCTGCAGAAGCTGCTGTAAGATTTTACACAGAATTCTCTAATCCTATCAAATCTGTATACTCTTGGAACAAATCGCTTCCAAACTCAAAACAGTTGTTCACAGCAGGGGACTTGGCAATATATTTTGGATTCGCAAGCGAATTATCAGAGATACTTCGTTCTAACCCTAATCTAAATCTAAATGTAAGCCCGTTGCCACAGCTAAGAGATTCTGACACAAAGATAACATACGGCAAGATGAGCGCTTTTGCTATACCAAAGAACTCACAAAACCAAGCTGGAGCTTTGTCTACAGGACTTGCTCTAACGAGTCTTGAAAACATTATGCACTCTTCAGTAAGTCTTGATCTTCCGCCTGTGCGTCGTGATGCTCTTGTAAACAAACCAACAGACGCTATAAGTTCTGTGTTCTATGATTCAGCTCTTATGTCAAAGTCTTGGTTTGACCCAGATAGCGATGAAACCGACGATATATTTAAGAATATGGTAGAGTCCGTGACATCAGGTAGAGCGCGTTTAGGTGAAGCCATAAACCTCGCAGATTTGGAGTTAGGACTTCTTTTGCGCAGTAGATAGCCTTGATATAGATTGGATAATAAGAGATAATTTTAATATGAAAAGCATAAAAAGAATCTATTTTAGTTTGATGGCAATAATGCTGTTTTCTCCTTTTGGTGTTGTTTTCGCACAAGGTTTAAGAATAAAAGGTTCTTCCAGTAGTGGTGGTAGTGGTCAATTACAAAACCCTTTAAAACCTGAATACACATCAATACCAGATTTTTTGGCAGCGCTTCTTGATATTGTCATAACTATTGCAATACCTATTATTGTAATTATGATCATTTACTCAGGATTTTTGTTTGTAAAAGCGCAAGGTAAGCCAGAAGAGTTGGTCACAGCTAGAAAGGCTTTGATGTGGACTATCATTGGTGCTGCGATCATACTTGGAGCATCGCTTCTTTCGTATGCTATAAGTGGAACTGTAGATGAGATAAGAAGAGACGTAGTGCAATCTGCTTATGTAGTAGAATTAACATAATATTTTTATGAAAAAACATATTTCTAAAATTAAATTATTTTTATTAAGTACAGTATTATTTTTGGTGCCGTTTGTATCATCCGCGATAGATTCTAGGTCTACTCGTAATTCTAGATACGGGAATTATGGTTCTAATTATGGATTTGGCACGGGTGGATTTGGTAGTTTTGGTTCAAATTATGTTTATGGTTCTGGGTCAACGATTACAGATATCATCTTTTTTGGAATTAATCTGATAAATCAAGCCGTTATACTTGTCGTAGCTTTAGCTC
>CAZNQQ010000001.1:0-40859 GCA_964575575.1 uncultured Candidatus Saccharibacteria bacterium | reverse complement strand
TTTTTTGGAATTAATCTGATAAATCAAGCCGTTATACTTGTCGTAGCTTTAGCTCTTTTGTTCTTTTTCTGGGGGGTTGCGAAGTTTATTATCCTTAATTCTAACAACGAAGAAAAGAGGCAAGAGGGTAAGAGTCATATGATGTGGGGTATTATTGCTCTATTTGTAATGCTTTTTGTATGGCAAATAGTCAATATATTAGCTAATACATTCTTTTAAAATATCCACATTCTAGCTATTTACAAGCTTATAAAGAACGTATTATACTGTCTATATAAATTAAAATTTATTGGTCGTCTATTAACCACTTATTGTTTATATAAAAATGAAAAAATTTACTGTTTTAGGTATAGGTATTATTGCAATGACTCCAGCTATAGCGTTAGCTGCTGATCTGGACTCTGTATTAGATCAAATAGGGGATCTTATAGGTACTGCTACTCCGATAATAGTTGCTTTAGCTCTATTGTTCTTCTTTTATGGACTTGCAAAGTATATCCTTAACTCTGGAGACGAAGAAAAGAAAAGCGAAGGTAAGAGCGTTATGATATGGGGTATTATCGCATTGTTTGTGATGGTATCTGTATGGGGGCTAGTGAATCTTCTTGCTAATACATTTGAAGTAAATGACGGCTCAACAATAGACATTCCGTCTGTTCCACGCTAGGATATTATGTCTTCGATTTATAGATTAATCGATAGCATTCAGGTTTTGATTTTAAACCCGCTTATAGGACTCTTGTTTGCGATAGCACTTGTAGTGTTTTTGTGGGGTTTAGCTCAATTTATTATCAATTCTGATAACGAAGAAGTCAGAAGCGCCGGTAAAAGACATATGATATGGGGTATCGTCGGAATGTTTATAATGGTTGGAGCATATGCTATTGTGAATATATTAAGTAATACACTTAGTACGATTTAGTCTTAAACTTATCACAAAATCGAAACAAAACCGCCATCCCAATGATGATGGTTTTGTTTCGTTAAAAATTTAATATAAAAAAACAAGGCATGGGTAGCTTACTGTTTTCAAAATAACAGTAAGCTAACCAAAATCCTTGTAATACTTCTTACAACAAAACTCAACTAAACCCACCGTGCTTTTTACCTTTACTTAAGATTATTTTCATATAAGTAGGCTTATCTGGTGAATAAAAGTAAACATTACGCACATCCTTTTTTATGTTAGGACTAACCATTTGCCCGCTTGATAACTGGCCACTAGGTTGTGCGTTTGCAATATCTCCATCAAACGCTATCCATATAAGTCTCGTAGCATTTCCCGGAACACTCTTGTTGTAATCGGAGTCTCTTACCATATCAAGTGAGTATGTATAATACTCATCTGGTATACGGAAGACTACCCATTCATCTTGATATGCATACACAGCGAATTCTTTTTGTTGGACAACACTCTTTCTGCCTTGCTTTGCACTTGTGGTATGGTGTCCATGTCCGTGTGGTCCTTTATGTTTGTTGAATATTTTTTTCAACTCAGGTCCATTTGAGTGAAGTCCTAGTGTTATGAGTAATACTAGAATTGCAACAGCAAGCTTCTTGTAACCCTCTTTGGTATAAAGCCAAAGAGTTGCAAAAACAACAATTTCTGATATTTCGAATATATTACTTTCTCTGTATGTTGACCATAGTTTTGGAAATATACTAAATATCGTAATCTGTAAACCTGCGTAGATCCCCAAAAGTATTAGTGTAGTTTCGTTTCTTACAAAATACTTTTCAAACCACCCAACTTCTTTTTTAACAGGTTCATCTTTTTTCCCATCATTCTTAGTTCCGTCGGGCATTGGCATTACAGTTTCTTTCTTCCTACTTCCTAAGTATTTCATTGTTACTATAAAAAGCAATATTCCTGTAAAGAGAATCCATGTTATCTGACTAGTTGTAATCATTTGTCTTCTGCTCCTTTCTCTTTTTTATTACTCAACCCTTTCTTTCCTGTGGTTTGTAAGACACTTTTGCCTGCTGCTACGATTTTCAAAATGTCAGATATACCTTCGCTCCCGACGGCTGTAAGATTGCCAACATTTTCTGTTATATTTGTTGCAGTCTCTGAAGTAAGAATATCCAATATATCCAGTTTTGTTTTATCAGCCGCAAATTTAAGACCATTAGCTTTACCTATAAGAATTTCTTCTTCTTTCTTACCCAATCCTTTTCCTTCAAACTCATCAGCTCGCGCCTTTGCTTTCTTTGTTGACATTTCAAGTATTGCTGTATTGAGTTCGTGGCTTTGCTTAGGTTCTTTGATATTTGCAACCGATATCTTGATACCCCATTTGTCTGTAAGCGCATCAATATCTGCCCTGATTTTGTCGTCATACGTTTCTCTATTTGCATAGAATTCAGCGAGTGTGATTTTAGGTAAATGTGTAGTAACACTCTTAGTATAGACGCTAATCATTTGCCTTCTTGCTTTTGGTAGATCTTTCATATCGCCTATAGTACTATTATATAGTATAGGGTCTTCTATGTTGCCAATTACAAAACCAGGAACTTCTATGGTCAGAATTTCTTTAAATGGATTAAATTTTTCCACAATACTTTTTGCCGTTGCATCTACATCTTTGTCGTCACTATAACCTGCAAATGTTGCACGTATCGGATGTTCCCAACCATCGTTTTGAAGTTCTGGTGGTATTGTATCAGCTTTTCCTCTTTCGGAGCGAAATGTCTTAGCTTCTGTCGTTGGTATATCAATTTCAAAAACTGTTCTTTTGAATCTTTTCAATTTACAAAAACCAAACGGAACAAACTTAGGTCCACGACCTACATTAAACAATTGCTTTCCGAATATCTTTATAAACCCGCGTTCTGATGTGTCGATTAAATTGAGCCAACTGACAATAAAATGAAGTAATATAGACAATAATGAAATTTGCTTAGTGTTTTCTTTACTCATCTCAAAAAAAGGTAGGATCATGAATATAGATATCCAGAGAATGGCATATCCGATTGGTATAGATATCCAAAATCTAGCTTTGTTTAAAGCATAAATTTGTTTCAGTTCATTTTTCGAGCATTTTTCAATATCATCACCAATTGTCTCAGTAAAAAACCTTTTCCAAAAAGATTCTCTTTTTTCCCATACAACCAAATGCGTTTCAGTTGATGTAACTGTCGGCGATCTTTTTTGTATAAAGAAATACCAAACAATCCATCCCAGTAATCCTAAAAGCAACACGATAGTTGTGACTTGGTGAAGTCCAACCTCCTGTAAGAATTTTAGAATATACATTTCTACACCTCTCTTTCTTTTGAATTTTGTTTATTAAATTGTCAAAATTAATGTAAATTAAATTAAAATTTTAAATACATCAAAAACTATGTATGCTGGCATTATATCAGTAAAAATAGGCTTGTCAAGCCTAAAATAGGCAAATAAAAAGAGCCTTAGCGATTGATTGATTAGATAAAAATCTAAACTCAATCACGCTAAAGCTCTTATTTTGAAATCATATTTAATAAATTATATTACTATCACTACTGTGTTTACAAACCAAGTTCCTGGATATCTTGTGGACTTACAAAACGAAAGTTAAGGCAATCTGCCGCATATTGCGGTGTTACATTGCTCAAAATAGGCACCAGCTTTGTCTCAAATCTACCACCAGATGCCAGTGGACTATTGGTTACCATTGCAGCAAGCAGCGTCACTGTACCATCCATATGTGGTATTATTGTATAAACAGTGTTTGCAATGTTTGGTCTGTTGCCGTTCATATTTCCAGTAACAACAATACGTCTAAAGTTGAGTTCTTCTCCACCCATTCCATATATTTTGATATGTTGTGTGGAAAGTCCATCAACTTCAACATACAGAGTCTCTATCTTTATTGGTAAACCATGTTCTGCCAACCAACCTTGTAGATAACGATTGTCATCCACAAGACTTTGTACAACATCTGTACTACCAACAAGATTTTCTGCCGGTATACGAACTTCATTCTCAAGCATTATGTAACATCTGTCTAAGAAGCCACGCGCTCCTGTTGCAATCTCGATCTTCAGAGGAGTGCCTTGCTTGTTCAACACTTTGGCAAAATCTTTAGTAGCTCCTTGAAAATCTACAAGTATTTGTCCGTATTTGTCTAGAGCATCGTTTAATGATACCACGTCTTTTAATCCTGAGTCTACAGCTTTAAGGTCATCTCTACCCATAAAAGTATTGTGAGAGATTTCTCCAGGTGTTGTTATTCCAGCTGCTTCCATTAGAGCTTTAACAATCTTTGTCATATCTGTCGGTCCTTGTACGTTTGATTGCGAACCCTGGTTTGCTCCTTGGGCAAAAACTGCCGATGAAACAGAAGTGAAAATAAACATTACTAACAACAGTGTTAATGAAAATACAAGCTTTCGCATTTTACATCCTCCTTTTACTTCAATTAGAAATATTATTTTACAAATTTACTACCAAAATTCCTTTCTCCCTATACAAATAGGGTATTAAGTATGATTTTTCAAAGTTCTTTTATATAGCCGTAAATTATGGCTATAAATTTATATACTAAACTATATTTTATTTCTGACGGTATTATACACACTAAATACACAGTGTCAATACAATGCTTGACAAATGTATATTATTTGCTATAATATCGTAAGAAATATGAGCTGTGCTATAGCTCAAAAGCACAATACAAAACAATAAAAATAAAACAGGATTTTTTCTCAATACAACATTTATTCAGGAGGGATTAAGATGAAAAAACTACTAGAAGAATTTATTACAATCGTAAAGAAAAAGTTTAGTAGAAAGGCAATAGGTATTATCTTGGTAATATTTATGGTTAGTTTGATAACGGCTGCAATGTATTATAAACCTTTTTCAGGTAATGATACATTACCAGATTCAAATCCACTAAAAGCGGTTAGCATAGGTGCCATAGCTCCTTCAGGTTCTACAAACCCAGAGGATGCTAGTGAGATGTTGGGGAAGATTCTAGGAGCGCTGATCAAAGAAGCTGGGAATATTGGCACTCCTGTATCAGAAGAAATATCTGATGCGAGTACAAGTACTGATTCTGGTACTCCAGTATCAAAAGAAATGTCTAGTACACACTCTTCCTCGTATAGCTCTGGGTTAAATGAAAAGATTGTATATATTCAGAATCTTCTTGCTAGTAGAGCTCTTGAAGCCAATGAATATGAGATGGATAATCAAGAACAAAAGTATCTAGCAATAGAGAGATTAAAGAAAGAAGCAAAGAACGGAAGAGAAAAAAGACTTATTGAAAGACTCGCTTATACTTTAAAGAGAGTTAATGAAGGAAAGGTAAGTCAGTATGACTTAGTTAACCATGTAGGCAAGAAACATGTTATAACAGGTTATGACTACAGTCGCATAGATGGAAGTAAGGTTTATGCATGGGCGGATCCAAGGAAACTTTACTAAAAGTTTTGTTTTTATTTTTCTAAGGCGTCTTGTTGTCCATTGTGGATGATAAGATGCCTTTTTGTTTGTTTTTAAAATTCTTGACAGGATTGGTATAAAGATGTAATCTGCGTGTAGCTTATTTAGTGGTTTAAATGTTCTTTTATATAGAACTTGAAATATATATATTTATATTAACTTTGCTTTTCAATGGAAAAGAGAATGGAGGAGTGGTATGAAAATGAAGCACATTAGCTTGTTGTTACTAGTTTGTGTAATGTTTTTATTTGTAGGATGTGTGAATCAAAAGAAAAAAGATCCATGGTCAAATTTTCAAACTAATATAAGAAAATTGATTCCTGGACCGTTTAATTTAGCTACTACACAAGCACCAAAGAAAAGAATTAAATATGATGTTAATATAGGTGCTAGCTCTGAAGAAAATGGAAATTGTAGCGGTATAAGCTATGAAAGCAATACCAATAAAGCTTCGTTGGTAAAAAGAGGTGTAGAGACAGCTTCAGACTCAAATAAAGGATTATTTGAGAAAAGCGATTTCGATCTAAGTAATTTCTATGTAATTATGATAGATATGGGAAAACAGTATGGTACAACGCTTCAGGCATTTGTGTTATATAATAATGCAAATGGTCAAATTATCGGACCGATTACAAAAGTAGGTAAGACAATTTGGGCAAGAGTTACAGATGGTGTTATAGGTGCAGCAACATATACTATACCATCAGCAGTTGGAGCAGCAATCATTAAAGCAGGGATGGAAAATCAGAGTGATAATATCAATTTGGGACCTGTAAATGCTTCTGGAACTGGTATAGCAACATCAAGTTAGTAATACAGTTTATGTATAGATATAATACTGTATGAAAGGGTAATAAGCTTTTAAACTTATTACCCTTTTTTATTGCCCACACAAAGCCATTTCTAAAGGACATTTCTAAAGGACATCTTTTATGTATATTGACATAGGCTAAACATAATCATTTGGTTAGTAATTCCGATTGACTATGGTTTGTTTTAGGAATAAAGTAATGACAAATATAGATCTTTAAGAAATGCAGGTTAGGATCTGCAGTATCGCAAACGTTGTTCTTTGTAGTGCTTTTATTTAACTATGAAGTACAACAAATCTCAAAAAAGAATAAAGAATTTTAGCGCTAGTTTTGGTGCTATAGCGACCGGTTTTTTAATCGGGCTATTTTTGCATGGTTTGTTTGCATTCATACCATTGGTCGATACTTTATTAATCAATACCGCAAATGCAGAGACTCTTTCTGTGTCATGTTCTGTAAGTACAACTACACCAACTGTAGGAGGTACTGTGACTTGGTCGTCCAATGTTTCCGGTGGAACTGGTTCTTACACCTTCTCATGGTCTGGAACTGAAGCTTTGTCAGGTAGTACAGGTTCTGTAAATAAAGCATATACAACTACTGGTACTAAGACAGCTTCTATATCTATTACTTCTGGAGGTTCTTCAGCAAGTTGTAGTAGTTCAATCAATGTTACAACTGCACCAACACCTGATCCTGACCCTGATCCTGATCCAGACCCAACACCAGACCCTGATCCTGATCCTACACCAACACCAGATCCATCTCCGGCACCCACAAGTAGTGGAGGTGGCGGAGGAGGAGGTACCATACTCACATTTAAAATAAGAAATGAGAAAGTTGAAAGGGTAGCTACAAGTACAGCGCTTGTAACTTGGGATACAAACTTGCAAGCACAAAGCAGGGTGTTTTATGATACTGCTTCTCATGCTTCAGCTGCGTTACCACTTGTGGAATATGCTACATCAACTTCAAAAGCAGACCCATTTGTAATAGAACATTCTATGACGATTGCTAACCTTAAGTCCGCGACAGCTTATTATTTTAGACCAGCTGCGTATAGGTTTGGCGATGTAGTAAGTGGGATAGAGTTATCACTTCCTGCAGAGGGGGAGAAGGTAGAGCAAGTCGCGTCTACTACGTCAGAAACTATAGTACCTGTTGAGCAAGTTGTGTGCTCAGAGTATTTGCTTGAGCCTATAAAGTTGGGGGCAGATAACAGTATCGTAGAAGTATTAAAACTTCAGACATTTTTAAATGACTTTGAAGGATTTGATTTGGAAGTAACAGGTTTTTATGACACAACTACTTTTAACGCTGTTAAAACTTTCCAAGAGAAGTATGCGTCAGATATTCTTGAGCCATGGGGGATGGACCTAAGTACTGGTTATGTATATATAACAACTATAAAGAAAATAAACGAAATTTATTGCAATAAATTTATTGATTTTGATATTGAAGCTCTAACACAAGACGAGCAACAAGAGGTGATAGATTTTCGTAATTTATTGGAGTCACTTCGCGCACAAGGTCTACCGATCCCCGAAGATTTAAATGTAGGGCTTGAGGACGGTGCGTCAGATACTTCACTTGCTATTGAAGTTTCTGAAGAATCTTTTGATATAAATAATACAAACAATACATCTGGGATAGCCGCGTCGGTTGTAGGTTTTGCTGATTCTACAAATGGATATGAGGTGGCTACAGGGTTTTTTAATACTATAAAAGATATAGCTCTAGTGATATATAGGTTTGTATTCTAATCCACTCATCTTACTTGACAAATATCTATATTCGTGTATAGTGCTCTAAGGTAATAAATAGAGGAGAAGTTGTTTACAATATTATATTGATAGAATAGAAATGGAGGTTAATTATGAAGTACGCGAAGGGCTGTATATATTTGATGTTGGTAGTGTTTCTGGTTGTCGGGTGTGTGCATACTTCGGTAAAATCTAGTATCAACAGGCTTAATACTACACACGGAGATGATGTTCCGGAAGAAATAGCAAAGGAGATAGGAAATAATCTACCGAAGTTTTATTCCAAGATTGAAACAGAAGTTGGAAGTAATGCAAATGTAAAATTTAAATATTGGGATAAGAAAGGTAAGCCTTATAATGATACTGTATCTCCGAAGTCAACCTTTGTATTAAATGGGTTTACGAGACAGGCAGCAACAATGGGTGTCATTAAGGGTATATTAAATAGTGGTGTAGGTATTTTCTCATCAGCAGTTCAAGGGTATTACGGCAGGAAGACTCAAGATCTTGACATAGATACAACTGGTGCAAGTGCAACTGCAAGTGCAGACCCAGTACAGAACAATTAATCAGTATTGGTGTAGTTAGTATCGTATAGAGGTAGTAGATTTTATAATCTACTACCTCTTTTTTGTATTTTAAAGAGGACTTAAATAATAAAATAAAATGTGTTAGTATGATAAAACTTGCCGGGGTGGCGAAATTGGTAGACGCGCTAGTCTTAGGAACTAGTGGAGCAATCCGTGGAGGTTCAAGTCCTCTCCCCGGCACAAAATGAAAAGAACCTTACATAAAAATGTAAGGTTCTTTTCATTTTGTCCGCCCGGTAGGACTTGAACCTACGACATTCTCCTTAAGAGGGAGCTGCTCTACCAACTGAGCTACGGGCGGATGGTGCCGGGAGCGGGAATCGAACCCGCATGGGCTTGCGCCCACAAAATTTTAAGTCTTGCGTGTATACCAGTTCCACCATCCCGGCATGGGTGTATGTATTACTTTAACACATTGAGGCTCAGGCCGGAATCGAACCGGCGCATAGCTGTTTTGCAAACAGTCGCGTTACCACTTCGCCACTGAGCCATCTATTTTATGTATTCTAATATATTTCTAACACCTTTATCAACCCGTACAGGACGTAATTTAAAATATTGTTGAAATTTCTTAAACTTTCTTTTTAAGAATAAATCCTGCTTTTTAGTATTCTTATATATAAATTTAAACAAATCAACACTATCTGCTGTAGTATAACGTAACTGAAATGATCTATTGCTAGTGTAGACTCTACCATTTTTTATCCCAGTATTTTTTTGGATAGCACTTAAGAGTCCATTTAAAAATTCTTCACTACCGCTTGTAAATACTACAACAAGACGTTTAATGATCTTCTCTTTTAGTTTCCCTTTTGCCATTTCAATGTGTACACATCCATCTCCATCAAAATAACCACGTACAAAATCTTTCAGATATTTTTTTGGAATATAGGGAAATTTTGCTGTTAATGATTTGTTTGGGTAAAGACCGTGGTTTACAAGAGAATTATATAATTTATGACTTCCAATACTTAACACGTAACGATTTTTTTGATTAGATTCTGGAGATGAAAATAAGGTTGTAATCTTATGTTTTGAATCTAAACATTTCTTTATATGTTTAATTGTAACTTTGTCTATACTTGTTACTCTAATATACTTAGCACGTATATTAAGTATATCGTGCAAGCTTCCGTCTGCGTACAAATATCCTAAAACATAAGACATCTCTAAATTCCATGTATCAAAAAAAGATTCGTTTATTTTATATTTTATACCCATATAGGTGGTAATGATATATATTGCAATTATATCATCTATTTACCTATATTAACAATGAATCATTAATTAGAAGGTACTATTTTATTTGAAAGTTCGTCGATTCTTTGTCTGTTTTTCTCTCCGTAATCAATCTCAAAATCAAAGAAGGGAACACGCTTCATTCGTAGTTTTGATTTCACATATCTTTTAAGTTCAGCTCTTTTTCTCTTTGCAAAGTTAAGTGCTGCATCTTCGCTGTTTTCAGGGAAGACACTTAAAAATATAGTAGCGTTCTTCAGATCATCTGAAATATTTGCATTCGTAACAGTTATAATAGAAGACTTGTCTGCTTCTCTAGAGAGAAACTCTGCAGACAGCTTTTTTACTAACTCTGCTACTTTTTCTGTTCTAAGTGACATAATAACTTATTTTTCTTTTACAATAAAGCCTAAGATCATGTCTCCTTCTGCGATCTCCGTTCTTGATTGTATCTGTGCACCAAACTCACCCTCCGTAACTTGTTTGACGTTTGCTTTGTGTTGCTGAAGGTTTATTATCTCTCCTTTACCTATTTCTTCACCGCGACGTAAGATATTCACATTTCCTTTTAAGGCAAGTTCACCATCAAGCACTTTGCCTCCTAGTACTTGTTTTTCTTTTGTTTTGCTAAATATTTTTAATATTTTTGCTTCACCGGTTTTCTCCTCCACTTTTATTTTAGGAGTTCTTGTCTTTATGACTTCATCTAGCCATTCATTTATTTTGTAGATTATGTCAAATGTCTTTACTTCGATCTCAAGACGGTTAGCAAGGTGCTGTGCTTGTTTATCAACTTTTGTATTAAAGCCTATGACCAATGTTCCTTCTTTGCCGTTTGCTGTTTTTATGTCATCTTCTGAGATGCACCCTACGTCCTTTTTGATAACTCTGATCTTCACCCGGTCATTCTTGAGTTTTGCAAGTTCGTGCTCTATGGCATCGAGTGTACCAAGTACATCAGCAACAAGTACTATTGGCAGCTCTATCAGCTCGCTTTGGGTTTCGTCACTTCTTACATCACTATCTTCTTTGCTTGTTTCTACCACTGCTTTTTCCGCGTCTTTCTTTTTGTCATATGAAGAGAACGTTGCTCCAACCTGAGGAACCTTACTAAAACCAACAACTCTTATAGGAGAAGAGAAACTAGCCTCTTTAATAGGTTTACCCAAGAAGTCTTCCATTATGCGAACAGGGGACATACTACAACCAGCTACTACAAACATTCCAGATTTAAGTGTCCCGTCTTTTATAACAAGTGATGCAGAGATACCTTTCTTTTGGTCTAGGTTTGATTCTATTACTATACCTTCTGCATTCTTAGCTATGTCACCTGAAAGCTCTTCTAGGTCAGCAACTAATAGCATCATGTCCAAAAGCTCTGGTATACCTTCACCGGTCTTAGCTGATACTGGTACGAACGGTACGTCACCACCCAACCCTTCTAGATAGATTTCGTTTTCTAGAAGGTTGTTTTTAATTTTTTCAACATTTGCTTGTGGTTTGTCTATCTTGTTGATAGCAACTATAAATGGAGTTTTACTTTCGCGTATACACTTTAGCGCTTCTAGAGTTTGAGCCTTTACGCCTTCCTCTGCAGATACTACAAGCACCGCAATGTCTGCGACTTCTGCTCCACGAGAACGCATCTTTTTAAATGCTTCGTGCCCAGGTGTGTCTAAGAATGTTATCCGCTTGTCTTTGTGTGTGAGTTCATACGCTGAGATATGCTGTGTGATACCTCCAGACTCACTTTCTACAATGTTAGTTTTACGGATATAGTCAAGAAGCGCCGACTTGCCGTGGTCGATGTGTCCCATTACTACTATAACAGGCGGTCTTTGTATTTTTTTATTTGTGTTTTCCTTTGGCATTTTCTATTACTTTTTTCTCTTCTTCAGATAGTTCAATCTCTGATTTAAAATTCTTTATCTGTTTTGAGAATATACTTACTCTGTCTCTTGCATAAAGGCTAGAGAGGATAAGTCCGTCGCCGTTCTCGTCTAAGAACGCTGTCGCAAAGCTTTGGTTGCCTCCTGCACCCGAGCCTTTAAAAGGGTTAAAGCGTATCGTCTCTATGCTTTGCGTGCTTCGTCTTAGTCTTTTTTCTACTTCTGTGAGGTACTGCTCCATATCCTTGCGGAAGTCTATTAGATCGTCTTGGCCGCTTTTTAGCATAACCATTGATTCCTCTAAACTCTTACCGTTCTTGCCTCTTGTAAAGTTTTTGAGCTTTTTCTCAAGTTGCATTATCCATACAACAAGAAAAATTAAAACAGCGCCTAGCGCATATATTAAATATATAGGATCTAAAATTGTTGAAATATCAAAAGGCATATAGATAATACATAAGCTTAGATTATACAACTAAAACGCCATTTTTGCAAAAAACTAATTCACACGTTACAATGCAGTTAATTATGTTTTGGAAACAAAAAGTAAGGAATAATAAAGACAGGATATATTTAGACTATGTTGCGTCTACTCCTGTAGATAGAGAGGTGCTAAAAGCAATGATGCCGTATTTTACGGACGACTTTGGCAATGCAAATTCTATACATCAAGAAGGAGTCAAAGCAAAACAAGCACTGGGCAATGCACGTAAAAGCGTGGCAGACATATTAAATGCACGAAGCGAAGAAATAGTGTTTACATCAGGTGGTACAGAGTCCAACACTTTAGCAATTCTAGGTATTATAAACGATATTAAAAATATGCACGCTGTAACAAGTACTATAGAGCACCCGTCAGTACTTGAAGTATTCAAAGCTCTTGAGAAAAGAGGTCTTGATGTGACATATGTTGGTGTAGACGAGACTGGGGTAGTGAATCCGAAAGATGTACGAGAAGCCATAAAAGAAAACACAATACTAGTGTCTATAATGTATATAAACAACGAGATAGGAACTATTCAACCTATATCAGAAATCGCAAAATCTGTGAGAAGTAAGAAGAAAGAGTACAACTCAGAGATTTACTTTCATACAGACGCATCGCAAGCGCCTTTGTATCTTCCACTGAACATACTAAAGCTCGGAGTAGACCTGATGACACTCGGCGGACATAAGATGTATGGGCCAAAAGGTGTTGGATGTTTGTTCAAGAAGAAAGATATCAAAATAACAAAAGCAGGTACAGAAAACATTCCGCTTATTGTAGGCTTTGCAAAAGCGCTTGAGCTTGCGGAGAAGAATAGAGAGAGTGAGACAGACAGAGTTACAAAACTTAGAGATTATTTTATAGACGAACTCAATAACAAAATCCCAGAAGCAGAGCTTAATGGAAGTAGGGAAGAAAGGTCTCCAAATAATGTAAATATTTATATTCCAAATATAGACGGGGAGTTTTTGACTGTTGTACTTGATAGCAAGGGTATAGCGTGCAGTACAAAGAGTGCTTGTAAAGAGGATTATGAAGACGAAGGTTCGTATGTAATACGAACACTAGGGTATAGTAAAGAACGTTCTAAAAATTCACTACGCTTTTCTTTAGGGAAAGATACGACAAAAAAAGATATTGATTATGTCATAAAAATACTAAATGAATCTATCAAAAAATATTCAAAATAATTTTGACATAGACAAATATTCGTGCTATTGTTTGGGGAACTTTGATAGGGAAGTGGATGTTTAAATAAATGCAAGGTTTTACACACTATTCCTTGATAGAGTTCGTTTAGTTCGTTATAATAGTATCAACTATGGACATAGAAAAGCTAACAAAAATGCAGATAGTTATGCTCACGCTTCTTGTGAGTTTTGTAACATCTATTGCGACAGGTATCGTTACTGTAACTCTGATGGATCAGGCGCCACCTGCAATGACACAGACACTTAACCGCGTTGTTGAGCGTACTGTAGAGCGTGTAGTAACAGACGATTCTAGTCAGGGCGCGAGCGTTATCACTAAAGAAACTACAGTAGTAGTTAAAGAAGAAGATCTGATAACAGACTCTATAAACAAGAATTCAAAAAGCGTAGTACGCATATACGGAGCTCTTGAAGACGAAAGCAAAGGCGCGCTTCTAGGTCTTGGTGTTATAGTCTCTCGCGACGGAATCATAGCAACTGACCCTTCTGTAATACAAAACAGTCTTACATATATAGTAGATACAGCTTCAGGAGATACATTTAGTTCAGACGTCGTAGAGACAGAAGGGTCTGAACCAGCTACGTTTTTGTCAGTCAATGTGCCAGAAGGAGATGAGGTTATATTCCCATCAGTTGAACTTGCAAAACACACTTCTTTCAAGTTAGGGCAAACAATACTGTCCCTAACAGGAGAAGAAAGAACTGACGTTGCTATAGGTATCGTCTCTGGGCTTATTGAAGAAGATGTAGTAATACCAAACGAAGATCTACCAGCTGAAGGAGAAGAAGACACTACAGAAGAAGTTCAACCAGAAACTATAAAAGTATTATCACTAATAAAAACAAGCATTGACGAAAAGGAAGTTGTCGCAGGAAGTCCACTTATTGATATATTTGGCGAAGTAGTCGGTATATCAACTGGAAACGGAACAGGGAAGACTGCACTGTTCACACCAGTCGTCAGTATGAGATCTGCAATCACTCAGATTACCACTAAAGAAGATGTTGTATTAGAAACAACAGAAGAATAAAAAACAAAATTTTCAGCCAAGGGCTGATAAAAATAAGTTAAAATTATGCCTCAATTCAATAATTTTACAACAAAAGCAAAAGAAGCGATCCGTAAAGCACACGAGATCGCGGTGGAGCGCGGGCAGAACCATGTGAACCCACTTCATCTTTTAACTGCTCTCATACTTCAAGAAGAGAGTATGGTTTTTTCTATTTTAGAAAAACTTGATGTAGATACAATGCTTATGACAGACACACTTCTTGATGCACTTGAAGATCCAGAAAGATCGTCTGTACTTTCCCCTTCTTACCAACTTTATCTTACACCAGAGCTTGCTCAAGTGCTGGAAGGCTCAAGTAAAGTAGCATCTCACTTTGGTGACCAGTTTGTATCTACAGAGCACCTTTTTATAGCTATATTTGATTATCCATCTCAAGCACGAGAGATAATGGCTCGTTTCAAACTCGAGAAGAATTCAGTAGGGCAAGTTTTACATGAATTAAAAAACAGCAAAGTATCAGAAGCTTCACAGCCGAAACGGTTTCGTGCACTTGCAAAATACACTAGAAACCTTACAAACCTAGCAAAAGAAAACAAACTAGACCCTGTAATAGGGCGTGACACAGAGATCACTCGTGTAATTCAAATACTCTCACGAAGAACCAAAAACAACCCGATACTTATAGGTGAGGCAGGTGTAGGTAAGACCGCTATTGCAGAAGGTCTTGCGCAGCGCATGGCGACAAGCGACGTACCAGAATCTTTGAAGAACAAAGAACTCATGTCTCTTGATCTTGGACTTTTAATAGCCGGTACAAAATACAGAGGGGAGTTTGAGGAACGACTAAAAAGCATAATGAAAGAGGTTGAAAAGGCAGACGGCGAAGTGATACTTTTTATAGATGAAATACATACAATAGTAGGAGCAGGTGCGGCAGACGGCGCTATGGATGCATCAAACATGCTAAAGCCTGCATTGGCACGCGGTGATCTGCGCGCAATAGGTGCAACAACTCTAAAAGAATACCAAAAACATATTGAAAAAGACCCAGCTTTGACTCGAAGGTTCCAACCAGTTCATGTACTAGAACCGTCTATTGAAGATGCAGTAGCGATACTCCGAGGACTTAGAGAAAAGTACGAACTGTATCATGGAGTGAAGATCACAGACGATGCTATAGTTTCTGCTGTGAGTCTTTCTAGTCGTTATATTACAGACAGATTCCTGCCAGACAAAGCAGTTGACCTTATAGACGAAGCGGCATCTTCTTTGAGAATATCTCTGGAGAACAAACCGCCAGTACTAGAAGACGCACATAGAAGAATAATGCGCTTAGAGATAGAGAAAGAAGCATTAAAGAAAGATTTAGACGGCAAGGATGCCACAACTGTAAAAGCTCGTATAAAAAAAGTAGAGAAAGACATAGCAGACCTAAGAGAGAAGACAAAAGAGATAGAGCTAAAGTGGAACAATGAAAAAGAAACACTTAGCGAAATAAAAGAAATCAAAAAAGAGCTTGAAGCACTTCGTATAGAAGCAGAGTCTGCAGAGGCGCAAGCAGACCTTACAAAAGCAGCGGAAATAAGATACGGCCGACTTCCCTCTCTAGAAAAAGAATTTGAAACAAAGACAAAAAGGCTCAAGAAGCTACAACGTTCACGAAGGATACTAAAAGAAGAGATAACAGAGACAGACATTGCTGATGTTGTGTCGCGTTGGACAAATGTACCTGTAACACGAATGCTTGAAGAAGAAGCAGAAAAACTAAACAGAATGGAAGATGCTCTCAAGGAAAGAATAGTAGGTCAAGACGAATCTGTAAAGAAAATCGCTGACGCTGTGAAGCGCTCACGCGCTGGTATTGCAGACCCTAACCGACCTATTGGATCGTTCCTGTTCTTGGGTCCAACTGGTGTAGGAAAGACAGAACTTACAAAAGCTCTTACAGAGTTTATGTTTGACGACGAAAAGTCTCTCATACGAGTAGATATGTCTGAATATATGGAGAAGCACGCAGTGTCTAAACTTATCGGCGCGCCTCCTGGGTATGTCGGGCACGACGAAGCAGGTTCCTTGACTGAAACTGTACGCCACAGACCGTATTCGGTGTTGCTTTTTGATGAGATAGAAAAGGCGCACCCTGAAGTGTTCAATATTCTCTTGCAGGTTCTTGATAACGGACACCTTACAGATGCAAAGGGTAGGAAAGTTAACTTTAAAAATACAGTAATAATACTTACTTCAAACATAGGGTCAGAGCACATAGATAAAATGGCAAATATTGGTTTTGCTACAGAAAAGAGCGACGACAAAGACGTCCAATATGAAGACGCTAAAGACAAAGTGATGGGAAGTTTGAAGGATTACTTCAGACCGGAGTTCTTAAACAGGCTTGATGAGATAATCTTGTTTAATATTCTTACACCCGAAGCTATAAAAGACATTGTGAAGATTCAGGTTAAGATAGTAGAGGATAGGCTAGAAGCAAAGGGGATTAAGCTCAACGTACTGCCAGAGGCTTTTGAGTACATATCTAAAGAAGGGTATAACCCGCAGTATGGTGCGCGACCGCTGAAAAGACTCATACAAAATAAAATACTTACAAAAGTAGCGTCTTCTATTATCTCTCAAGATCTTTCAGAAGGTGGGGTGATAGAGGTTGGGTTCAAAGACAAAGAGTTTACATTTGATGTTAAAAAGAATGGGAAGAGAAGAAAGAGTGTGAAGAGTAATATAAAAGCTTCAAAAAATTCAGATAAAATGGTAGCATAGGAACATTGCGTCGGTGGCAGAGCTTGCCCCGCCAGCGGGCGGGGTGAAGTCAAATGCAATTGGTTGACATGTGGTTTGTTTATATAATAAAAAGTAAACAGAATTTAAAGCATTATATCGGATGTACTTCTAATTTGAACAGAAGAATAGAGGAGCATAATAGAGGATATAACAAATCAACCAAATTTCACATACCATGGGAACTTCTGTATGTGGAAAAATTTGAGACGCAAGAAGATGCATTTAATAGAGAGCGTAAAATTAAGAGTTACAAAGGAGGAAATGCATTTAAGAAGTTAATAAACGAATAATGCGTCGGTGGCAGAGTGGTCAAATGCAATTGGCTGTAAACCAATCGGCTTCGGCCTACGGGGGTTCGAATCCCTCTCGGCGCACAAAAAATTACAGGCAGAAAGCCTGTTTTTTTGTGCGCCGAGCGATGTGCTAATGCACATCGCGGGGAGGGATTTGAAGTCCTTGAGTATATCGCACGGAACGAAGTGAGTACGATACGAAAGGTGTACAGATCCTGTAAGGATCAATCCCTTCGGCGCAAATATACTTAGCAACTTGTGACCGAATCCCTCTCGGCGCAAATATGTAACAAATAAAAAAAGGACCTAGCGATGTTTTGCTAAGTCCTAGTATTGCTTTTGCCTTTAGTTTGAGTATCCTGGATATTCCGGTAATTCACAATCGATATTTAATACAATCTTCAATGCTTTTGCCGCCCTTCTTGCGCCTGATTCATAGCCAAGTCTATGTCCATCTTCCTCTGACATATTCCCAGAAAGAAAACTTTCAAAGTATTTGACTTCATTATCTTCTCGTTCTTCACTCTCAAACTTCTCAATTAATATTTGCACTTCAACCATTTTTTCAAGCCATTTAGGACCAAGTTTTGCTGACAGTTCCTCTTTTAATGAAAGTACTAATTCAAGAAATGATAACATAATTATTCCTCCTTAAATAAATTGTATTTAATATAAAACGAACACTATTTATGCTTATATACTAACATATTTTAGTAGTTTTGTCAAGCTATCTCAAAAAATACGGCTCATACACCTGATTGAGCCATATGTGGATAACCCCTTGCAAAGAATTTTAGATATGCTAGTATGTAGATAAGTTACTAACAAACGGAAAATAGTAACAGAAAGTTTTTTTAGGTTTAGTCACCTTAAAGACTATCAATATAGGTTTGTCACTTAATTAGACTCTCGAATAAAATTATTTTGACGAACTTCATATGCCCCTTTAGCAATCTTGCTGAAGGGTTTTTTCATTTATATACTATTTCTACCCTCTGTGGATAACCCCATTGACTCTCAGACACCATTCCTGTATACTACGCAAGTTATATAAAACTACTGTTTTTGATTGTGTTTTGGGGGATTTTCAATATTTTATAAGGGAAATAGAGAGGGGATTATAAGCTTTTTTAATTAAATAACCGATACAACAAGGTAAACTCTTTGTTGTGCTGGTTTATTGCCTATCATATGGATACTAAAAAGACGTCAACCAAATCAAGAGAACAAAAGCACTTTGGGCGCTTCAAAGACTCTCTTGTACCACTTCCAAATCTTATAAAGCCACAACTAGACTCTTTTGAGTGGATTATAAAAGATGGACTAAAAGAGGTGTTTAAAGAAATCTCTCCAATAAACGACTACTCTGGCAAGAAATTTGAGCTAGAGTTTGTTAATTTTGAGATAGACAAACCAAAGTTCAACGAACACTATGCAAAGGAGAACATGCTTTCATACGACGCTCCTATGCGCGCTATAGTAAAGCTTAAGAACAAAACACTAGGAAGTGAAAAGGAACAAGAGATCTTCCTTACTGACCTACCGATGATGACTGATCACGGTACGTTTATTATAAATGGAATAGAACGAGTAGTTGTGTCACAGCTTGCTCGTTCTTTTGGTGTGTTCTTTACTTCACAAGAACTTAAAGGAAAAACACACTTCGGAGCAAAGATCATCCCTGCACGAGGAGCATGGATAGAGATAGAGTCAGAACCAGACGGCGTAATATATGTAAAGATAGACAGAAAACGAAAGTTCCCTATCACTTCGCTTTTGCGAATCTTGGGAGCGCATTTTGACAGAGATCTAGTTTCTTTGTTTGCAAACAACAAGCACACAAAAGAAATGATCAACGCTTCTATTGAGGCAAGTACTGCAAAGACTATAGAAGAAGCATATATTGAAATACACAAAAAACTAAGAGACGGAGATCCTGCAACACCAGCGCATGCTAAAGAGTTTATAGACTCAATCTTTGGCGAGGACAGATACGATCTTTCTAAGGTTGGACGACATCGTTTCAATCAGAGATTTAAAAAAGCTATATCTAAAGATGAGATGGATAGACGATCCATTTCTCTTGACGATATTGTTACTATTGTCTCACACATTGTAGAGCTAAATAATACACCAAGAGCTGAAGCAGACGACATTGACCACCTTGGTTTCAGACGAGTACGATACGTTGGAGAAATGCTTCAACAGAAGGTTAGAGTTGGAATGTCACGAATGAAAAGAAACATTCAAGACAGAATGTCCACTGTAGATTCTGAAACCACACTTCCCGTCCAGTTTGTAAACCCACGTCCGCTCCAAGCAAGTATTAAAGAGTTTTTCACAACATCACAGCTTTCTAAGTTTATGAGTCAGCAGAACGTTCTTTCAGAACTTGAAGACTTGCGAACACTTTCAGCACTTGGTCCTGGAGGTTTGGACAGAAAGCGAGCTGGTTTTGAGGTTAGAGACGTACACCCGTCACACTACGGAAGGCTTTGCCCTATTCATACTCCGGAAGGTCCAAACATTGGTCTTATCTTGCGACTTGCAACATACGCACGAATAAATGAATACGGAATGATAGAGACACCATATGCAAAGATAGAAAGTGGAAAGATAACTGGCGAGATAGTATACCTAAATGCTCACGAAGAAGAGCAGTACAATATCGCACATGCTGCGACAAAATACACAGAAAACAAAATCATTGACGAAATGGTAGAGGTACGTAAAGGAGGCGAGCCAAATCTTGTTGCCAAGAACGACGTGCACTTTATGGATGTTGCTACAAACCAAGCATTTTCATCTGCAACATCGATGATCCCATTCCTTGAACACAACAACGCAAACCGTGCACTTATGGGTTCTAACATGCAAAAACAAGCTACACCTTCTATAGTTCCTGAAGCTCCTCTTGTAGCAACAGGTATGGAAGAAGGAGCTGCACGTAACTCTGGACGAGTAGTACTTGCAAAGACAGATGGTACTGTTAAACAAATAGACGCAAAGAAAATAGTTGTTGAAAGTACAAAGGGAGAAAAGACACAGTACGACCTTATAAACTTTTCAAAAACAAACGACTTTTCAGTATTTCATCAGCGACCATCAGTTTCACTTGGGGACAAGGTTAAAAAGGGAGACCTTCTTGCTGATACTTCATCAACAGACAAAGGACAGATCGCACTTGGGCAGAACCTAAGAGTAGCCTTTATGTCATGGTTTGGTGCAAACTACGAAGACGCGATAATTATCTCAGAACGTGTAGTAAAAGACAGTAGGTTTACAACTATAAGAATAGACGAGTTTGAAGTAAACGTCCGCGATACAAAGCTTGGACCTGAAGTTACCACGCACGATATTCCAAACGTAGGAGAAGGTAAACTAAAGAATTTAGATGAAGACGGAATAGTACGCATCGGTGCTGAAGTAAGAACTGGGGACATCCTAGTGGGTAAAGTAACTCCAAAGGGTGAGTCACAGCTTACACCAGAGGAGCGGCTACTTCGTTCGATCTTCGGAGAAAAAGCAAAAGATGTAAAAGACACGTCACTACGACTTGAAGGTGGAAAGAAAGGAAGAGTTATCGGTGTAAAGGTGTTCTCACGAGAAAACGGAGACAACCTTGAGTCTGGAGTTATAAAACGAATACATATTACAGTGGCACAACTTAGAAGCGTTTCAGTTGGAGATAAGCTTGCAGGACGTCACGGAAACAAGGGAGTTATCTCTATAATTCTTCCAGAAGAAGATATGCCATACACAGAGGACGGACAGCCGGTTGATGTTATTTTGACACCTCTTGGAGTGCCGTCACGTATGAACTTGGGTCAGATATTGGAGCTTCACTTGGGGCTAGCTGCAAACACTTTGGGTTATCAGGCTGTAGTGCCGTCCTTTGCAGGAGCAACTGAAAAAGAAGTAAAAGAAGAACTTAAGAAATCAGGATTTAAAGAAGACGGTAAGATGCCACTGTATGACGGTAGAACAGGAGAGGTATTTAACCAAGACGTGTCAGTTGGGTATATGTATATCTTGAAGCTTCACCATATGGTGGACGACAAGATACACATGCGTTCAATAGGTCCGTACTCTCTTATTACACAGCAACCACTTGGAGGAAAGGCACAGTCAGGAGGACAAAGGTTTGGAGAGATGGAAGTGTGGGCACTTCTTGGTTACGGAGCAGCATATACGCTTCGAGAAATGCTCACAATAAAATCAGATGACATATTGGGTCGTTCAGAAACGTTTGATGCAATAGTTAAAGGAGAGAAGATAAGACATCCACATACTCCAGCGTCGTTTAACGTATTACTTAATAACCTTCGCGGACTATCTCTTGATATTCAGCTTAAGAAAAACTAATATGAATAATAAAACACACAAATCAGCGTTTAATACAGAAAACTTTGATACAGTTTCACTTAAGCTTGCATCTCCTGATGCAATCCTAGACTGGTCATTTGGTGAAGTTACAAAACCTGAAACTATAAACTACAGAACACAACGCGCAGAAAAAGCAGGTCTCTTTGACGAGAAGATATTTGGTCCAGAAAAAGACTATGAATGTTACTGTGGAAAATACAGAGGTATTCGTTACCGCGGGATAATCTGTGAACGTTGTGGCGTAGAGATCACACGTTCAGTTGTACGACGCGAGCGCATGGGGCACATTGAGCTTTCAACACCAGTGTCACACATTTGGTTCTTGAGAAGTATTCCATCAAGGATTTCTCTTGTGCTTGGTATATCTGCTTCAGATGTAGAGAAAGTAATATATTTTGCAGGGTACATCATCACAAAGGTTATTGAAAACGAAAAGCAAAGAGTCCTAAAAGAGCTTGATACTGAATACAAAACAAAAGTAAAATCTGCAAATGACGACAAAACAAAAACAAAACTTAAAGAAATGTTTTTGGAAACCAAAAAAGAGATAGAAGGTATACAAGAAGGTGCAGTATTAGACGAGATCGTATATCACAAATATATTATCAAATACGGAACACTCTTTGAGACTGGTATAGGAGCTGAAGCTATTTATGATATTTTCAAAAACCTTGATCTTAAGAAACTTATCGGAAAACTAGAGGAAGCTCTGGAGAAAGCAGGTTCAGTAGAAAGAGAAAAACTTAACAAAAGACTAAGCTTGCTTAGATCAATGGATGCGTCAGGTATAAGACCTGAATGGATGTTTATGGTTCGTATCCCTGTGATCCCACCAGCACTTCGTCCGATGGTAGCGCTTGAAGGTGGACGACACGCTACTTCTGATGTAAACGATCTTTACAGAAGAGTAATAAACAGAAACAATAGACTTCGAAAACTAAAAGAAATAAACGCACCAGACGTAATCTTGCGTAACGAAAAGCGAATCTTGCAAGAAGCTGTGGACGCGCTTTTGGACAACTCAATACGTCACGGCAACACATTGTTCTCTGCTATGAGCCAAGCTCAAAGGCGGCCACTCAAGTCACTATCTGATTATCTTAGAGGAAAGCAAGGGTACTTCAGGCAGAACCTACTTGGAAAACGTGTAGACTATTCAGGACGTTCAGTGATCGTTGTAGGTCCTGATCTTAAGCTAGATGAATGTGGTATTCCAAAACACATGGCGCTTGAGCTGTTTAGACCATTTGTTATTGCAAAGCTATTAGAAAGAGAACTTGCATACAACATCCGTGGTGCAGGACGACTTATAGACGAAGGTATCCCTGAAGTATGGGCAATCCTAGAAGAAGTGATTAAGGGTAAGTATGTAATGCTAAACCGAGCTCCTACACTTCACAGGCAAGGTATCCAAGCATTCCGACCAGTTCTTATTGAAGGAAAGGCTATTCAGGTACACCCACTTGTATGTCCTGCATTTAACGCGGACTTTGACGGAGACATGATGGCGGTTCACTTGCCACTCTCACGCGAAGCGCAAGCAGAAGCAAAGAACATTATATCTGCAAACAAAAACATACTTAAACCAGGTAACGGCGACCCTGTGATTTCATCAAAGATGCTCGATATCGTACTTGGTTGTTATTGGATGACTAAGATAATTGAAGGAGACAAAGGTGAAGGAAAGATTTTCGCATCTCCAAACGACGCGATCACAGCATACGACTTCGGTGAGGTAGGATTTAGAGCAAAGATAAAAGTACTTCCATCAGACAAGCCAAGGTATGCAAAATTTGAAGGTAAACCGTTTGAAACATCAGTAGGAAGGATCAAGTTTAACAGTACACTTCCAAACGATTATCCATATGTAGACTATGAGATAACAAACAGAAGTATGATGGCTCTTGTAGAAGACCTTGTAAAAGTATACGGACTTGATCAGATCTCATCTATAATAAACAAGATTAAAAAATTCGGATTCCAGTACGCTACACACTCTGGTATTACTTGGGGAATTGATGAAGTTATTGTACCTGAAGGAAAGGATGAAGTAGTCAAAGCTGCAAAAGAAAAATCAAAAGAAATACTAGGACAATTTAATGATGGACTTCTTTCAAAAGAAGAAAAAAGAAGAATGAACATAGAAACTTGGATTGGTGCTAAAAACGAAATAGAAAAACAGATCCCAGATACTTTAAAGAAAGATGGTTCAGTTTATGACATGTGGAAGTCAGGTGCTAGAGGTTCTATCGGTCAGGTAACACAGATGTCAGGTATGGTTGGACTTATGCAAAACACAAAAGGAGAGACGATCGAGTTCCCGATTGTTGCTTCAATGAAAGAGGGTCTAACACCTATTGAATACTTCGTGACAACTCACGGTTCACGTAAAGGTCTTGCTGACACAGCGCTTCAAACCGCTAAAGCAGGGTACCTAACAAGAAGACTCTTTGATGTTGCACAAGACGCTATAATCACAGAAAAAGATTGTGGAGTAAAAGAAGGAGTAATAATAGACAAGATAAGTTCTTCAGGTCTTGAGATCTCTATTGCTAAAAACGTAAAAGGAAGAATATTAGCTGAAGACGTTAAAGATTCAAAAGGTACGGTATTGGTTAAAAAAGGAGTATTGCTAACACCGGAGGAAGCAAAGAAGGTTGAAGATGCCGGAGTAACAAGCGTGAGTGTTCGTTCCCCTATGGTATGTAAGACAAAGCAAGGAATATGTCAGGGTTGTTATGGTGTAGATATGACTACAGGAGAGATGGTAGCTATAGGTGAAGCGGTTGGTACTATCGCAGCACAAGCGATCGGTGAACCAGGTACACAGCTTACTATGCGTACGTTCCATACAGGAGGTACAGCTTCAGTGGGTGGAGACATTACACAAGGTTTGCCACGTGTGGAAGAAGTATTTGAGAAGCGCTCACCTAAAAACCCAGCTCTTATCGCACGTGTTGACGGAGTTGTCTCAGAGGTAACAAACGATGGTAAAGAAAAGACTATAATCTTACTACCAGACGGCGGTGAGAAAGCCACAAAATCTAAGAAAAATACAGAATATCCAGTACACTTTAGAAGAATGGCTCTTGTTAAAGTTGGAGACAAGGTAACCAAAGGACAGTTCCTGACAGACGGTTCAGCAGATATAACCGAACTATTCAAATTTGGAGGTAAAGAAAAGGCGCAAGAATATATCATTAGTGAGATCAATAGAATCTATGAACTTCAAGGAGCTTCAATCTCAAGAAAGCACATAGAGGTTATTATCAAGCAAATGTTCTCACGACTTAAAGTTAAAGAATCATCTGACGAGAGTATTACAACCGGAGATGTCATTGAGAGTTATCAGTTTGCAAATGCGCAAGAGCGAGCTAAAGAAAACGGCGACACAGCACCAACTGCAGAATCTCTAGTACTTGGTATTTCAGAAGTGTCACTTTCTAGAAAGAGTTTCCTTTCAGCTGCATCGTTCCAGAATACTACAAAGATACTTATAAATGCATCAATAAGAGGGAATCAAGACAAGTTAGTAGGTCTTAAAGAAAATGTTATTATCGGACGTCTTATACCAGCAGGAACAGGATTTAAAGGAAGCGCTAAATCAGAGATGATTGAAGAAGTAATAAACGAAGAAAATAACGAAGAAGAAGTAGAAGAGTAATATTCATTAGTTAGCAAAAATTATCATATGTCATCACAAGTTGAACAAATAAAAGAAAGACTTGGGATCGTAGATGTAGTTTCGCAGTACTTAAAATTAGAGAAGGCGGGGAGCAACTTCAGAGCTAGATGTCCATTTCATAACGAGAAGACACCGTCTTTTTTCGTGTCTCCTACCAGGAATTCTTACTATTGTTTTGGATGCAATGCAAAGGGGGATATCTTTTCTTTCGTGGAGCAGTTTGAAGGTTTGGATTTTGTAGGAGCACTTAAAGTACTTGGTGAGAAAGCTGGGGTTCAGATAGTGTTTGAAAAAAAACAAGACAAAGACGAGAGAACTCGCCTTTATGGTGTGATGGAGACAGCGAATCAGTTTTTTGAAGATAATCTAAAGAAGGAAAAAGATATCCAGAAGTATCTGAAAGATCGTGGTCTGGAAGAAAAGACCATAGAGAATTGGCGTATTGGTTACGCTGGTGATTCTTGGGGTAGTCTATATGATCACTTGAAAGAGAAATATACTGTACAAGAGATTGAAAAAGTAGGACTCATAAAGAAAAAGGAAGACGGTACTGATTATTACGATAGATTTAGAGGTAGGATAATGTTCCCTATCTTTGACAATTCTGGTAGAGTAGTCGCATTTTCAGGTAGGATCTTCAAAGACGATGAGAAGTCTGCAAAATATATAAACTCTCCTGAGACTATACTCTTTAGCAAGTCAAAAATACTTTATGGCTACGACAGAGCAAAGTTCTCTATAAGAAAGCTGAATTTCTCTATAGTTGTTGAAGGTCAAATGGATTTACTTATGTCGCATCAGGCAGGATTTACAAATACAGTAGCACTCTCTGGTACGGCTTTGACTCTAGAACACATAGGTTTACTGAAGCGATTGTCTGGCAATGTTGTACTTGCATTTGATTCAGACAAAGCTGGAGTAGCGTCATCTGGTAAAAGCGCTATTGTAGGACTTCAAAATGAAATGGACGTCAAAGTCGCGCATTTAAAAGATGGTGAGGACCCTGCAGATGTAATTAAGAAAGACAAAGAAGAATGGAAAAACGCAATAAGAGATGCAAAGCATATCGTGGAGTTTTCTCTTAACGTTCTTCTGGAAACAATAGATGACAAAAGGAAGTTATTATTAAAAGCATCCCAAAGTGTTCTTCCGTATATTGCTAATATTTCAAATAAGATTGATCAAGAACACTTTATCTCTATCTTTGCAGGAAAGCTTGGACTAACAGATAGTGTTGTACGAGAAGAACTTTCAAAAGTGCACGTTGAAGAAAATGCTGAGGCATATGCTGAAGATGCAAACAAAGGACAAAATCCGCCAGCTGGCGGAAAAAAGAGTTCAATAGAAGATAAGATTTCAGGAATATTTTTATGGCAGGAAAGTATAGACAATCCTACTATAGACACAAAAAGTGTAATAAAAGAATTAGAACGTATATTAGGCAATGAAAAAACTTTGCATCTTACACAAAAGCGCGATAATATAGAAGAATTGTTATTTGAAGTTGAGCGTCTTCATACAAATGAAGAACAGGCGCTGAAGGTTGAGGTAGATGAGCTTTTAAGCAATCTTGAACAAGAATACCTCAAAGAAGATATGGACGAAGTATTAAAGGAGTTAAAATTAGTTGAGACAGAAGGAGGAGAAGATAAGAAGGTTGACGAGTTAACAAAGAAGTATAAAAAGCTTTCAGACAAATTATCAAATATCTCTAAATAAATTTATATATGGCGAAAAAGACAAAAAAAATAATAAAGAAAAAAGCTCCCCTAAAAAAGACTGCCAAAAAGAAGGTGGTAAAGAAAGTTAAGAAAGCTCCAACTAAAAAGGTGACTAAAAAGAAGGTGGTAAAAAAGGCTGCCAAAAAGAAAGTTACTAAGAAAAAAGTTGTTAAAAAAACAGCTAAAAAAGCTAAAAAAGCTCCAGCCAAGAAGACAATAAGTAGAAAAGCAAAAAACCTTCAGAAAAAGGCCGAAGAGCTTTTAGTAAAGGGGCGTCAAAGAGGTTTTGTAACATACGATGAGATATTGAAGGAGTTCCCAGCCATAGAAGAAGATATTATTTTCTTGGAGGAGCTATATGAAAAGTTTAATGCTGCAAACATTGATGTGCTTGAAAGTGGTGGAATGCTAGGAGATTCAAGTGCCGAGTTATTGGAAAAGAAAAATACATACAAAAGAGGTAGCGATATTTCTTCTCATGATTCTATACAAATGTATTTAAGAGAAATCGGGCAATACCCGCTCCTCAAAGGCGTGGAAGAAAGAGAACTTGCCAAGAGGATCTTAGATGGAGACGACGAAGCGAGAAACTTACTTGCAAGAGCGAACCTACGTCTTGTGGTTTCTATTGCGAAGCGTTATGTTGGGCGTTCTCCCGATCTTACACTGCTTGACCTTATTCAAGAGGGCAACCTAGGACTATTCAAAGCGGTAGACAAGTTTGATTATACAAAAGGTTATAAATTCTCTACTTATGCGACTTGGTGGATCAGGCAGGCTATCACACGTGCTCTAGCTGACCAGTCAAGAACTATTAGAATACCTGTGCACATGGTTGAGACCATTGCAAAGTACAAACAAGTGTTCAGAAGGCTTTCACAAGACCTTGGGCGTGACCCGCTTGCAGAGGAGATAGCGACAGAGATGGATATAGAGATTGAGAAAATTTACCAAATAGAAAAGATAAGCCAAGACACGATCTCACTTGAGAGACCAGTGGGGGATGATGGTGATGAGAAATCAACACTAGGAGACTTTATAAAAGACGACAAGATCTCATCGCCAGATCAGGATACCTCACTTAGAATATTAGCAGATCAAATAAAAGAGATTCTTGACGACCTTTCACCAAAAGAGAAAAAGATCTTAGAGATGCGTAACGGACTTGCAGATGGAATTTATCATACTCTTGAAGAAGTAGGTAAAGAGTTTGGTGTGACACGTGAACGTATTAGGCAGATTGAAGCAAAAGCCTTAGAAAAAATCCAAAAACACGAAAAATCCACTCGTCTCAAAAACTACTAACTTGGCTTTCGCATAGCCGAGTTAGTACAAGGGTCGCCCTTGTACTAGATAAAATAACCCTTATTTTAAGCCATTTTAAACAACTCAACCGGTTGGGTTGTTAAAAACGTGGTATAATATTACCTTATGTCGAAAAACAGAAGAAAACCAACAAAAAAAGGATTCAAAATCCTTCTTAAATATTTATTTAAATATAAAAAAGAGATAATACTCTTGTCTTTTCTTGGTGTCATATCAGGTTTTGCAAACGCTGCAGTACCGTATATTGTTGGAAGCTTTTTTGATGCAATATTAGATGTCTCAAAAATGGTAGAGTATTTTAATTATAAAATACCACTTTGGATGGGTTTTGTAATATTGTTTGGAATCATACAAATTTTTGCTAATTCAGCAGATTGGTTTATAGATAAAAGAGGTAAAAGAATAGCTATCCTTGTGCACGCAGAATATCTTGCTAATGCTACAGCGCATCTATTAGAACTTACAGTACCATTCTATAAAGAACATAAAACAGGTGAAGTGTGGGATAAGATTAGACGTGCTAGCGAAGCTATCTTTAGTCTTCTTAATAATGTAGTTATATCTATTGCACCACAAATTCTTAGTGTAGTGATTGGTCTTGGTATCGCTGCATACATTAGTCCTTTGTTGGCGTCTGTGCTAGTAGCAGGAATAATTTTATATATCTTTACACTTTTTATAATAGTACCACCTATTGTTAAGTTGCAGAAAAAAGGGCAGGAAGCATGGGGTAAATCTTATGGTTATTCTTTTGGTGTCATAAGTAATTTTCAAGCAATTAAACAATCTGGTGCAGAATCTCACGAAAGAAAAAAGATTTGGGGTAAATTTGTTGGAGGAGCATTTAGTATTTGGTATAAAGTTCAGAAGATTTGGTCTAGTATCAATTTTTACCAGAGGACTATTGTACTATTTACACAGATTTCTATATTTGTAATATCTGTTGGTCTTATCCAGAAAGATAGTATAACTATTGGAGAGCTTATCGCTCTTAATGGTTATGCCGCTATGGTTTTTGGACCTTTTATTACGCTTGGTCATCATTGGCAGATAATCCAAAATGGAATAGTAGCTATTGAAAGAGCGGAAAAAATATTACTACTACCAACAGAACAATATGAAGATGGTAAAGAAAATATTGATAGTAAGGATTTTAATGGAAGCGTAGAATTCAGGAACGTGTTCTTTGCATATAAAAACAATGAACCTACTGTTTTAAAAGATCTTGATTTTAAAGTAAATGCTGGTGAGACAGTTGCTCTTGTTGGCGAGTCTGGAGTGGGAAAAAGCACAGCGATGGAACTTGTATCTGGGTATTATTTCCCAAGTAAAGGTAAGGTGCTTATCGACGGATATAATACTAAAGAGACGAGTCTTAAATCTATTCGTCAAAATATAGCGATAGTACCACAAGAACCAGTTTTGTTTAATGATACGGTAAAGCATAATATAAAATATGGAAGTTTTAAGGCAACTGAAGAGCAGGTAAAAGAAGCGGCTAGAGAAGCTCATGCAGATGTATTTATAGAGCAATTTCCAAAGAAGTATAATCAAGTAGTAGGTGAGAGAGGTATTCGACTCTCTGTTGGTCAAAAGCAACGCATAGCTATTGCCAGAGCAATGCTTAGGAACCCAAAATACTTATTTTGGACGAGCCGACAAGTGCACTTGATGCAAAAACGGAGAAGTTTATTACAGAATCACTGGAGCGACTTATGGAAGACAAAACTACATTTGTCATAGCCCACAGACTAAGTACTGTAAGAAAAGCAGATAAGATTTTGGTATTTAAAGCAGGTCAAGTTGTAGAGGAAGGAAAACATGACGATCTTATAAAAATCAAAGACGGAGTATATAAATATCTTTACGATTATCAGATTGGATTGCATTAAAACAGGCATTGTTTTAGGTGTGATATAATCAACCTAATGGTAACGACTCCGAAATTTCAGGGGCTATATAATAAGCTAAATACACAACAAAGACAGGCAGTGGACGCTATAGAAGGGCCTGTGATGGTGATAGCCGGGCCGGGGACTGGCAAGACGCAGATTCTTACGCTCCGTATAGCAAATATACTTAAAAAGACAGATGCGACACCTGACAGCGTTTTGGCACTCACCTTTACAGAGTCAGGTGTGTTTTCTATGCGCAAAAGACTTGTAGAGATTATAGGAAGTGCTGGTTATAGAGTTGGAATATTTACATTCCATGGATTCTGTAATGAGGTGATAAGACGTTTTCCAGATTCGTTTCCTAAAATTATCGGTGCGAATCACTTAAACGACATAGAGAAGATATCAATACTTAAAGATATTATAAAAAATTCTGATCTCAAAAAGTTAAAGCCATTTGGCGACAACTTTTTCTATCTTAACTCTATTCGTGGGAAAATAAGTGAACTAAAGAGAGAAAATGTTGCTCCAGAAGAATTAGCAAAAAGCATAAAGAGTCAGCACAGTGAATTTAAAAAAATAGACGATCTTTATCACGAAAAGGGCGCCCACAAAGGAAAGATGAAAGGGAAGTATGCGACACTTCAAAAAAAGATTGAAAAAAACGAAGAGCTTGCTCTTATTTATGAATTATACGAAGAGCAATTAAGAGAGCGAAGACTTTATGACTATGAAGATATGATCATAGAGACTATTAAAGCGCTTGAGAATGACGCTGACTTACTTCTATCTCTACAGGAAGAATACCAATACGTACTTGCAGACGAGCACCAAGACGCTAATAATTCACAAAACAGACTCTTAGAACTTTTGGCAAGTTACCATGAGAATCCTAATCTTTTTATAGTGGGGGATGAGAAGCAAGCTATCTTTCGCTTTCAAGGTGCATCGTTAGAGAACTTTTTATACTTTAAGAATTTGTATAGGAATGCTATCTCTGTAACACTCGTTCAAAACTATCGTTCGTACCAGCACATCCTAGACTCCGCACATTCTCTAATAAACGGCTCTATAAAGCCAGATTCTGACGAAAAAGTTATCCACAGAAAGGTCCGACCTTGCTTAGAGGGAAGAAAAAATGTTGAAGGTGAAGGGGAGAGTAAGATTGGCTTGAGAGCGTTTTCAAAGCAAGGATATGAATATTTATTTCTGGCGAAAGATATAAAAGAAAAAATAGAAAAAGGCGTAGCCCCCGAAGAGATCGCAGTGCTTTATAGAAACAATAAAGACGTAGATGCGATAATGCAAATCTTTGAGAAGAATAATATTCCGTTTGTGGTTGAGTCTGACCAAAATATTTTACTTGATAATGATATGCGCAAACTCATTTCCCTTTTGCGCGCTGTAAATGATTTAGGTAATGATGAAATGATACTCCCAGTGCTTCATGCAGATTTCTTAAAACTTTCTGGACTTGATATATACAAACTTTCTGCATATTCTAAAAAAACAAAAATAAATATTTACGACATATTAAAATCAGAAGATAATATCAAAGATGCTGGAGTAGAAGAGTATGAAAAATTACACAAATTATATAGTTTAATGAATGCGTGGAAGAGTTTCTCTAAAAACAGATCCCTCACAGAGCTTTTAGAGATTGTGGTAGAAGAATCTGGTTTTCTTAACCATTTGCTTGGAGGCTCTGAAGCAACAGAAAAAATAGCAAAACTTTCTGGGTTCTTTGACACTGCAAGAAAGCTTGTAGAGAATCATAGGGAATACAAACTACCTGATTTTATAGAACATATAGATTTGCTAGAAGAGCACAACATACTAGTAAAGAAAGATTCTAAATCTGTAATCCCTAAAAAAGTTCGTCTTATGACAGCGCATAAGTCTAAGGGCTTGGAGTTTGATTGGGTGTATATTGTAGGAGCGTATGATAAGCACTGGGGAAACAAGCGAATGATAGAGCACTTTAAAGTTCCTATAAAAGCACTTGAAAAGGATGAAGATGGCAATAATGACGATGACAGAAGGCTCTTTTATGTGGCACTTACGCGCGCAAGGTTGGGAGTAAATATTAGCTATTCTAAAGAAGGGGAAAATGGAGAACCGCAACTTCCCTCTCAGTTCATAGAGGAAATCGATACTAAGTATGTAGAAGAGTTTGATGTAGATTCTTTTGAGGGTGGCATTAAGCAAGAAGAGTTTTTAGCACCTAAAAAGGATATAAGAATCTCTGTGAAAGACAAAGAGTTTCTAAATGAGCTGTTCAAAGAGCAAGGGCTTTCTGTAACAGCGCTTAACAACTATCTAGAATGCCCGTGGAATTATTTCTATAGTTCTCTTTTGCGTATACCTAAGGCTTCTAATAAGCACATGATGTTTGGTAATGCAGTGCATTATACGCTTAAAGATTTGTTTGATAAGTTAGAAGGTGGGGAGTTGATCGGGAAAGACAATATGTTAGTTTTATTTGAAGATTATCTGGGTAGCCAGCCGTTCTCTGAGAGTGAATATAAAGAAACATTTGAGAAAGGCAAAGAAGCGATCTCTGGGTATTATGATACTTACAAAGAAAGCTGGAAGAGCTCTGGTATAGAAAAAATACTCAATGAATTTAAGGTGAGTGTATTGTTTGAAGATATTAAATTAAGAGGGAACTTGGATAAGATAGAAGTATTGGACGGCAATGGCTCTGTGAATGTAGTTGATTATAAGACAGGTAAACCAAAAAGTAGAAACATAATAGAAGGTAATACTAAAACTTCAAATGGGAATTATAAGCGCCAACTTGTGTTTTATAAACTGCTTTTGGATTTATATGACGATAGGAAGTTTGATATGGTCTCAGGTGAGATAGACTTCGTACAGCCGGACGAGAAAGGTAAATACCATAAAGAGAAGTTTGTAATAACAGACGAGGATCTAAAAGAGCTTAAAGAAACTATAAGAAAGACTGCAAAAGAAATCCTACACTTAGATTTCTGGGACAAAAAGTGCGACAAAAAAGAGTGTGAATATTGCAAGATTAGAGAAATGATGCAATAAAAAACACCGCAAGCTGGAGGCTTGCGGTGTTTTTTAAATTCTGTTTATTCTGTTGTTTCTGTTACTTCTTCTGTAGTGTCAGCTGCGTTTTCTGCTAGGACTGCGTCGATTGCTGCTTTCATTGCTGAGAAGGGTTGAGCTCCTGGGATCTCAACTTTTTCGTCCCCGATAATCATTATGTTGTGAGGAGTTCCTCTTCCACCTGAAGCAAATGCGTCAGCAAGCTGGTCTTCAACCTTCTTTTTGTTGTCTCTGTCGTCAAGACATCGTTCAAACTCTACACGATCAAGTCCGATCTCTTCTGCAATATTTGGAAGTTCGTCTAGATCAAGACCGTTGTTTGATGGAGTCATCTCGTACACCTTGTCTGTGTATGTCCAGAACGCTGTGTTACCACCTTGGTCAAATGCACACTCTGTAGCTTCAGCTTCTATTTGAGCTTTTGAGTGAAGTTGTGTAAGAGGGAAATGACGATATACCCATGCTACTTTTCCGTCTTTACCATACTCATCTATAACCTGATGCATTGTCTCGTGGAATCTCTTACAGAATGGACATTCGGTGTCAGAGTATTCAACAATAACAACTTCAGCATTTGGATTACCTAGGATGTGATCGTCGGCTGATACAGGCTTCATGTCCTTGGCTACCTCACCGTTTGTTGGCACAGTGTCGCCGTCACCAGGTATATTAGGAGAATCTCCTTTGTTTACCATAAATAGCGCACCTGCTATTACTATCGCCGCTATTACTATTGATACCGGCACCATTAATTTACTATCCATAATTATATTTAAATTTACCCCTTAATAATCTAGCTATTATATCATATTGTATTTAGAAGGGTAAAGTATGTGTCATTGAGCCTTCATCCTTCTTCTCTTCCCACCTTGAAGTATCAAGCTTTATCTCACGATTTTCACTTAAATCTTTGTATTTGAGTACCCCATTTTTAAGTGCATAATCATATATCTCTTTTGTGATCTTCACGTCTTCTTTGCAATACTTTTTGACCTTTTCCACCTCTCCGTTTTTCCACCAAGTTATCGCGTCTAGTCCGTGGCCTATTTTCTTTTTGCCAAGTGTACCTTCTGCTACAGAGTCTAGCTTTATCCTTCTACCTAGAGAATTTTTTATTTCTTTTAGAATATCTAAACTTTTTATACGAGTAAGATCTCCTGGGTAGTACTTGTTTAAAAGTGGTATATCAAAATGGTCGGAGTTGTAGCCTATAAGCATATCCGCCTTTTCTATAAGAGGCCATAGTTGTGAGAGTTCTTCTTGAAGGTAAGTGCTATATTCATCAGTTTCTGAATCATGTACACATATTACAGACAAGTCTAAAAGGGCAGGGTCAGCTTTACCTACATCTTGAAATATATTACTTGTTTCAATGTCAAAAGTTATCTTACGCACTTTAGAATATTATATTTTTTATTTCTTCTTCGGTTATCTCTACTTCGTTACCAGTTTTTAGTTCTTTTAGTTTAAATTTACCAGTCTTTTCTTCTTCGTCACCAATACACATAACGAACGGAATACTTTGTTTGTCGGCTGTTTTTATTTGTTTGTCTATCTTTCGCTCGCCTATGTCCACTGCGACGTTAAGCCCTTGCTCACGAAGCCTTGTAGCTAAACCTTGTGCAAATGGGATGTTCTCGACAGATAGAGTGCATAGCATCAAATCAGTAGTAGAGACATATTCTGGCAAAAGCCCGCGTACTTCAAGGAAGTTTTTAACAGGCACGTCCCCCATACCAAAACCAACAGCAGGAACCTTCTCCGTGTCAAATATCTCAAGCAAATTATCATAGCGCCCACCACCAAAGACAGAGCGATTATTCTCAGGATTAGTATCATAAACTTCAAAAACCATTCCAGTGTAGTAATCAAACCCACGTGTTAAGAATGGATCCACCTCTACTTCAATATCTAGCTTGTTTTTAAGCTTTTCCAAGTATTTAATCTCTTCGTAATCATCAAACTCACTTATATCTTTTTTCTTTAAAATATCTAAAAGCTCTGGAGTTTTGTCTCCAATTATATCTTTAGCTCGTTTTTCAAAATCTTCGTCAGAGATTTTGCCATATCTGTCTATTACTTTAACAAGTTTTTCTGCTTTACTGTCATCTAGGTTAAATTTCTTTTTTAAATACTGAGTTAGTATTCCAGCGAAGTTTATTTTAATTTCAAAATCACTTTCTTTTGCACCCATGTCTGTAAGGATCTGATAGGCAAGTGAGATTATTTCTGCGTCAGCATCTATTCCTTCTGCGCCAAAGAGATCAGCATTGAGTTGCCAATGTTCACGCACGCGTCCGCGTTGTGGGCGTTCATACCGAAAAGCGTTTGCTATTGTGTACAGTCGGAGAGGGAAGCTAAGCTCTCTTCTTTTTGCTGCTATCATCCTTGCAACTGTGGGGGTCATCTCAGGTCTAAGTGTCACATTTCTGTCCCCCCTGTCTTTAAAAGTGTAAGTCTGCTCGTTTATAAGCTCTTCGCCTGACTTTGCTTCATAAAGCTCTGTAGGCTCAAGGATAGATGCTCCGTATTCAGCGTAGCCAAAACTTTCCACGGTTTTCTGCCATTTGCTAAATATATAGTCTTGCACCGCCTGCTCTTCCGGATAAAAATCCCGTACTCCTTTGTACGGCTCTGTGCTTAGTTTATTCTTTTTTCCTGACTCATTAGTCATATGTAAATAATAGCTAAATAATAGCCAATTGACAAGTTAATTAGGTCTGATATAGTTTTGTCAGAATTGGTTTGTATTGATAATTCTATATTAAATTTAGCTTTATATCTTTATTTTTGAAGGAGGCGAAAAGTGAAGCAGATTATCGTTAGTATCATTTGTATTGCTGCGCTTTCAGTGTTAGCAACTGGTTGTATGACAACCACACAAAAAGGAACTGGTCTTGGTGCAGGTATTGGAGCTGGTCTTGGTGCAGGTATTGGAGCACTGACTGGTAATACAGGAATGGGAGCTGCAATAGGAGCAGGAGCAGGAGCTGTAGGTGGAGCACTTGTTGGGGATCATATGGACAAAAAAAGAGAAGCAGCTGAAAAAGCAGCATTGTATAGACAGCTTGAGCTTGAAAGACAATCTAGCTTTGGTCAGGGTCGACAAAAAATAGACGGCCACTATGAGTATATAAAAAAGAGAAAATGGGCTGATACGACCAAGACTGAAAAAGTTTGGGTAGAAGAACGTTACGAAGGTGACAGAAGGATTGAGGGTCATTATGAAGACCGTTCTGTACCGTCAGGTTACTGGCAAGAGTATGAAGAAAAAGTTTGGATTCCGGAGCATTATGAGTAGTAGTTTAATATGTAAATAAAAACCCCTTACCAATCTGGCAGTTAGCTAGATAGGAAAGGGGTTTTTTTATTATACAATCACAAAGTCAAGAGTTTTGTTGACAAAATAATTAAATCTGATATAGTACTGCAGGATTTAAAAATTAAAATTTTAGCTCTATAAAAGGAGGAAGTAAAATGATTCGTGTGAATCCTTGGGTATACGTGATTTTGGTGATTGGAATAATAACTCTGTTGTTTTTGTGATAATGGGTAGCATACAAATAGGCAGTATCGGTGTAATAAAATATGGTTTATTTATTTTTATCGGAATAATAGTGTTAAGTGCAACATTAATTACAGCTGGTCATCTTGGTGCTAGGCTATATCACGCAATTCCTGCTAAAGGTGAAATATTTCAAGAAAATACCTGTTTGAAAATTATCAAATTTGATAAAAATTCTCTAACAGCCATTGTTCAAAAATTTTATAAAGATCAAAAGGATGAAAAAGATGCTGTAAACAAAAAGAGACTGTATTTACTTGAAGAGGTGCCAAATTATTTGGATGATGACAGAGTGGTTATAATCGATAGAAAAGGGAATATCCAAGAAATAAAAAACCAGAAGGATTCGAAATAAAAAAATTGTTTTAAAATTCTCATACCAATTTAGTGATTTCACTAAAAAGGTATGAGAATTTTGTGCTATATAAAAATTTACACAATCACAAAGTCAAGGGTTTTGTTGTCGAGGTCTGCGCCCATTAGTTTGATCTTTACTTTGTCTCCCAAAGTGTATGATTTACCACTTCGCTCACCTTTAATGCTATAAGTTTTTTTATCAAGTGTATAGAAGTCGTTACCGATTTTGCTCACATGCACCAGCCCTTCTGACTTAGTATTTTCATCTTCTACGAACAGTCCAAACTCTGCTACACCTGAGATCTTGCCGTCAAAAGTTTCTCCGATATGGTCTTTCATATATTCAACTTGTTTGTAGCGAATAGAGTCACGTTCTGCTTGTGTAGCTTCAGCTTCTTGGTCGTTTGATACAAGTGTTAGGCTGTTGTATTTTTTAAGCTCGTCGGCTGGTATTTGGTACCCACTTAGTTGACTCTTCATAATCCTATGCACCATAAGGTCAGGGTAACGACGAATAGGGGAAGTAAAGTGTGTATAGTATTTGAAAGCTAGCCCGAAGTGTCCGATGTTTTTAGTAGAATAAACAGCTTTAGACATAGAGCGTATAGCAGAGATCTTGATAAGTTCTTCTGTAGGTTTGCCTTCTATTTGTTTAAACAGATTGTTTAGGTCGTGTGTAGTAACTCCAGAGTCTTTAGGATGAAAGTCAAAACCAATAGCTTTTAAGAACACCTCAAGCGCTTCTATCTTCTCCGGATTTGGGACATCGTGCACGCGGTATATAAATAGCAAATCCTTTTTGTTGAGCTTGAACACATACTCGGCAACTTCACGGTTAGCAAGAAGCATGTATTCTTCTACAAGGTGGTTTGTATCAAACATCTTTTTTCGCTCCACTCCTATCGGCTTGCCGTTCTCGTCTAGAGTAAAGCGTACTTCGTCGTGCTCAAATGATACAGAGCCGTCTTCAAATCTTTTCTTTCTGATAACTTTAGCTAGGTCGTCTAGTGTTTTAAGTTCTTCATAATATTCACCTTGGCCTGCGTCTATAGTTTTCTGCGCGTCTTCATATGTAAAGCGTCTGTCAGAGTTTATTATAGCTTCACCAAACCAGTGGTTTTGTACCTCGCCGTCTTTATTGATTTCAAACACGGCAGAGTAAGCGAGCTTGTCTTCGTTAGGGTTTAGGCTACATACATCGTTAGAGATCACTTCCGGAAGCATGGGTATTGTACGATCTACAAGGTAAATAGATGTAGCACGCTCTTGCGCCTCTTTGTCTATAGGACTCCCTGGAGTTACGTAGTGAGACACATCTGCAATGTGTATGCCGATCTCTAAGTTACCGTTGTCTAGCTTTTTGAGAGAGAGTGCGTCGTCAAAGTCTTTGGCATCGGGCGGGTCTATGGTCATGGTTGTAACGTTTCTAAAATCTTTCCTTTTACTCTCTTCTGCTTTTAATATTTCTGTTTTTTTGTTTTCAATTTCTTTTGCGTTTTTTTCTACTTCAGCAGGGAAGCCAGTATCAAAACCATGCCCGAGTACGATAGCTTTCATTTCTACATTGTGCTCACCCTTTTTTCCAAGTACTTCAAGAATCTTTCCTTCTGGGTTTTTCTTTGGGTCAGTCCAGTCTTCCATCTGAACTAATACTTTCATACCGTCTTCTATTTCTTTTTCGGGGGAGAGGATTATGTCTGTGTACATTCTTTGGTCGTCAGGTGCTAAGAATGATAATCCATCTTTCTTTTCTACTGTACCTACGAACTGGGTTTTGGCGCGTTCTACTATTTTCACCACTTCTCCACGTAGACGCTCCCCCTCTACTTTAGGTAAAAGTGCTATTTCTACAGTATCTTTGTTAAGGGCTGTGTTTATGTAGTCATTAGGTATTTCTATATCTTCTTCAAAGCCTTCAACGGGCACATAACCAACACCCCGCCTTGAGACAGTTATGGGACCTTCTATATGAGAGTTCTTAGCTTTATTTTCCTGATTTTCCATTAGATTCTATAATTCTTGGAGTATAGCAGAAAATAGCTTGATATCAAAACGATTTTCTGTTATTATCTTGCTACTTATGTTAAAAATTCGATTACAAAGAGTTGGACGCCGAAATGACCCTTCTTTTAGGGTTGTTTGTACTGACTCAAGAAAGGGTCCAAAAAGCGGTAACAACGTAGAGATTTTAGGCTCATATGACCCTAAAAAGGACAATGTGGCTATCAAAGGCGACAGGGTAGAATACTGGATCTCAAAAGGAGCTCAGGTTTCAGATACTGTTAACAATATTCTCAGAAAAGAGGGGATTATAAAAACTAAAAAGAAGCACGTGTCTCGAGGTAAGAAAAATACAAGAGATACTTCAGCAGAAGCAGCTCCAGCTGAAGAGAAAGCGGAAGATACTGAAACTCCTAAGGAAGAAGCACCCGCTCCAGCCGAAGAAGCTACTCCTGCTCCAGAAGCGGAAGCTCCAAAAGAAGAAATAAAAGAAGAAGAGAAACCAACAGAAGAAGTTGTAGAAGAAAAGAAAGAAGTGGTATAATTATCTTAATGAAGAAAGTATTAATATTCTTTTTCGTATTAGCGATAATACTTACACCTGTCGCTGTAGCAGAAGCTGGCGTCTTTGATCAGCTTGCTCCAAAATGCAACGAACAACTTGTAAACGGTGAATTCGTAGACAAGTGTACGATGTGTCATATAGTGCAGTTGATACAAAACATACTTTCTTTCCTAGTTACGATATCTGTAATAGTGGCAACTCTTATGTTTATCTATGCTGGCTTCTTGTATCTGACCGCTGGCGGTAGCGCAGACAAGATAAAGTCCGCAAACAAAATATTCACCAATGTATTTATAGGGTTTATCTTCGTTCTAGGGGCGTTTCTTATCGTAGATACAATAATGAAAACATTTTATGACAACACCAGATTTGGCCCTTGGAACGAGATAGAGTGTAGCTAGAAGATAATTGACTTTAATGCTAAAACCGAGTATAGTAAGCTCTCAATATAAATAATAAATATGTCACAAGAAAGATTAATAAAACTAGTATGTTCCAAATGTAAGAGAATCAATTACTGGAGCAGAAAGAATAAGAAAAAAGTTGAGCGCAAGATAGAGCTCAAGAAGTATTGTAAATGGTGCAAAGGACAGACAGAGCACAAAGAAGGTAAAAAATAAGGGCCTATCGGTTAATTGGTAAACCACTGGTTTCCAAAACCAGGACTGCAGGTTCGAGTCCTGCTGGGCCCGCAATGTAAGACTTCGTCGGAAGTTAAGCTAATAACACGCTCCGCCGTAGGCGGAGGAGAAGAGAAAA